>CALQGY020000001.1 GCA_943330235.2 Candidatus Kuenenia stuttgartensis
ACCACGCCCGGCAGCCGCCGGCGCCGCGCTGTCGGCCGAGGCCGCGCCACCACCGCGACCGGCGGGCTCAGGGACCTGCGCGCAGATCGACTCAAAGGCGGCGGTAATAGCGCCCACGGGGAACTGCGGCACCGTCGTGCGCGGCATGTACTTGGCCTGCGGCGGAATGCCAAAGGCGTGATCGATCAGCACCTTGCCGTCCATCGCCACCAGCACCGTCGCGCCACCCGCCGCCGCGTCGTTGTACTTCGCGAACAACGACGACACAAACGCCGCGGTGACCGGCGAGCCCGCGCTGGCGCGCTTGATCACGCGGCGCGTGGCGAGGTTGTACGTGTCGCCCGGATAGAGCGTCAGCAACGGCGTGCCGGCATCGGGCGTGTCCTTGCCGTTGTACACGAACCCTTTGTTGCGCCCGACAATCGTGCCCGTGTCGCCGCGCACCACCCACGCCGTGCCCTCGTCTTCCGAGATGGCCAGCAGGTTTGGGTAGCGCGGGATGATAGAATCGGCCAGGTCGGCCAGCCGCTCGCGCGCGACGACGTGTTGATCAATGCCCACGCCGCGCAGGTACGCGAAGCCCTTCTGGTACCCGGGGTACTCCATGATGAAGTTGTTGTTGGACGGCGCACCGCGCACGAGGAAGTCGCCAAGAATGGAGGCACCCGCCGACGAGCCGCCCACCACGCCACCGCGCGCGAGGACTTCGTTAAACGCCGCTTCGGTCTTCGTGCCAGCGTAGGCATCCACGAGGTGGAACTGCCGTCCGCCTTCAAACCAGATGCCGCCGGCCTTCTTGAGCACGGCCACAAACGAATCGGCGTCGGCCAGCTTCCGATCTTTCGTGAAGTACGTGTAGACGTGCTTCGCACCGTACTGCTTCCATCCGCGCGTGCTGGGCCCGTCCTGCGGATAGCTGTCGGCGCCCCCGGCATTGGGCACGGTGACAATCAGCGCATCCGGACCGCCCGCGGCCTTGATGAACGCCTCATAAATCTCCGGCCCCATAGAACCGCCACCGACTACGATGACAGTGCCCTTGGCGGGTCCGACCTTGGGTGGCGTGGCGCCCTGCGCGAGCAGGAGGCTGGGCAGGGCGATGAGACTGCAGAACAGTGCGCGCATGAGGACCGTCGGAGGTTCGGAGACAACGGGGGGCTGCTCCAAACTACGGCGGGCGGGCGGAATCCGCTGGCGTGTCCGCATGCGCCGCGGCCGACGCGGCTCAATTACGCCGGGCCCGCCCCGTCCTCATCGCCGTCGTCATCATCATCGCCGTAGCTGGCCGCCGCCAACGCGGAAAATTGACGCGCGAGTCGCAGCTGCCACGACGGGTCCCGCTGCAGCGCGGCGGGCAGCGGGGCGGTGGCCACGCCGGCGTCAGCGCAGATTTCCGCCAGCAGCGCCTTTCCGTCCACGTACACCAGCGTATCGGCGTGCAGCCCCGAGAAGACGTGCACGCCATCCACCTGAATGGTGTACGCCAGCACGAACTCGCTGACGCCGAGATCGTGCGTGAGGTCGGGTTCATGGACGAAGCAGGTGATGTCGCTGAGCCGATCGGTGATGGTGGCGCCGACACCGGGTTCCACCGTTTCGACGGCCCACAGACCCAGCGGTACGTGCACCGAGGCCGTCACGAGCGCGCGCGCGTCGGCGTCGGCGCGCTTCCCGGCCGCATCGTCCAGCCACGCGGCGGCAATGGGCCTGCCGAGCGATGGCGGCTCGTACGTGCACAGCGACCAGGCGGTGAAGAGATCGGCGGCCCCTTCGTCGATATCCTCGTCCTCCGTCACGCCCCACGCATCGAGCGCCGCGTCAATCCACTCGGGGCGGAGCTTCTTGTCGGCCCAGTCTAGCAGATCCTGCCCGACGCGCTTTTGCCGCTGCAGCAGAACATCGCCACGCAGCCATTCCGCCCGCGCATCGGCCGGCAGTGCCGCCGCTTCGGGGGGCACGGCGGCACCGTGACATTTCTTGAACTTTTTGCCGGAGCCACAGGGGCATGGGTGATTGCGATCCATTCGCGCAATGTAATGTGGGGCGCCTGCCGATTGGCGGACGCCCTCACCCCCCGCCCTACTTCACCGCATTCACCATGTCAAAGATCGGCAGGTACATCGCGACAATCATGCCGCCCACCACCACGCCGAGGAACACGATCATGATCGGCTCCAGCAGCGAGAGCAGCGCGCTCACGGCGGCGTCCACTTCGTCGTCGTAGAAGTCGGCAATCTTGGTCAGCATTTCGTCTAGGCCGCCGGTCTGTTCACCCACCGCAATCATGCTGATCACCATGGGCGGGAACACCTGCGATTTCTGCAGCGGACCGGCAATCGTTTCGCCGCCGGCGATGCTGGCGCGGCTGCCCATGATGGCGTCCTGCACCACACGGTTGCCCGACGTGCGCGCCGTGATTTCGAGACCGTCCAGAATGCTCACGCCCGATGAGATGAGCGTGCCCAGCGTGCGCGTGAAGCGCGACACCGCCGACTTGCGCAGCACGTCGCCCAGCACCGGCACATGCAGCAGCATGCGGTCGATCACCAACTGACCGCTGGACGTGGCGTAGTACTTCTTGACGAGATACGCGGTCCCGCTGCCGCCAAGCAGCAGCGCCCACCAGTACGTGTTCAGGAATCCTGACGCGCCGATCACGATCCGCGTGGGCAGCGGCAGCTCTTGGCCGATGCTGCCGAACATGCTGGCAAACACCGGGATCACCTTCCAGAGCAGAATGACCACGCAGAGCGCGGCCACGCACATGATCACCGTGGGGTAGATCATCGCGCCTTTCACCTTCCGCACCAGCGCGTCGTTCTTCTCCATGAAGATCGCCAGGCGATTCAGGATGGTATCGAGAATACCGCCGGCCTCGCCGGCGGCCACCATGTTGGTGTACAGGTCGGAGAACGCCTTGGGATGCTTGCGCATGGCGTCGGCGACCGTGTTGCCCGACTCCACGTCGAACACCACTTCACGCACCGTCGCCGCCAGCGCCTTGTTCTCGGACTGACGCGCCAAAATGTCCAGCGCCTGTACCAGCGGTAGACCGGCGTTGATCATCGTCGAGAACTGGCGGGTGAAGATCACGATGTCGCGCATCTTGATCGACCCTGAGTTCTTCTTCGGCAACCCCTTCGACTCATCCACTTTCAAGATGGTCAGGCGCTGCCGGCGCAGCTGCGCGACCGCCTCGTCGCGGTTGGGCGCGTCGATGGTGGCAGACTTCAGCTCACCTTTGATGGAGCGAGCGGTATACGTAAACGTGGGCATGACGGGCTCCTATAGGACCGATCTCGGCGACGTGCCGTGACCGCAACAACAGCTGCCTTGCTACTTGCGCAATCCACCCACCAACAGGCGATCGCTCGCTCGGCTGGCGGTCAACGCGGAGTCATCGGTCGGTCCCTTGCCGATCATGCGCAGGAACTCGTTGGGATCGCCGGACGACCGCGTGCACTCGTCGGCGCTCACCTGACGCGTCACGTACAGCTGATACAGGGCGTCGTTCATGGTCTGCATACCGAACTTCTTGCCCGACTGCATCAGCGAGTAGATCTGGTGCACCTTGTCGTCGCGGATGAGCGACCGGATGGCCGGCGTCACCACCAGAATCTCCGACGCCATCGCTCGACCGCGACCGGCGATTTTCGGCATCAGGACCTGGGTGATGATCCCCTCCAGCACGAACGCCAGCTGCGCCCGCACTTGGCTCTGCTGATGACTGGGGAACACGTCGATGATGCGGTTGATCGCTTCGGCCGCACTGTTGGTGTGCAGGGTGGCGAAGACCAGGTGACCCGTTTCCGCAATGGTGAGCGCCGCCTGAATAGTCTCCAGGTCGCGCATTTCGCCGATGAGGATGACGTCCGGATCTTCGCGCAAGGCATACTTGAGCGCCGAGGCGAAGCTCTTCGTGTCCGCGCCCACTTCGCGCTGATTGATGATGCAGTTACGGTGCCGGTGGATGAACTCGATCGGATCTTCCACCGTGATGATGTGTCCGCGCCGCTCGGTGTTGATCTTGTCAATCATCGCCGCCAACGTCGTGCTCTTGCCCGACCCCGTGGGCCCGGTGACCAGTACCAACCCACGCGGGCGCTCGGCGAACGTCGCAATGATCGGCGCCAATTGGAGGTCGGCGAACGTCTTGATCTGGAACGGGATCTGGCGGATGACCATGCTCACGCAGCCGCGCTGCTTGAACACGTTGCCGCGAAAGCGCGAGAGATTCGCGATGCCGAACGAGAAGTCCAGCTCGTCCTCCATCTCGAACCGCTTCTTCTGATTTTCTGTCAGCACCGAGTACGCCAGCTGCAGCGTGTCGCGCGGCGTCAGCGTGTGCTCGACGTTCGAATTCGTAATGTCCCCGTCGATGCGCATCTTCGGCCGGTCGCCGGCCGTGATATGCAAGTCTGATGCGTCGCGCTCGATCATTTCATCGAGCAGCGTGCGCAGCGAGACGGTGGGTGAAGCCGGTGCGGTCATCGGGGAGCGGAATACGTGAGCCAGTACGAAGAACTCGGGTTCATCGTCTCAAGGACGAACGGCCACGAGCGAGGAAACCCACCGTCACAGCAACTCAACTCGATGTTTCACGGATGACCTGTTCGAGCGTCGTAACGCCCTTGAGGACCTTCAGCCAGCCGTCCATGCGGAGCGTCAGCATCCCTTCGTTGATGGCCCCCTCACGCAGCACCTGCACGTCGCAGTTCTGCATGACGAGCTTCTTGATGGGCGGCGTGAGAAACATCACTTCGTACAGACCCTGACGACCCTTGAGCCCCGTCCCGCCGCACGCGTCACACCCGTGCCCCTTAAAGAAGGGCAGCTCGCCGATGGTGGTATCCAGCGACAGGTTGGTGAGGAATGGCACGG
Organism: Candidatus Kuenenia stuttgartensis; assembly: GCA_943330235.2. Taxonomy (GTDB): domain Bacteria; phylum Gemmatimonadota; class Gemmatimonadetes; order Gemmatimonadales; family Gemmatimonadaceae; genus Gemmatimonas; species Gemmatimonas stuttgartiensis_A. The sequence goes on from CALQGY020000001.1 coordinate 4,882, forward strand.
CATCCGGCTGCGCCCTGGACTTGGCGTTCTCCAGCGCTTCTTCGGTGAAGCGGAGATCGCGCAACGTGGTACTGCGCGTCACCTTGGCCCCGATCAGTTCGGCATCGTCCGGCTCGTACTTCACTTTGCAACTGGAGCAGATGCGGCGCACGAGACGCTGCGCCAGGATGAGATTGAGCGCCGACGCCACGTTGAACGGCTCCAACCCCATATCCAGCAGACGCGTGATGGTTTCCGGCGCGGAGTTCGTGTGCAACGTGCTCATGACCATGTGGCCCGTGAGCGCCGCCTTAATGGCGATACTGCCCGTTTCCAGGTCACGAATTTCGCCCACCATGATGACGTTCGGATCTTGCCGCAAGAACGCCTTGAGTGCTGCGGCGAACGTCATGCCGATCTCGGTCCGCACCTGCACCTGATTGATGCCAAACAGGTTGTACTCCACCGGATCTTCGGCGGTCATGATGTTCAAGTCGCCGGTGTTGATCTTCGACAGTGCCGAGTACAACGTGGTTGTCTTGCCCGATCCCGTAGGCCCGGTCACGAGCACCATGCCATACGGATTCGAAATGGCCTCCATCAGCTCGCGCTCGGCGCGGGGCTCAATACCGAACTTCTCGAGATCGAGCGTCAGGTTGCCCTTGTCGAGAATTCGCAGCACGATCTTCTCACCGAAGAGCGTGGGCAGCGAGCTGACGCGGAAGTCGATGACTTTTTTGCCGACTTTGAGCTTGATGCGCCCGTCCTGCGGCACGCGCCGTTCGGCGATATTCAGTGACGCCATGATCTTGAAACGCGAGATCAGCGCCGCGCGCATCTTGAGGGGCGGCTTCATGACTTCGGTGAGCGCACCGTCAATGCGGTAGCGCACGCGCAGCTCGTGTTCGAAGCACTCGAAATGGATGTCGGACGCGCCCTTGTTGACGGCGTTGGTCAGAATGGCATTAATGAGTTTGACGACGGGTGCTTCGTCTACCTGCGCGGCGAGCGCGTTGGCTTCATTAACGTCCGCGTCGGTCTCGAGCACCTCAACGTCATCATCGTCTGCCGCGATGTCCTGCAGCAGCGACTGCATCTGGATTTCATTCGCTTCGTAGTGCTTTTCAATCGCGGCGCGCATGGAATACTCGCCGGCCAGCACAGGCACGATGTCGTAGCGCGTGATGAACTTGAGATCATCCACCACCCCCATCGATGTGGGGTCGGCGATGGCCACGGTGAGCTGACGTCCATCGCGTTTGAGCGGCAGCACGGTGTGCTTGGACGCCAGTTCGGCCGGGATGAGTTTGAGCAGCCGCGTGTCCACTTCGAAGCGCGAGAGGTCCACCGCCGGCATACGATACTGGCGGGCCAGCATGCGCACGACTTCTGTTTCGGGGACCATCCCCATTTTGACCACGGTCAGACCAAGCCGCTGACCCGGGAACTGGGACTGTTCCTGGAGCGCCTTGGTCAGCTGGTCGCGCGTGAGTAGCCCCTCTTTCATGAGGAGATCGCCGAGTCGTTCGGCGGCGCGAGATGGAATAGGAGCGGCGGGTGCGGCCATACCCTTTCAGGGATCGTCAGTTCATGGATGCCAGACTATTACGAGGCTGAGGGCACGCCTCACATTGGAATGGACGGTGCCCGTCCTAAAACGTCACCGCGGGCGCCAGCAAGCTGGCGGTCGCGGGTCCGATGCCACGGACGTGACGGAGGTCGTCAATGGACTGAAAGGGCCCGTGCGATTCCCGCCAGGCCACAATCCGGCGTGCGAGCGCCGGTCCCACTCTGGGTAGTCCTTCCAATTCCGTCAGCGTCGCGCGGTTCACGTCCACCACCTTCGGCGTGTGCGGGGGCACGATCTGTGAGGAAGGTTTCGGCGCTTCCTCCCCCGAACTGGAGCGGTCGGCAGCGAGTTGGGTGGGACGGTTGCCACGCCGCGTTGAGCCGCCGGTTCGGGTGCGTTTCGTCCCGGATCGTCGGGCCGAATCGACCGCCGAAATCTGCCGAGCGAGCGCCCGCTCGCCGATAGAGCCCCCGTCTTGGCCGTCCACGGGTACGCCGGCGGCATGTAGTTCGCGGGCGAACCGGCTCGCCGACACCAGGCGGACCGCGCCGCCCAGGCAGGCGACGGCGGCGAGGAAGAGGAGAGCGTGGCGTTCCGCGGTGGTGGGCATGGCCGCACAGTACGCCGGCCGGCCCGGACCATCATCACCGTTTTCCCGCGCGGGCGTCCAATTTGTTGCCTGACCGTAGGCGACCCCGCCGGCGCTTACGCAGGCGCTTACGCGGGCGCCCCCGCGGGCGCTTACGCAGGCGTTACCGCAGCTCCCCGGCGAAGAACCGCATCTGCAGAATTACGCTGATGACCGTGTTCGACATCCGCCGGTTGTAGTTCCGGTCAAACGTGATGATGTGCGAACCCGTCATGCTGAAGGTCAGCAGCTCGGAGACGTCCGTGTTCGCGTTCAGGTTGAACGCTTGGCGCCCGTTGTTGGTCAGCACCGACGACGAGAACGCGGATCCTGCCAGCGGCAGCTCGCTCGCGCCCCCCACCGACGCCACCGACTCCTCCGACTGATACGACAGCTGCGTCCGCATCTGTCCCGTGCGGGTATTCCACTTCTTGGGGAGTTTGATGTTCCGCGACAGATCGAAGGACACGCGCCGCGTGTCACCGGTGGTGAGCGATCCTGGGCGGGCGTCTTCGCGGTGCGTGCGGTCCAGCGACCCGTTGGTGGTCAGGTTCCCGAGGAACTTCCACGTGATGGAGCCGGAGATGGGCCGGCTACGCGCCGTCGTGCTGCTGCGATCGGCCAGTCCGCCGCTCTCGTTCGGGATCTGGGTCTCCTGCTCGTTCACCACGTAGCGGCCATTCAGCGAGACCATGGAGATGATTTTGGTGAACCGCGCCGGCCGCCAGCTCCACCGCACACTGATGTCCGGATAGGTGCGGCGTTCGCTGGTGATCAGCGCCTGGAATCCATCCAGCGCGCGGCGCGTCCACGTCTCCGTGGTGCCGCGCTCGAAGCGCGACTGCAGGTTGAGCGACAGCGGCAGGTTGAGCGCGCCGATGGTGCTGAAGTTCTGCACGCGCCCCGCCGTGCTGGCCAGCGTGCCGCCGGGCAGGCCGCGGAACGACTCCACGCCCCCCAACCCCAGCTGATAGCCCGAGCCCGGGGCAAAGACCGTGTTGTCGTAGTTGGACGTGAGATCACGCTGCCATGTGATGTCGGCCGGCGCGAACATCTTCCCCAAACGATGCAGGAAGGACTTGTCGGACGTGCGGGCCATCAGCAGGCGCCCGAGCTGCAGCTGCGTGCCCGCGGTGAACGACTGCGCGGCGCCTAACCGTTTGGGCAGCCGGAACGCGCCGGTCGTATCGCCTTCGCGCAGCAGCGCACGCGCATTGGGATCTTTCGACAATCGAAACGTCGATCGGAAATCGAGCCTCGGCTGCAGCCATAGCGACACATTGGGCTGGAAGAGCACGCCGCTGGTCAGGTTGCGGTCCTGCTCCAGCCCCACCGACGCCCCCAACAACCGCAAGCGCTCCGCGGCCGCGGCCTGCCGTCGATCCGTGCTGTCGGCCGTCATCGCGACGCCCTGATAATTGCGCAGGTCCAGTACCTGCCGCGCGTCCATGCTGGCCGACAGGCTTGTGGTGGGGCGGAACTCGAGACGCGCCGCGTTCACCCACGCATGCGTGAGTCCGGTGATGACTTGCCCCGTGTCCGACTCCGCCGAGGCGGCCTTGGTGAAGCTCGTGGTGGAATTCGTGTTGCGGGCGAGCGAACTGGTGAGACGGAATTGCGTTGGCGCCCAACGATACGATTGGCCGCGCACGTTGCGTATCATCTCGGTCTCGCGCAAAAAGCGCGGCAGCATGCCGAACATCGCGTTCACCACGCGCGGCAATTTGTTCTCGCGCCGGTCGTCGCTGATATCGAGCGTGGCGCCCATCACGTAGTTGGCGGTGCTCCCTTCTTGGAAGGCGCTCTGGGTCGCCCCCTTGGACCACGCGCCAGACATCGACAGGCCATTCAGCACGGGCGCGTACCATCCCGCCGTGAGCGGCGTGGCGCGACGCAGGGCGACCGAGTAGTTCACGCGCGAATCGCTGGGATTCCGCAGCCCGTCAATGCCGCTGGCGCGCACGTCCGATTTGTTGATGAACAGCGGCTGCACGCCAGAGCCGGCGTAGTCGATGTTGAACGGCATCACCAGGCCAAGCCGCGCCGGCAGCATGCGTTCCAAGTGCAGCGTCGTGCCCAGACTGACACCACTCGTGGTCAGGAAACTCGGGTCTTCGCCTAACTGCCGGAAGTTCGGATCACGCCGGCTGACGTTGACGCGGAAGTCGGCCAGATCGCCGGCGTTCATCGACAGCCCCAGCTCGCCCGCAAAGCCGGCCGCATCGACCACATCGGAGAGGCGGATGTCGTTTACCCACAGCTCGAGCGTGTCGTTGGCCAGAATGCCACTGCCACCGCGCGGCACGCTGTCCACGCGCACGAGCCCCACCGACAGCTCCTGCACGCCCGCCAGATTGGGCGGCGTCACGCTGGGATCCGCGCTGTACACGATGTAACCGTCCTGACAGACCGCGTAGCGACGCACCGTGACGCCGCGCGGTAATCCCGAACGTTTGATCAGCTCGAGATCCGTGCCTTTGCACGCCAGCGAATCGGTTGAGCCTTTCAGGAAATTGTTTTCCAACTGTGCGCGCAGTATTTGGAATCGCGTCAGATCCACTCGCACTTCCGGATCCCACGCGCTCTGCGCCGGACCGGAATTCACGGGCGTGCGATACATGTAGAAATTGTTTTCGTCGCGTCCGACCTTGATGTAGCCGTTGAGTTCTCCCGACGGTCCCCACCCATTGCCGCGACCGCGCATCCACACGCGCAGCGTGCGGTAGCCCATGAACGACTTCGTCCCCTCGGGGAAACGGAAGAACGCTTCGGCACGATCGAACGTGCGGAACTGCTGGCCCGCGACACCGGCCTGCAGGCGCAGTGCGCGCTCGTTGATCTGGACGCGCGTATTCTCGTAGCCCGACAACCGGTTCTCTGGCGCCTGCACCACACCCGGTGGCGGCGAATACGGGAGCACCGACGATGAGTCGAGCGTGCCTACCACACTGGCAATGACGTAACCGCCGGCCAGCGCCGCCGAATCGCCCGCCGCGCCGCTGATGGGGCGATCGGCGCGCTTGAGCCACGGGGCGCCCACGAGCTTGAACTTTGCCAGCGCCACGCGCACGAAATCATCGTCCGCCGACTGCGCGCTGGACACGACGGTCATGCGCATCGCGCGCATGCGCCGTTCATTCGGGCTGTTCAACTCTTCCAGCGGTGCGCGCCAATTCAACCGCACCTGCACCCAGCACACCGAGTCCGCCACCACCACGCCGCCCACGGTGGAGTCCACCTGCGCAAAGCACTTACCCACGCGCGTCCAGTTGCGCTTGTCACTCAGGTCTACCGCAAAGCGCCGGATCTGCTCGTTGTCGACGGCGCTGGACGGCAAATTCAGCTGGCCGTCCAGATCAATGTCTTCTTCGTCCAAGCGATTGTTGCGCGCCGAGCACACCGCGCGACTGTCGCCCAGCACCTGCACCACCGACACCGCCTGCGTACAGAGTGCGACCTTGTTGGCTGTGGTGATCTGCGGCGTGCCCTTGGTGCGATCCACCACCACGATGGTGTCGGCGACATCGCCCGCTAATCCCTTGTCGTTCTCGACCGCGTTGAAGGCGCGCGAGAAGGCATCGCGTTCCGAGTCGAAGCGGTCGTATCCCACGAGCCGTTTGCCGCGATACGTGGTATCGGTTGGCAGTCCAGCGCGCACCGGCGCGTTGACCGTCAGCGTTTCCGGCGCGAACGTGACGCTGTTTTCGCTGATCTCGCCGAAGTCCAGCACCAGCGTGGGATTGCGGCGCAGCTTCGTCGCTTCGGCCTGCACCAGCACGAAGAACTCGATGTTCTCAATGCGCGACAGGTCGGCGCCGCTGGGATTGAGTACCGTGCGCATGGAGCGCCATCGGCGGCCGGTGGGCGTGGTGCCCACCATCGAGTTGCTGCCGATCGTCCAGGCGAAGCGCCGCTGGCTGGTGCCCGGCGTGAAATCAAAAATGCCGCCGGTGCGCAGCGGATAGAGCGTCATCCACAGCAGCTGCTCTGCGGACTGGATCCCACCACCCGTATCACGCACGGCCGGATCGATCTGATTAATGCTGTACTGCACATAGTTGCCCGCGCCGTCCACGCCGTTGTTCTGGAAGGCCAGCGTGGACGCACGATTGAGATTGAGCGTCGGGCCCCCCACGAGCCCGGGGAGCACGCTGCCGAGCGCGGGCTTCGAGCTGTAGTACCACGAGGCCTCCGACAACGACACGCCAACACCCGCCTCGCCTTCAAACGATTCGATGTACGCCTGCCCCGCCGAATTGGGCTGCGGCTTGCTCATGGCGAATTCGCCTTGCACCGCCAGCCGCGACCGCGTGTTGCTCTGCGCGAACGGTAATTTGCGGACGAGGCTACTCAGCGCGGTGGCATCCCACGCCATGTTGCCCGTGACGCCCGCCACCACCGAGCCATTCGGCTCGAAGCCCAACGGCGGGCGGTTGAGCCCCGAACGCTGCTGCTGCGAGATGGCGGTGAACGACAGCTGCCCGTTGTCCAGCGGGAACTGCGACGAGAACCCGAGAATGGTGATCGGTGCCGCCGCGAAGAGCGGATTCTCCTCGTAGCGCACCGTCACCTGCCGCGGCCGCGGGAACAACGTGTCGCCGCGCGTGAACGTGATGGTGCCCAGCTCGTACTCGATCTTGTAGTCCTTGTCGCGTTCCAGCACGCGCCCGTCAATGGCCACGCGCTCCGAGTTGGGGCGCAACTGCAGACTGTTCAACCGGATGCTGTACTGCGACACGCCGCCTTCCGACAGATAGCGCACCATCATGCGGTAGATCGCCTGCGGGCGCTGGGCCGAGTACAGATACTCGTTGGGGTAGCGGTAGAGCGTGTCGTTGGCCGGATTCGCCAGCGGCTGCGCCAATCCGCTGCGTGCAAACGGCTGCACCGACGGGAAGATCACGAAGTAATCGCGAATGAGCTTGTCGCGTCCGCCGCTGGCCGCCGAAAAGTTGTTGTCGTTGGGGCGTGGCCAGACGCGGTTCTCCACGTCAAACGCTGTGGGATTCGTGGCCTGCGCAAGACCGAACAGCTGGAGATAGGTCTCGCCGCGCGAGGTGTCGAACGGCTTTTCCTGATCGCCCGAAATACCGGTGACCAGCTTGAGCCCCACCGACTCACGCTGCAGGTCCTCGCCGCCCAGTCGATACACCGACTTGATCTCGCGCAGGAAATATTCGGGCAGCGATGGCTGGAGCTCGGGCTCCCACAACAGATTCGCGAACTGTGGCGCATCGGTGAATTCCACATCGGGCGTGCCGCCGGTGCGCGGATTGCGACCGGGCACACCGTTGGTGCTCACCTCATACGCAACGGCCAGGCGCTCACTGTTGATGTTGAGCGGCCGCACCAACGCAATCCACAGCCCCGACGGATCGAGGTAGTAGTCCACGTTCTCGCGCAGCACTTCGTAGATCTGGCGCGCCGGATTGCGCGCCCCGCGCACGGAGAACTGCGGCCCGCGCGGATTCTGATTGGCCGCCCCGATCTGTTGCCGGTACACGTACAGCCGCGTAGGACGGATGGAGTCCGGCAGGGCGGCGGCCAGCTGCTGCATCTGCGAACGGTTGAGCAGATCGATATTGGGATACCCGCCCAGCCGTCGCGGATCGACGGTGAAAAAAAACCGTCGCGTTTCGATCTGGATGTCTTCGATGGGGCGATCGACTTGTTGCTGCGTGCGATCGCCGACGGTGAAGACGTTGTCCTTGGAGACGTTGCCCTTCTGCTGGGCCACGATGGACGTGAAGCGCATGGGGCCAAGCTGGCCGCGCGCCTGAATGCCGTAATTGCCCGAGGGAATGCCCGAGGTCAGGAAGCGCGATGCGGGTGCCTGGAAGCTGACGTTGCCCACCTCCAGCCGCTGCAGGATCTCGTCGCTCTTCCCCTCGTAGTACACGGAGATGTTGTTCGACGCGTCGAACTCACGCTGGGAGTCGTAGTCCACGTTTACGTGCACGCGGTTGGCGATCACGCCGCCCGTGCGCAGGTTGAACTGGAAATCGAACGCGGGCGTGTAGGAGCCGCTGCAGTTGTTGCCGAGAATCGTGAGCTGGGCCGCGGTGCAGCGCTCGTTCCGCGCGCGCGACATCTTCGACTCGAGCCGCGCGTTGAGGTTGATCCCGAGGTCGGCCACGTTATTCAGGAATTCGGCCCCGGCGATCTGCGTCCGCGCGTCAGCCCCTTGCCGCAGCGCCGGCCCGGCCGGCGGCGTGACGGGGACCAGCGCGCCGGGGACCAGCGCGCCGGGGGCCGGCGCGCCCTCGGCCACCAGTCCCGTGGTCAGCCCCGCCTGCACCACCCGCGTCCACCGCGCGCGATTGAGACGCGCGCTGCGCGCCCGCGCCTCGGCCACCAACCGGTCGGCCACCCGCGCCGCGTCGGGACGGTACGGCAGTCCCGCGCGCAGCACGCCAAACCGCGGCAGCACGCGCAGCGCGAAGGTGTCCTCGGGGGCCCGCAGCCGTAGACCGGCAATGGGGAATGCGTCCGCGACCTGCGCCTGGACGGGGCGTGCGACCGCCGACAGCACAGCCACGCAGGCAAGCAGGGCGACTCGGCAGCCGAAGCGCCAGAGGGCGTGGATTCGGCCGTCGGACCGCTGGCGCATCGGACGGCGCACCGAACTCCGGTCGTGGGGTACGAGCGGCGCACGCTGGTGCGCCACGGGATTCATGGACACGGGACCCAGACGGCGCGCCTCGCGGATGCCTACTTCCGCCCGATCACGCACGATTCATGACCCCAACTGCACCCGCACCCTTGATAATGCAGGTAGTGATCACGGAATTTACGTCGTGAAGCTTGTCACCCGCTACGTCGTGCGCGAGCACGTCGGCCCTCTGCTGTTCGCGCTCAGCGCGTTGACGTCCCTGCTCATGTTGCAGTACGTCGCGCGCCAGCTGGCCAATCTGGCCGGCAAAGGGCTGCCGTGGAGCGCCATCGCCAAATTTTTCGTCCTCTCGTTGCCGTTCACCATCGCCATGACGTTTCCCATGGCGGTGCTGGTGGCCACGCTTTTTGCGTTCGGGCGCATGGCGGCCGAAAACGAGATTACGGCCTTCAAAGCGAGTGGGGTCCGGGTCCGCGATCTCATGGCGCCCGTCTTGGTCTGCGCCTTCCTGCTGTCGCTGGGGATGGTGGCGTTCAACGACCAGGTGCTGCCGCGCGCCAACCATCAGCTGCGCATCCTCCAGCAGGACATCGCACGCACCAAGCCCACCCTGGCGCTGCGGGACCAATCGCTCAACGCGATCACCGACCAGTTCTACATGCGGGTGGCGCGCAGCAACGCCGAAACCAACCAGATGTGGGACGTGGTCATTTACGACCTGTCCAAGGGCCCCGAGCGGAAAACCGTCTATGCCGACAGTGGCCTGTTCCTGCTGGCCCCCAACGGGAAGGACCTGCAGCTGCAGCTGTATACCGGCTACTCGCAGGAGTTCGTGAAGGGCGATCCGCGCCGGTTTCAGCGCACGTTCTTCCGCGAACAAACCGTGCAGGTACGCGGCATTACGCAGGGCTTTGAGGCCTCGCGGTCGGACACCTACAAGGGCGACCGCGAGATGTCGATCTGCGAGATGCAACGCAAGTACGCGGTGTCGGCGGTAGAGTTCGCGCGCATCCGGCAGGAGTACATCCTGTACGCCAGCAAGCTCGTCGCACCGGGCACCAAAGCCATTCGCGTCCCGCGCGGCCGCCCCATGCAGGACGCGCTCGCGCAGTTCTACTGCGTCACCGTGCCGTCGCTCTGGACCGTGAAGACCGCGCGCGCCGCCGACGTGCAGCCGCCCGTCCCGCCCACCAAGGAACGACGTCCCCTCCAGCAACCAGTGCTGGAGCAGCCGCCGGTCAAGGCGCCGGTCCAGCCGCCGGTCCAGCCGCCGGTTCAGCCGACGCCGCAGCCGACCGTGACACCGACCGTCGTTCCGCAGCCGGCGGTACCCGCGCCGCAACCGCCCGCCGACTCCGTGCGCGTCGTCAATGACTCGGGACGCGTCGTGGCGGATTCGACAGCCGCCGCCGTCGTCACGCCACCGGTCACGCCCACCATCTCGGCCAGCGTGGACACCATGGAGATGTTCCGCGGCTCGATGCTCGCCGCACAGACCCAACTCGCCGACGCCCGCGAGTCGCTGGATAGCCTGTCCGTGGAAATCCAGAAGAAGTTCGCCCTCTCGTTCGCCTGTCTGGTCTTCGTGCTCTTCGGCCCCCCCATCGCGTTGCGCTTCCCGCGCGGCGGCGTGGGTGTCACCATCGGCGTCAGCATTGTCGTCTTCGGCCTGTATTACATCTGCCTCATGGGCGGCGAAGCGCTGGCCGACAAAGGCAAGCTCCCCGCTATCGTGGCCATGTGGATCGCCAACGTGATTTTTGCCCTTGTCGGCATCCTGCTCGCGTGGCGGATCGAATCCACCACGGACGGATCGCGAGGTGGCGGGCTGCGTGAACGGTGGCAGGATCGTCAGGTGCGTCGTCAGCTGGCGCGCGAGCGGAAGGCGCGCCATGCCGCCGATCAGGGCCCCGCGTCGGTGTCCCCATGAGCCTCCCCGTCACGGGACGTCGGCGGCTCACCTCGGCGCTGGACCGCTATGTCGCGGCGGAATTCGCGCGCATCTTCTTCGTGACCATCGCCGGGTTTCCGGTGCTGGTGTTTGTCATCGATCTGGTAGACAATCTCCGCAAGTACACCGAACGAAAGCTCGCGGTGAAAGCGGTGCTGCTCAGCTACTGGTACTGGATCCCGGACACGCTCTTCATGGTGCTGCCGGCGGCCGTGCTCTTCGCGACGGTCTTCTCCATCGGCACCTTCACGCGCTATTCCGAGATCACCGCCGCGAAGGCGTCGGGGATGAGCTTCTATCGGTTCGTCGCGCCCATCTTCCTGATGGCGACCTTTGCCACCGGTCTGGGGCTGCTCTTCAGCGAACTGGCCCCGCCGGCCAACAGCCAGCGATTGAAGTTGCTGGCGGGCAAGAGCGAGTTCCGCGAAACCGTGCGCTACAACTTCGCCTTCGCCAACGACCTCGGGCGCGTCTATCGCATCTACGCGCTGGACACCCAGAAGCAGCGGATCGACAAGGTGGAGATCGAGGAGCGCGGCTCGGCCAAACGGCCTGGGCTGCTCATTGCGGCCGACACGGGATTCTGGAAGCGCGGTCGCGGCTGGATGCTGCAGAAGGGCCAGCTGCACGTCCTGCCCAACCAATCCATCGACTTGGCCTTCGGTTTCGACTCCATCCTCGACCGTCGTCTCAAGGAGACGCCAGACGAGCTCCGCACCACGGAGCGCGAACCCAGCGAAATGACCTTCGCCGAGCTGACGCGGTTCATCCGAGCGCTGGAGCGCTCGGGGGCCGACGTGAACCTGCTCAAGGTCGAGCGGATGCTGAAGATTGCCATCCCTGTCACCTGCATCGTCATCGCCCTTTTCGGCGCGCCGCTGGCCACCAGTTCCCAACGAGGCGGGGCCGCCTTCGGTGTGGCCATCAGCTTGGCCACTACGGTATTGTTCCTCGTGCTTATTCAACTCACCAAAGCCATCGGCGGCAAAGGGCTCATGGAGCCTGAACTCGCGGCCTGGATGCCCAACATGCTGGTTGGGCTCATTGCCGTGGTGCTGCTCTTTCGCGTCCGGACGTGACGCCGGTTCGCGTTGTGCACCGCACCATGCAGGCGCGCACCAGCGCGCTGTTGAGCGCCATGGGGCGCCGCGCGTATTTCGCGCGTGATATTGCCCGTGGGCTCCGCGAGCCGAGCACGTGGATTCCAGAGACCATCCGGCAGATGCGCACCATCGGTGTCGAGTCGGTGCCACTGGCGGTGATCGTTGCCGCGTTTCTGGGTGGTGTGACGGCATTTCAGACCCGCTATCAGCTCTTCCCCGGCGTGCAGCTCTCGGTCGTCGGGCTCATTGCACGCCAGAGCATCGTGCTCGAACTCGGCCCGCTGCTCACGGCGCTTGTACTGACGGGGCGCGTGGGCGCCCGCATGACGGCAGAAATCGGCACCATGCGCGTCACCGAGCAGATCGACGCCTTGGAGACGCTGTCGTTCGATCCCGTGGCCTATCTCGCGCTCCCGCGCGTCCTCGCGGGCATCGTAATGATCCCGGCGCTGGTCGTCGTCGCCAACGCGGCGGCCATCGTTAGCGCGTGGCTGACGCTCATTCTGGCCACTGATGTGCGCACGTCGGATTTCCTTGACGGCCTGCGCCTCGCCTTCACGGCGTTTCAAGTGGTGTACTCGCTCATCAAGGCCGTCTGCTTCGGCGCGGCCATTTCGTTTGTGTGCTCGTACGAGGGCTATGTCACCGAAGCCGGCGCCGAAGGCGTCGGACGCTCCACCGCCCTCGCCGTCGTCATCGCCTCGGTGTCCATTCTCGTGCTCGACGCCATCGTCGCTGCCGTGCTCGCTCCTTTCATTCAGGCCTGACGGCGCGGACCGATCCGCCGCCGCTCCGCCCTGCACTCCCGCACACCTATGAAACGTCGCCGCGACGAAGTCCTGGTTGGACTGCTCCTGCTCTTTGCCACCGTCACCGCCCTTGGCGGCACGATCTGGATCGCGCGCGGTGGCCTGACGCGCAATTACTCCATGTACGCGCGCTTCCCGTGGGGGGCCGGCCTGAAGAAGGGTCAGGCCGTACTCCTGGCCGGCGTGCAGATCGGCTTCGTGGACAATGTGTCGCTCGACCCGAACGGCACCATTCTCGTCTCCCTCAAGGTGCAGCAGGAGTACCGCGTACCCAAGGGATCCACGGCCACCGTCGAACCCAACGGCATCTTCGGCGATCAGCTTATCGCGTTGCACCCGATCATCGGATCGAAAGAGTACCTGCCGCAGGGCGATTCCATCCCGGTGGGCAAGAGCTCGCCCGGCACCGGCGAATTGCTCACTAAGGGTGACTCCATCGCCACCGATGTGCGGGCCATCACGAGCAAGGCGCGCAGCGAGTTCGTCGAAGGCGGCGGCATGCAGGACGTGCACAAGACCATCAACGACCTCACCAAGCTCGTCGCGCAACTCGGCACCATTGCCGCCGAACAGTCCAAGCAGCTCACCAAGACGCAGGAAACGTTGCGTCGCACCATCGCGTCCATCGATTCGGTGAAGGTCGATTCCACCATCGCGAACGTGCGCGCCACATCGGCCAGTCTGGAGCAGCTCTCGCGCGAACTGAAAGAGACGAACAAGCAGGTGCAGGGGCTGCTCACCAAGGTCAATTCTGGCCCCGGCACGGTGGGCAAGTTCATGAACGATCCGGCGGTCTACAACCGTCTCGATGCGCTGCTGCTGCGGGTGGATTCATTGACGGCGGAGTTCAAGTCCAACCCGCGCAAGTTTATCAATCTGAAGATTTTCTAGACAGTCGTACCAAACGACGAACGGCGCACGGCAGAAGAGTCTCTGCCGTGCGCCGTTTTCGTTATGCGGACCGTTCGACTAGAACGCGTACCGCATGGTCAGCTGCATCTGGTAGTTGTTGCTGGCCGAGTTCGGGCTCACCGACCACGGGGAGTTGAACGTCGTCACACCGTTCTGCACGCTGGTGTTCAGGTTGTAGTTCCACTGCGCCGTGCTGAGCGCGCCGGCCGTACGACCCGCGGTGTTGAGCACCGCCTGGTTGTTGAACGACGACACGATGGGGAAGTAGTTCCGGCCCCACGCGCGGTTGATCAGGTTGGCGAAGTTGAAGATGTCCAGCTGCGCCGTGAGGCGCTGGCCGCTGACCTGCGGGAGCGTCTGACGGATGGACACGTCCATGCGCTTCTGGAACGGGCCGTTGCAGCTGTTGCGCGCCATGATCGAGCCGCGCTGCTTGTCGAGACACGGCTGCATCGAGATGAACTTCTCGAACGCCGCGGCCGACGTCGTATTCAGCGCATACGTCGAGCCGGCACCGGTGCCGATGCGCACTTCGCTCCCGTCCGCACCATTCTTCGGCACGTAGATCGGATCGTTGCCGTTGATGCCATCGCCGTTGATGTCGTTGTTCGTGACATACGTGATGGAGTTGCCGGAAATGCCTTCAAAGTAGAAGGTCACGTCCGTCTGGTTCGTGCGCCACGGCGCCGTGTAGGTGCCGAACAGCATGAAGCGGTGCGGACGCTCGAAGTTGGACGTCGTGGCTTCGTCCGGCGCGAACTCGGCACCGGCGAACTGCCGTCCGTTACGCCAGTTCGAGACGGCACGGTCGGAGGTCAGCGACTGCACGTCCTTGGAGCGGTTAAACGTGTAGGCCGCGGTGGCCTCAAGCGTGCGATTGAACCGCTTCTTCAGCTGGCTGCTGAGCGTGTAGTTGTACCCCGCCTTCGCGTTGGTCAGCTGAATCGCGCCTTCCGAGAACGACACCCGATTGGAACCCAGCAGACGCGTGCCCGGGATGACCTTCTGGTTGTTGTTCACCACCGTCGCCGTGCCGTTCGTCGCCACCGTGATGGTGTCGGCGTAGAGCACGCGGCCGTTGGGATCGAGGTACGGCGAGCCGTTCACCAGACGCGGGCCCTTGAGATTGAGGTCACGCACGTAGAGCGCGTTCATCTCCTTGCGGTACAACCCTTCCACCGTGAGCACGAAGCCGGCCGGGAGCTTCTTATCGAAGCCCAAGGAGACCGTCATGTTCTGCGGATACTTGAAGTTCGGATCGTTGACGTTGACACCCACCGTACCGGCTGTGCCCGGCGTCGGCGACGGCTGGCCACCGCACGACTTCGGCATGGCCGCAAGATCGGTGGTGAAGTTCGGCACGGCCGTCGCAGCGGTGGAACCGTTGCACGTCACCGTCACGCCACCCAGACCGGTGTTGCCGTAGGCATTACCGATGAGGATGTACGGCGTCTGCCCCGTGTACACGCCCACGTTACCGCGCAGCTGCGTGGACTGGTTGCCCGTCACGTCCCAGTTAAAGCCGATACGCGGCGAGAACATCGCCTGCGTCTTGATCTTGTAATCCGTGCGGATCAATCCGCCCGACGCCGCCGTGATGGTGTCGTTCTGGAGCGGCGCGTCCTGGAAGGACGGCAGATCAAGACGGACACCGCCCGAGACGGACAGGCGATTGGTGACGTTGAAGACGTCCTGAATGTACGCCGACGTCTGGTTGCCCTTGAACTTCGCGGCAATGTCACCGCCGTTCGCATACGAGAACGCGTAGCTGCTCGGGTTGCCGAGACGCAGCGAGTCGATGGTGCGGAAGTTGTAGGCGCCATACGCCGCACCGCTCAGGAAGTAGTTGTAGATGTCCGTCGCCTCGAAGCGACCACCCACCGTCACGGTATGCGCGCCGAGCGGAATGGTGAGGTTGTCGGACAGCTCGAGAATCTTCTGGTTGAGCGCGTTGCCCGGCGAGAAACGCTCCGTACCCACGGTGACGACCGAGTTGGGCGTCGTGCCGCTGGGCACCGCCGTGGTCTGCTGCACCACACCAATCGCCAGTTCCGGCGCTTGGATGGGCACGATGCGGATGTCATCCACCGTGTTGTAGCCGAACAGGAATTCGTTGGCCGCGCCGCTCTGCAGGTTGGTGAAGAGCTGGGCGGTGTACGAGCGGTTCTTGTTCTGGCGCGTGAACGAGTTGGACGTCATGCGGATACCGCTGGACTGCGAGCCGGCATTGGCCGCAATCGTCGAGAAACCGCGCGAGTACTCGTCCTGCTCGGCCGTGTTATCGAGCATGCGGAACGAGAAGCGGTTGGCATCATTGATGGACCAGTCCAGACGACCCATCAGATTGGTCAGCGGGTTACCGCGGCGGAACACGCCCACGTTGCCCACGTCAAACTTCGGGGCGAGCAGCGACTTGATCAGGTTGATCGAGTCCATCGAGATGGACGTCGTCGCGTTGGCGATCGCCGAGCCGGCGGCATTGATGGTCGGGCCGGCAGTCGGGTCGGTCCGCTGCTGCCACTCCGGCGCGATGAAGAAGTGCAGCTTGTTCTTGATAATCGGGCCGCCGAGCGTAAAGCCGTACTGCTTGATACGGAAATCGCTGGTGCGGATCTGATCGATGTTGGCCGCCATGTAGGGCGTGCGGAACATGTAGATGCCGCCGCCCTCATAGTTATTGGTGCCGCTCTTCGTGACCGCGTTCACCATCATGCCGGCGAAGTTGCCATAGCGCACGTCGGTGGGGCTCATGAGCACCTGGAATTCCTTCACCGCGTCGATCGACATGATCCGGCCGCTGGTGGCGCCGCCCGGCTGGCCGCCGGACGAACCCAGATTGAAGCGGTCGTTCTGGTTGGCGCCGTCCACCGTGAAGTTGTTCAGGCGGTTGTAGGCGCCACCGGCCGACGGACCCTGCGAGGTGCTGGACACCTGCGGCGTCAGCTTCACGAGGTCCGTGAAGTCACGCTGCAGGGTGGGCACGCGACGCAGCACCGTATCGGTGATGACCGTGGCGATGCCCTGACGGTTGGGCGAGAAGTCCGCCGCGATGGACGGGACGGCGACCACCTTGACCTCGCTCAGCTGCGCCACCGACTCCTTCATGACGAAGTCGACGCGGGCGGCGACGTTGAGCGTGACGCGCACGTCTTGCGTCAGGGGCGCGAGCCCGAGGCGCTTGGCGGTCACGCGATAACCGCCGACCTCCAAGCCCTGAACGAAGTAGCGGCCATTGGACCGCGTCAGCACGCCGGCCTTAAAGCCGGTGGCAATGTTAACGATGGCGATCTGGACGCTTTCGAGCGGCTTACCAGCGCCGTCCGTCACGCTGCCGCCAACGGCGCCCGAGGTGAGCCCCTGGGCGGCTGCCGAGCGCGTAGCGCCCGTCAAGAGTACAAGAGCCATCGCGGCGAGGCCGAGCCAACGCTGCATGCGCATAAGACTGAGGGTCGATGTGATTAGGAACAGACGTCGGTGCCAAAACCGATTGGATAGGCGTTTTCCGAAGTCCGTCAAAGCTACGGATGCCGAGGTTGCGCTTCAAGCACAAAAAAAACCGCGGGAGAAGGCAAATGCCCTCTCCCGCGACTAAACCATCCCCAGCGCTAACCCGTCACCGTACGGCGACCGGGTCAGCGTCGAGCGACGTCATCAGTTAAACGTGTACCGCAGGCCCAGCTGCATGCGCCACACGTCGTTCGAACCGGCGGTGTGCTGGTACGTCGAGGCGGGGAGCAGGTTCGTGCCGATGTTGCGCAGGCGATACAGCAGCGCGCCATTGGCGTCCGGCGCCTGCGGGAGCAGCGGCGTGGTGGAAACGATACGCTGGCCCGAGCCCCACTTCTTGTTGATGAGGTTGTCGAGGTTGAGCACGTCGAAACGCACCGACAGCGTGTTCCGCTTGCCGCCGACGTTCTGGAAGATTTCCTGCGTCAGCCCCAGGTCCGTCCGGAACAGGATCGGGAGGAACACGGCGTTGCGCTCGGCGTACTTGCCGCGGCGCGAGCTCAGGTACTTGTCCTGCGCGATGTAGGCTTCCCACGCGGTCTGCTGATCGGCCACCGTGAAGGTCTTCGTGGCCGTGGCGCAGTTGGTCACCACGCTGCCGGTCGGACCGACGCAGTACTGCTGGAAGTTCATCTCGCCGGCGCTGTTCGGGATGTAGATCAGGTCGTTGGTCTGACCATCGCCGTTGGCGTCCGCGCTGAACGTGTAGCTCGTGTTGCCCTGCGTCTGACCCTGCGTGAAGATCGAGATGGACGTCGAGCCGAACGAGAAGTACTCGTGCTTGTACGACAGCGCGAGGAACAGGCGCTTGCCCGGCGAGTAGGCCGAGAACTGCACGCCGGGGTTGTTCGGATCGTTGGCCTGGGCATTGCCGCCCCAGTTGCCGGAGGCCGTGGAGCCCGGATCGTACGAGTTGCGCGACACGCCGTACGCGTACGCCGCCTTCGCGAACAGGCCGTTCTTGAACTGGCGAGTGAGCGAGCCGGAGAGGTTGTACGAGTAGCCGTTGTTCGCGTTGCTCAGCACGAAGGCGTTGGTCACCTGGCTGTTGAGACGGTTGGCGGTCCAGCGCAACCGCTGGTCGGCGCCCGTGAACTTGCTCTGCGCGGCGGGGAGATTGGCGTTGGTGTAGTACGCGCCGTTCACTTCGGTG
Source organism: Candidatus Kuenenia stuttgartensis (assembly GCA_943330235.2). GTDB lineage: Bacteria > Gemmatimonadota > Gemmatimonadetes > Gemmatimonadales > Gemmatimonadaceae > Gemmatimonas > Gemmatimonas stuttgartiensis_A. Next base: position 23,107 of record CALQGY020000001.1, read on the forward strand.
CTGTACAACCCTTCCAGCGTGCCGATGAAGCCAAACGGCAGCTTCTTGTCGACGGCCACGTCCGTACGCCACACCTGCGAGAACTTGTACGTCGGGTCGGTCACGTCCAGCTCGTACGAGGCGGCCGGGGCACCGGTGACGGTGGTCGGCTTGTACGTGTTGGGATTCGGGTTGAACGGACGCGTGGTCGTGTTCGTGAACTGGTCGAAGCCGGTCAGCACGCCGGTGTTGCCGAGCTGATTGGAGATCCAGACGTACGGCGGGGTGCCGGAGAAGATACCCGTGCCGCCGCGCACGATGGTCGTACGATCACCCTTCACGTCGTAGTTGAAGCCGACGCGCGGCGAGAACTGCGGGTTGGCATCGGGCAGCTTGCCGGAGTTGAACTGCACCGGATTGCCGAAACGATCGCGGAACGTGAGCGCATCCGCCTGCGGATTATCGAACGCGGTGTTGCCGAACATCGGCACATCGATACGCACGCCCAGCGAGAGGCGCAGGTTCTTGGCCAGACGCCAGTCATCCTGCAGATACGCACCCAGCGTCGTCACTTCGAGCGGCTGCATCGGCACCGCTTGGCCCGGGATGTTCGCGTAGCGGACCTGGAAGCGGTTGAGCGTCACCGGCGCCGTGGTGCGGTTCGGGTTCGCCACGAACCCGTTCGCGTCGGCGTAGAAATCGGCCAGCGAGTTGTACACGTACGCGCTCTGGAGACCCGGCGAGAAGCCGTTGTCCGAGTTGTACTTCTGCGCCGTCACACCGAACGTCAGGTCATGCTTGTCGGTGTAGATGGAGAAGTTGTCCTGGAACTGCAGCGTCTTGTACGTGAGGATGTTGCTCGGCGTAAACGGCTCAAAACCGAACGAGATGTAGTTGCTGCCGTTGTTCAGGATGTCCACGAGCGGGAACATCGTGCCCTTCGACTTACGGCTTTCGTCGTTCAGCGTCACGCCCGCGATGATCTGGTTGGACATGTTGCTGCCAATCGACGAGTTCAATTCGCCGATGTACGACTTGATGTTTTCCAAGATCGCGTAGCCCGAATTCTGGAAGCTCATCGAGTTCGCGTTATCGCGGCGGCTACCGCTCGTGTTGCCCAGCGAGCCGGAGTTCGAGATCGGCTGATCGGACTCGGAGTTCAGCTGGCTGTAGCGGAAGCTGAGCTTGTTCCGGTCGTTGATGTTGTAATCGAGCTTGCCGATGAAGCGCGTGGACGGCACTTCCAGGTTGAAGCCCTGATAGGGGCCGGTCGCGTAGTTGAACTTGCTCTGCAGGAAGCTCGACAGCTGATCGAGATCCGACGCGAGCACACGCGTGGTGTTGCCGCTCACCGTTTGCGTGCCCGTGTTGGCCGTGAACGACGTGGCCGGCGACGAGAGCGCATCGGTTTCGTAATCGGCGAAGAAGAACAGCTTGTTCTTGATGATCGGGCCGCTGATGTAGCCGCCGGGCTGCGTGAACTTGTACTTGCCCTTATTGAAGAAGAGGCCGGCCGTGCTGTCGCCCTGCAGCCCCTGGTTACGCGTGGTGTAGTAGACCGAGCCCTTGAACTCGTTCGTGCCGCTCTTGGTGACGGCATTCACGCCGGCGCCGGTGAAGTTGCCCTGACGCACGTCAAACGGCGCCACGTTCACCTGCAGCTGCTCGATGGCGTCGATCGGAATCGGCGACACACCCGTGCGCGCACCCGGCTGCGAGCCGAGACCGAACGAGTTGTTGAACGACGAGCCGTCGAGCGTGAAGTTGTTCAGGCGGTTGTCCTGACCGGCGAACGACGAACCCGACGACTGCGGCGTGAGACGCGTGAAGTCGGTGATCGTGCGGCCGATGGTCGGGAACGCCGCGATCTGTTCCTTCGAGATCGCGGTGGAGGCGCCGGTGACCTTCGAGCTCAGCGCACCGCCGGTGGCGGTGACTTCAATGCCGGACAGCGTCACCGCGGCCTGCTTGAGGTTGAAGCGCACGTCGGTCGTGGCGCCCAGCGTCACTTCGAGACCGTTCTGCGTCGTCTTCTCGAACCCGATCGCCACGGCCGTGACCGTGTACGGGCCGCCGACACGCATGCCGGGGATGTTGAAATGGCCGTCGGTGCGGCTCACGGCCGTGTAGGCCGAGCCAGACGGGAGGTGCGTCGCAACGATACGCGCCGCTGCCATCGGGCCGGTCGGCCCCTGCACGGTGCCGCTCATCGAGCCGGTGGTGACGCCCTGCGCGTGAACCGCGCCGGCCGCCGACATCAGTAAGCCCGTGAACAGCAGGACGTGGCGAAATGCCTGTCGCATAATGTGTGCTATGGTATGTGAGGGTGGTCACTGCGCGCCGCGAGGTCCTCGGCGAACAGTTGTATACAACAACGCCTTGCTAGGATCAGCGGGACACCCACCGCTCCGTTACCCAAACGGGACACGGTGGCGGATAACCCGATCAGTTCCGTTACAAACGTAACCAGACCGGTCACCGTCGGCTATTTCGCCCCACGGTCGCGAAGTACACCGGAATCCCGAGTGCAATCACCCCCAATACCGCCACCGTCCCCCACCGCTGCGTCGGATCCATCAGCGCGTTCACCAGGAGGAACAGCGTCGCGCCGCAGAACAACAGCGGCGGCAGCGGATACAGCGGTACGCGCATGGACGGATTCCAGTCGGGACGGCGACGCAGCTTGAAAATCGCCCCCACGCTCAGGATGTAGAACACCAGCGAGGCGGTCACAAAGATGTCCGCCAATTGCTCAAAGCTGCGGAGCAGCACGAACCCAATGCCGATGGAGGCCGCCAGCGAGATCGCGACGTACGGCGTCTTGAAGGTCGGATGCACTTTTGCCACTTGCCGGAAAAAGAGCCCTTCGTCCGCCATGGCAAAGAAAATGCGCGGTCCGGTCAGCAACGAGCCGTTCACCGAGCCGAACGTGGACAGCAGCACCGTGATGGACACCAGCGTCACGCCCACCGGGCCGACCAGCCGCTCGGCGACATCGGCCGCGACCAGCCGAGCGCCCTTGATCTCGTCCACCGACAGCACCGACAGATACGCCACATTCGCTAGGACGTAGATCAGGATGATGGCCAACGTGCCGATGATGATCGCGCGCGGCATGGTGCGCCGCGGGTCCGCCACCTCGCCCCCCACCTTGGTCAGGTCGCCCCAGCCGTCATACGCCCACAGCACCGACACCAGCGCCAGCCCGAACGCGCTGACCGAGAAGCTGCCCGGCGGCGTGGCCGGCGTGAAATGACCGCCCGTCTTGGGGAGCCCCAACGACAGCGCCAAGATCACGATCAGCATCAGGCCGCCGTACTTGGCCAGCGTGGTCACGTTCTGCACCAGCGCGCCCCACTTGAGGCCCACGATGTTCACGGACGCCATCGCGCCAAGCGCCACCGCGGCCACCCAGTGCGCATACGTGTCGTACGGCGCCAACCCCGGGTCGTAGCCCAGCGCGCGCAGCAGGTACTCGGCAAAGGTCAGCGAGATGCCGCCCAACGCGGCCGCGCGGATGATCACCAGCTCCGTCCAGCCGTATAAGAAGGCCGGAAGTCGTCCCCACCCTTCGCGGATGAACACGAAGTAGCCACCCGTGCGCGGCAGCGCGCCGGCCACCTCGGCTAACGTCAGGGCGCCGCACAGCGCGAAGATGCCGCCAATCACCCAGACCGAGATGAGCGGAAACGGACCCGGGAGCTTGGCGGCGATGCCGGCCGGCGACCGAAAGATGCCGGACCCGATGGTCGTGCCGATCACGACCGCAATGGCGCTCCAGAGTCCGAGCTGCCGCGGCAGTTCGGTGGGCACGGACGCCGAGGGCTGGGAACCTGGAGAGGCTGTGGGCGATTTCATGCGCACATGGTAGTCTCCGGCGCGCCAGATCGCACGGAATTCTTCCGCGGTCGGCCACGCGCGAAATCACGCGGGTCCGGTCGCAGGGGGTCCCCCGGCCGCTGTGACCGTCTAGCTTATCCGCATCATGGTGTCTCCGAACCTCGCGGTACCTACCCTCGTGCTCGACGCGCTTTTCTGGATCGCGGTCGGCGCATGTGTCGTTTCGCAGTTCTTCATTGTCCGGGCCGTCTGGCGGGTCATTCCGCCGGTGACGGGCCCGTCCTCGGTCCCGGCGCCTCGCCGCGCGGCCGAAGTGGTCTGGGCGCTGCTCCCAGCGCTCCTGATGGTCGGCGCCTTTGTTGGTGCGTGGCGCCTGATGCATCCTCCGATCCCCACTGGCCTGCCCGCCGCGCAGGGCGCGATCTCCGCGCCTGCGGCCGCACCTGCGACTTCGGCCTGACGCCGAGAGCTCCTGACATGTCCGCTTCCGCGTTGCCCCCCGCACCGGTCCGTCGCGCTGCCTACATCGCGCTGTTCGTGGCCCTCGTGCACATCGTGTTCGGTGCCATTGTCCGCATTTCCGGCTCAGGCATGGGCTGCGGCGACAATTGGCCCAAGTGCTACGGCTACTGGATTCCCCCGTTTGAACGCATGGACCTCGTGATCGAAGTCATGCATCGTTATCTGGCGCTGACGCTCTTCGTGTCCATTGCGTGGCTCGTGTTCTCGGCGTGGCGGGCCCGCGGCGACGCGACGGTCGGCGGCAACGGTGGCGCGTGGAACGGCGCGCGTCTGGCCCTCGCCCTCTGGTTTGCGCCGGCACTGTTCGGCGCGGTCACGGTCTTCACCGGTAACCCGGCGTGGGCCACGGTGGTGCACAAACTGCTCGCCGCCTCGTTGCTGGCTGTGCTCACGGCCACGGCCATTCGGGCCGGCGGTTTGGGTGGCACGGCCATTCTCGGTCAGACGGGCACGCGTAAAGCCGTCGGCGGCGCCACCGGCGCCGCGGCGCTGGCGCTGCTGGTGGTGTTGCTGGGCGGACTCACCGCCAAGATCCCGGGCGCGGCCGTTGCCTGCGCTGGCTTCCCGTTGTGCGGCGAAGGATCGCTGGGCGGCGGCGCCCAGCATGTGCAGCTGACGCATCGCATTCTCGCCTATCTGCTCGTGCTGCATCTGGGCTCGCTGCCGTTCCTGTTCCGGAAGCGCGGCGAACCGGCCCCCGTACTGCGTGCCGCCTGGATCGGCCTCGGGCTCGGCGTCCTGCAAATTCTGTGGGCTGGCTGGATGGTCACCGGCGGGTTCCCTGGTGTGGTGCGCTCGCTGCACCAAGCCACCGGCATCTTCATCTGGGTGACGGCGTTCACCATGACGTATCTCGCGCGCATCGCCGCCGGCCGCACGGTCCTCGCCGCCTCGAGCCCACGCTGATGACCAGCATTCCCGTCGATCCGCACGGCGGGGCGCCGACGCCGGTTCCGCCCGTGAAATCCGAGCCATCGCTGTCGCGTGATCTCGTCACGCTGACGAAGCCGCGCATCATTTCGCTGCTCCTGGTCACCACCATTGCGCCCATGTACGCCGCCGGTTCGCCCTCGTGGCTGACGGTGCTGCTGGTGACCATCGGCGGATACCTCATGGCCGGCGGCGCGAACGCCGTGAACATGTACCTCGACCATGACATCGATGATGTCATGGCCCGCACGCGCCTGCGCCCCATTCCCAGCGGTCGCATGTCGCGGCAGCAGGTGCTGGCCTTCGGTGTCGCCTGCGCGGCGTTCGCCACGTGGTTGCTGGCGCAATTTGTGAACGTGCTCACGGCCGGACTCGCGCTCGCCGGGTTCTACTTCTACGTCTTCATCTACACGCGCTGGCTCAAGCGCTCGTCGCCGCAGAACATCGTCATTGGCGGAGCGGCCGGTGCGTTCCCGCCGTTAGTGGGCTGGGCCGCCGTCACCGGATCGCTGGATATCTCGGCGCTCTGCCTCTTTCTGATCGTGTTCTACTGGACACCGCCGCACTTCTGGGCGCTGGCCCTGCTCAAGCAGGTGGACTACGGGCGCGCCAAGGTGCCTATGGCGCCGCTCGTGTGGGGCGAGGCGGAAACGATGAACCAGATGATCTGGTACACCGTCATTCTCATCGTCCTCACGCTGCTCCCAGTACTGTTCGGCGCGTTCGGCTTCACGTACCTCATCTCGGCCGTAGTCCTGAACATCCTGCTGATGCGCGGCGTGCTCCGCATCCGCAGCGCCGCCAACGCCGGTCAGCCGTGGACCGGCCCCGCGTGGTGGGTCTACAAGTACACGTTGCTGTATCTGGCGCTGTTGTTCCTGGCCATGGCAATCGATCGGGCCATTGGCTGAAGAACGGTCCGGGAACGGCGACGACGTTATAGGCGAAAAGGTGAACGGTGATCGGTTAACGCGCGTTGATTGGGCACGTTTCACTGATCACCGTTCACTTTTTCGCTCATAACGTCGTCGCCGTCCTACTCCTCGAATTTCATCGTGATTTTCGTATCCACGCCCGACGTCACCCGCAGCACGTGCGTGCGCACGCCGAGTTTTTCCTGCCACACCACCAGCGTGTAGCGACCGGGCGGCACCGTCTCGAAGTGGAAACGTCCGTCCGGCTCCGTGATCGCGACGAAGGGATGCGCCGACGCGACAACAAACGCGCGAACCCACGGATGGAGATCGTCCCGCACGGCAATCAGTCCCGCCGTGGCGGCGATCGCCTCGGAGGGAACGACCTGACCGGCGTCGTTGAAGAACAGCGTCGCCCGTACGCGCATCGGCGGGGGCACCTCCGCGAAGCGGAGCCTGGACATCATGGCATCGCGTGAGGTCACCATGAGCGTGCCGCCTACCGCCATGCGCTGCACGCGGGGATCGAGCTGGCAACGGTCGAGGGTCAGTTCCGCCCGACGCGGCGCGTCCTGCACCGGCCCCGCCTCGACGCCCAGCAGCCAGACCACCGCATTGCCGACGCCCCCATCGCGCGACGGCAGTGGCGAGTCGGTGAAGGGCTTGCAGACGGCCAGATCGTGCGTGGGGGTGATCACGGTATCACCGTTGGCGACCTTCGCCGATTCGACGCGGCCACTGATCGTCCCCGCGTGCAGCATCGCGGTGTCGCGCGTCGGTCTATACACCGCACCCTCGCCGTTACTGGCCTGACCTAGCGCGCCGAGGGTGCTATCGCGCGCGGTGCCGGCGGCCGGCGCCCTCGGGGCCGCGGTGTCGCGGCCCCCAAGTTCGCCGGGAACATCAGCAATCCGCCCACCCGACGCCGGCGGGTCGGCGCGTTCGCGGCTACACGCGACGAGACTGCCGAGGCTCCCAAGCGCGAGGAGCACGCACCACGTGAAACAACGAGAGACGTGTCGGACGGTCACACCGGTGCGCTGGACGGAAAGGCGCACTCGGTCAGACGACGATCAAATCGCGCTGCGGCGCGCCGCTCGGCGTCACGAGCAACGCCTCGTCACCGACGAAGCAGTTCACTTCGCTCCGCACACCCAGCTCGCCGGGGATGTAGATCCCGGGCTCGATCGAAAACCCGACGCCCGGAATGAGCAGCCGGTCATCACGCGATTCGAGGTTATCGATTTGCGGACCCGACCCATGCAGCTCGCGCGAGTCGATGCTGTGTCCCGTGCGGTGCCAGAACTGCGGTCCGAAGCCGCGCGCCGTGATGACCGCACGCGCCGCATCGTCCGCTTCACCGCCATGTACCGGCGCGCCGGCGGCGATCCGTGCCGTCAAGAGGTCAAGCGCCGCATCACGGGCGTCACGCACCGCCTCCCAAATCGTGACCGCGCGCGCAGAGGGCGCCCCGATGGAGCCCATCCACGTCTGGTCGGCATACACACCGCCCGACTGCTCGCGGGCCCACAAATCCACCAGCAGCAGATCCCCCTGCACAATGACGCGAGGCGTCGCCGCGGAGGGCGCGTAGTGCGGGTTGGCCGCATTTTCCGAGGCGGCCACGTCGGGGCCGTGATCGGTGGTCAGCCCCGCACGCGCGAACGCATCGAGAATGCGCTGCTGCAGGACGTGTTCCTCGATAGGCGTCCCGGCGGCCACCATGGCTCCCGCATGTGCGATGGCCTCGAGCGCGATGGCCTTGATATGCTCCGCGGCCCGCAGATGGGACGCGAGCTGCGGCGCGGTCCAGGTGGCGTACACATGCGAGACCAAGTCGGCCGAACTGACCACCGTCGCACCGGTTGCCCGCACCATTTCCAGCACGCCCGCCGGAATACGATCGAGATACGGAATGGCGTCGCCGGCGGAGTATTCCATCGCCACGCGCTTGCCCGCGACCAGCGCGTGCAGCTCATGCTCCAGCGCCTGCCACCCACTGTAGACGCGCAACGGCCACGCGGTCGGCCACTGGGCCCACGGCCCCGGCTCGATCGCGTGCTGGATGCCAATCGGCGTCCCCTCACGCGGAATGAACGCGAAGACGCGACGCGACACGAGGCCGTCGAAACCCAGCAGCCCATGCGCGATCGCATTGGTGCCGCGGAAATCGTACAGCAGCCAGCCATCAAGCCCGGCGTCGGCGATCAGACGCTGCAGGCGGGGGAGCATGTCAGGAGTCAGCATGAGCGGCGAGGCGAGAGGACAAGCAACCAGCGGAATCGATCAGCGGCACCAACGATCAGCGGCGACGCCACTCGGCGCGCCACTGACACTGCGCATCGCCACGCGAGCGGCACAACACATGTTCGACCGACCCGTCGGCGTCGGCCAACACATGCAACGCCTCGCGAAAGGCGGCCTCGTACAGTCCGCACCCGGCGCCGCGCGGCGCCGCATCGGCGGACACCGGCGCGGTCACTTCGAGCAGCAACGAGCTCCCATGACGGACGAGGGTGGCATCCATGTAGCGCTTCGCGATGTGCCGCAAATGCCGCAGCGCGATGGGGCGCCCGATGAGGGCGGGCAGCGAGCGCGCGGCCGTACGACTCGCCGCACCGATGGTGGCGATCGATGCCCGTGCCCACCGACGGCCGGCCTCGCGAAACGCCAAGTCCGCGTCGGGACGTCGGCCAATGAGTCGCGCCAGCGCCAGCACTTCGTCGTACGTCACCCGCTGTTGCCGGCGCACGGCGTCTTGATAGCGCCGAATCTGCAACAGGACCGTCTCGCTCAGCCCGAGCCGCTTGTTGCGCAGCTCATGCACCAGCTCGGCATCAAGCTCCGCTTCCGGCGTGTCGATGGCCTTCACGGCCTCCAACAGGGCCAGGGGCAGACGTGCGTCAAGCAGGCCACCGGCGAGCGCGAGCGCCGGCATGCCGTGGGTCGCAGCCCGCGTTCCTAAGTCATCAGTCAGGGAAGACACAACTGGCGAAGCTAACGAGTCGCCGCCTACCGCAACAAGCGGCGCGTCCGTCTTTTCCGCTCGGAGGTGCACTCGTTTCGGTCGAGTGTGGTTCGGCGTGTGCCGATGGCCGCGACGCGATGGCCGCGACGCGACGGCCGCGACGCGATGGCCGCGACGCATGCAGGTCACGCGATGTCGTCTATTGCGCGCCCGTGGTCCCGACTGCAGCGTGCGGATATGTCGTCATGATCGCCGAGCCCGGTGGTCCCGCCCCCAGCGTTCCGTTTACTCCTTCTTCGCGAGCTCGTCCCGACGTGAGTCGCTGTGTCCACGTTCAACGGCACCTTGAGGCAACGGCGCCCGGGCCCGCTCCAGACCATGCGCAACCGATCTGGATTCGCGCACACCTGCAGGCGTGCCGTCAGTGCCGAGAGGAGCGCCTCGAGCGCGCTATGCTGACCCGCGTGAAGGCCGCGGCCAACGGCGAGGCGCTGACGGGCTGCGCGAGCGTCGCCCTCCGGGCACGCGTGAAGCACATCTTCGCACGCGCCCTCTCCCGCTGAGCGCCGCACCAAGCACGCGCCGGCATGCACGACATCGCTCCGTGGTCAGTCGCGATCCTACTCACCGCGGCTATCGTCATCGCCGCATGGCGTAGCGGCAGCCTTGCCGGGAATGGCGCGGTCGCGGCGCTGCTGATTGGCCTGGTCGCGCTCCGCGTCCAGTGGAGCTGGGGCGCGTTTCTTCTCGCCTGGTTTGTGCTCGCGAGCCTCCTCTCCAGAATCGGGCGAGCGCGCAAAGCGGTCCGAACGGCCGGCGTCGTCGCCAAAGGCGATCGGCGTGACGCCCGCCAGGTGCTCGCGAACGGCGGCGTGTTCGCGCTCTGCGGCGCCGGGGTATATAGCGCCCTCGCCATCGGATTCCCCGCCGACACCACCGTGCTCACGACCGCCGCCGCCGCGGCCCTCGCCGCGGCCGGTGCGGACACCTGGGCCACCGAAGTCGGGACGCTCGTGGGCGGTACCCCGTGGTCCGTTCGAGAGGCCCGACGCGTCCCAGTTGGCACGTCAGGCGCGATCACCGCCAGCGGCACGCTCGGCGCGCTCTTCGGTGGCGTGGCCATCGCCGGCATCGCGGTGGCCGTCGGCATGCTGCCAGCGGCCAACGTCATCGCGGTCGCCATCGGCGGATTTGTCGGGGCGTTGGCCGATACGGTCGTTGGCGCGTGGTGGCAGGAGCAGCGCACATGCGCCGCCTGTGGACAGTCCACGGAGTGTCTCGTGCACCGCTGCGGCGCGACCACGGTTCGGGTGCGCGGCGTGGCGGGACTCGACAATGACCTCGTGAATGGGATCTGCACGGTCGTCGGGGCCGCCGTCGCGACCGCGATCGCCCTCGCGCGCTAAACGTCTGGGCCGGCTCCCGAACACGTCACGGCCCGTTCGGGATCGGTTCGTGCGATTTCGGCGTTAAGTTCTTCGTATGACTGACGCCACGCTCCCCCGTGCCACGCAAGTGCTCATTGTCGGAGGCGGTCCTGCGGGCTCGTCGACCGCGTGGCACTGCGCGACGCTCGGGCTGGACGTGCTGCTCCTCGACCGCGCGCAGTTCCCGCGCGCGAAACCCTGCGCCGAGTACGTGAGCCCAGAGGGCGCCCGCATTCTCTCGGCGATGGGCGCCCTCGAGACCCTCGAAGCCGCGGCCGCGCCACTCAGTGGCATGGTCGTGCATGCCCCCTCTGGCGACCGTATCCACGGCGAATTTGTCGCACAGCATGGATTCCGCGGCTTCCGCGATCGCGGGCTGGGCATTCGCCGCGAAGTCCTCGATACCGTGCTGCTCGACCGCGCGCGCGCCGCGGGCGTGCAGGTCGTCGAAGGCGCCAAGATCGACGATGTGCTGCGGGATCACACCGGACGGGCCTGCGGCGTCCGCGTGCGTACGAGCGCAGGTCTGAGCGATCTGACCGCGTCGTTGGTCATCGGCGCGGATGGGCTGCGTTCGGTCGTCTCACGACGCCTCGGCCTCGCGCACGTGTCGCGCTGGCCGCGGCGCGTCGCGTTCGTCGCGCACTATCGCGGCGTCAGCGGGGTGGGTGCGCTGGGAGAGATGCACGTCGCGGCCGACGGGTATGTCGGACTCGCGGCCGTCGGTGATGGGATCACGAATGTGGCGCTGGTGGTGCCGGTGGCTCAGGCACGCGAGATGACCGGTTCCCCCGAGGCGTTCCTCACCGCGTGGCTGGCCCGCCGCGAGACGCTGGCGCCCCGCTTTGCGCTCGCGGAACGCGTGTCGCCGGTCCGCGCCACCGGCCCCTTCGCGTCGCGCGCGAAGCGCCCCTACAGCGCCGGTGCGGCGCTGGTGGGCGACGCCGCCGACTTCTACGACCCATTCACCGGCGAGGGGATCTTCGCCGCCCTGCGCGGCGGCGAGCTGCTGGCGCCCTTCGCAGCCGACGCGGTGCACGCGTCGTCGCGCGGTGACGCCGCCGCCGAACGCCGAGCGCTGGCGGCCTACGCCCGTGCGCGGCACGACACCTTCGCCGGCAAATGGCGTGTCGAAAAACTCATCGGCACCGCCGTCGCCGTTCCCGCGTTGATGAATGCAGCCGCTCGCGTGCTTGGGCGCGATCGCACCCTCGCGGATTTGCTCATCGGCGTCACGGGCGACTTTGTCCCGGCCTCCGCGGTCCTGTCCCCTCGCACGCTCCTGCGGGTGGCCGTCGGTATCGCGGGCGCGTTGATACGCGGGGCGGCGCACGCCGCCCCAGTCCTTCCGAATTCCCCGTCTGCCTCTCGGCATGCCCATAGATCCTGAACTGTTTCGCGCCGTGCTCGGGCGCTTCGCCACCGGCATCACCGTCATCACCGCCCGCGACCTCGACGGGCGCGATCACGGCATGACGGTCAGCGCGTTTTCCTCGCTCAGCCTCAGTCCGCCGCTGGTCCTCATGTGCATCGGCAACGAGGCCACCATGGCTCCGGTCATGCGCACGGCGGACACCTTCGCGGTGTCGGTGCTTGGCGACGACCAGGAAGCACTCAGCCGCCGCTTCTCGGGCCGCCTTGACGACCGGTTCGCCGATCTCACGGTGGATCGCGGCCCGCTCGGCAATGCGTGGCTCAACGACGCGCTCGCCACGATGGAATGCCGCATCGTGGCGCGCCATCCGGCTGGTGATCACGTCATCGTCGTGGGCGAAGTGCACGCCGGCGCCACGCGCGATGGACGCCCCCTGCTCTACTACCGCGGCGGCTACGCGCATCTCGAACGCTGACCGTCCGTTCACGCCGGCACGCCGACGCGGTCACGAGATTCTCGATGACCCGTCGCACGACCCGGCGCTCGCCGAGCGCTCGTTGCGCGATGTGGCACTGGCCAACCGACTGTTCGGCGGCCGGCGCGCCATCGTGCGCGAAGTGCTCGGTGTTCTGAACAGGGCTCCCGCCCCAGCCACCCTCTCGCTGCTCGATATCGGCACGGGGCTGGGCGACATCCCGGCCGACGCCGCCCGCCGCGCACGCGCACACGGGCGGACGCTCACGACCATCGGCTTCGAACTCGCACCGACGCTGGCGCACGCCGCGCACGCGCAGTGCACGTACGCCGTCGCCGGTGATGCGATGACGCTGCCGTTCGCTGACGCCAGTGTGGACATCATCACCTGCTCGCAGGTGCTGCACCACTTCGAGGATGGCCCGGCGGCACAGCTGCTGCGCGAATGCACGCGTGTGGCACGGCACGCCGTCATCATCGGCGATCTGCGGCGCAGTTGGCTGGCCGTGGCCGGGCTCTGGCTTTCCTCGTTCGCGCTGGGCTTTCATCCCGTCAGCCGTCACGACGGTGTCGTCTCCATTCTTCGCGGCTATACCCGTCGCGATCTGGACGCATTGATCACACGCGCCACCGGACAGCGCGCAACGGTACGTCACGCGCTCGGCTGGCGCGTGACCGCCGTCTGGCATCCGCACTCCACCGTAGCCTGAGGGCTCCACCCATGTCATCTCCCGTGCACGCGTTTGCCCTTGGCGATCTGCCGACCGATCGACTCATGAAGACGGTGGACGAGCGACTCGTGCGGGCGCCGCTTGCGCGCATCTTCGAGATCGCGCGCGAGGTGGAGCATTGGCCCGCGTATCTCGCGCATTATCGCTTCGTCCGCTTTCGCGAGCGACGCGCCGACGGCGGCGGCATCGTGGAGATGGCGGCCAACCGGCCGTTTGGCGCCGTGAACTGGCCCACCTGGTGGCTGTCGGAAATGGCGGTCAATCACGAGGTGCCGTGGGTACGTTACCGACACATCGGCGGCGTCACGACCGGCATGGATGTCGAATGGAATTTCACGGAAACGCCTGAGGGCACCATGACGCGCATCATTCACGTGTGGAACGGCCCGTCCTGGCCGGTAGTTGGCGCGTTCGCGGCCACGCAGATCATCGGTCCCGTGTTCGTGCATGGCATCGCGTCGCGCACGCTGGAAGGATTGGCGCGCGCCGCTGAACGGACGCCCCAGCACACGGGGACGCGCGCATGAGCGATCACACCGCCACCATGCGCGCACCGCGACGCCGCGTTGCCATTACCGGTATCGGCTGCGTGATGCCGCTGGGCACGGGCGTCGAGGCCATGTGGTCTGGGCTGCGCGCCGAACAGTCGGTGGTGCGCGCGGGCACGCGCTTCGACACCTCCATCTTCCGCAGTCAGTGCGCCGCCGAAGTGGACGGTTTCAACGCCGAGGACTATCTCGATCCGCGGCGCGTCAAGCGCCTGGACCGCTTCGGCCAGTTCAGCGTGGTCAGCGCGCAGCTGGCCCTCAAAGATTCCGGTCTCGACCTCGACACCGAAGATCGCGAGCGCGTGGGCGCGATGATGGGCACCGCCCTCGGTGGCATCGCCTACGCTGAGCTGCAAGCGGCCAAGTTCATGCGCGGCGGACTGCGCGACGTGGACGCGACCCTCGCCCTCGCCGTCTTTGGTGGCTCGTCCAGCTGCAACATCGCCATCGAGTTCGGCGTGTCAGGCCCGAACTGCACGAATGCGATGAGCTGCGCATCGGGGGCGATCGCCATTGGCGAGGCGTTCCGGCAAATCCGCGACGGCTATGCCGACATCATGATCGCCGGCGGCAGTGAATCACCACTGGCGACACTGTGCTTCGGCGCGTTCGCGCTCATCCGCGCGATGTCCACGCGCAACGACGACCCGCAGCACGCTTCGCGTCCGTTCGACCGGGACCGCGACGGGTTCGTGATGGGCGAGGGCGCATCCGTGCTCATTTTGGAAGAGTGGGATCACGCCGTGGCACGCGGCGCGCGCATCTACGCGGAGCTGGCCGGCTTTGGCACCACCAACGACGCGCACCATATGACCGCCCCGCTCCCCAGCGGCGCCCAAGCCGCGCGATGCATGCGTCAGGCACTCGCCGACGCCGGTGTGACGCCCGAGCAGGTGGATTACATCAACGCGCACGGCAGCAGCACGCCGTTGAACGACCCCACCGAAACCACCGCCATCCGCACGGTGTTCGCGGACCACGCCTATCGGGTGCCCGTCTCCAGCACCAAGGGCTACTACGGCCATGCCCTCGGCGCGTCAGGCGCGTTTGAAGCCGCCATCTCAGCGCTGGTCCTGCAACGCGGCTGGATACCGCCCACGCTCAACCTCACCACACCCGATCCGGAGTGCGATCTGGATTACGTGCCGAACACCGGACGCGATCTGGATGCGCGCGTGGTGCTGAGCAACAGTTTCGGGTTTGGTGGGATTAATGCCAGTCTCGTGTTCCGGAAAGACTGAAGACATCAACAACGACAACAGGGTGAAAACGTGAAAAGGTGATCAGTGAAAAGGTGATCAGTGCACCCTTTCACCGATCACCTTTTCACGTTTTCACCCTGTTCACGTCGTTGCAGTCACCGTAAAAATGTATCCCGATACCGCTGCATGCTCTGCTTGATCACTTCCATCGCTTCCTCGCTCTTCTTCCACCCCGTGATCTCCATCCGCTTCCCTTCGAGATCTTTGTAAATCAGGAAGAAGTGTTCGACTTCCTTGAGGTAGTGCGGTGACAGATCGGCGATATCAAACACGTCGTGGAAGTACGGATCATCCGCCGGCACGGCGAGGATCTTGTCATCGGGCTCGCCCTTGTCCAGCATGCACAGCACGCCGATGGGGCGCGCCGAGATCTGACACCCCGGGAACGTGGGCTCGTTGATCTTCACGAGAATGTCGAGCGGATCGTTATCCTCGTGCAGCGTCTGCGGAATGAATCCATAGTCGCTGGGATAATGGACGGCCGAGTACAGAACGCGGTCCAGTTTGAAGTGGCCGGTCTCTTTATCCAGCTCGTACTTATTGCGCGATCCCGCGGGGATCTCGATGATGGCCGTCACCTGCTCCGGCGGATGCTTACCGGCGGGGATGTCGTGCCACGGATTATGCAGCATGGTCAGGGTGCTCCCGCGTCAGCGGTCACGCAACGCGGCCGCAGCCTCGAGCGCGAAATAGGTGATTATCAGATCGGCACCGGCACGAGCAATGGCGACCAGGGATTCCATCATCGCGCGATTGCCATCCAGCCATCCGCGCTCCGCGGCGGCTTTGATCATCGAGTATTCGCCGCTCACCTGATAGGCCGCGAGCGGCATCCCGGTGTCCTGCTTGACCGCGGCGATGATATCGAGATACGCGCCAGCGGGTTTCACCATCAGGATGTCCGCGCCCTCGGCGACATCCAACCGGACTTCGCGCAGCGCTTCCCGCGCGTTGGCCGGATCCATCTGGTAGCTGCGTCGATCGCCGAACGCTGGCGTCGATTCAGCGGCTTCGCGGAACGGCCCGTAAAACGCCGACGAATACTTCGCGGCATAGCTCATGATGGGCACGTGCTGGAACCCGGCACCATCCAGCGCACGCCGGAGGTGACCGATGCGACCATCCATCATGTCGCTGGGCGCAATGATATCCGCGCCGGCCTCCGCATGCGCCAGCGCCTCACGCGCCAGCAGATCCAGCGTCGCGTCGTTGTCCACGTCGCCGGAGGCGGTCAGCAGGCCGCAGTGGCCGTGATCGGTGTATTCGCACATGCACACATCCGTAACCACCAGCAACTGCGGAAAGTCGCGCTTCACGGCGCGGACCGCTTCGGCCACCGGACCATGCGGATCCCACGCCGAGGATCCCGTCGCGTCTTTGGTATCCGGAATTCCGAACAACAGAATGCCGCCGATGCCCGCGGCCACCGCGCGCCCGGCGTCCAGCAATAGTTCATCAACCGACGTCTGAAACACACCGGGCATGGAGCCGATGGGCATGCGGATGCCGTGCCCGGAGCGCACGAACAGCGGCCAGAGAAACTGCGCCGCGTCCAAGCGGGTCTCGCGCACGGCGCGCCGCAGCGATTCGGTACGGCGCAAACGACGGAGCCGCACCGGCAAGTCGATGCCGCCCGTCGTGGAAGTCAGACTGGGCGTCATGTCGCGCGCAGCTCCGCCAGAATGTGATGACCGCCGTCAGCATGCAGCTGGGCGGCGAGCGCCTGTCCCGCGCGTGCGGGTTCGTTCACGTCAACCGCCATGGATCCGCGCACGACCTGCGTGCCATCCACCGAGGCAATGATGCCGTGCAGGATCGGCCCCGACACACCCGCCATCATAGCCGCGCCGATGGGCACCTGACATCCCCCTTCCAGCGCCGCCAGCAACGCGCGCTCGGCCGTGATGGCGGTGCGCGTGGGCGAGTGATCGAGCACGCGCAGAATGTCCATCATGGGTGCATCGTGCGCGCGCGCCTGCACGGCGATGGCGCCCTGCCCCGGTGCTCCCAGCCAATCCGGCGGATCCAGCAAGGCCACGATGCGATCGCCAAGTCCCAAGCGGCGCAGACCGGCCGCGGCCAGCAGCGCGGCATCCACATCACCGGCATCGATCTTCCGCAGCCGCGTCCCCACGTTGCCGCGCAGCTCCAGCACCTCGAGATCAGGGCGTAGCGCGCGTAGCTGCGCGCGGCGGCGCAACGACGACGTCCCCACGCGCGCGCCGTGCGGCAATTCGTGCAACGACCGCGCCGTGACACCGGGCCCCGTAACCAGGGCATCGCGCGGATCTTCGCGCTCCAGCAACGCCACGATGGTCAGCCCCTCGGGATCGGCCGTTGGGAGATCCTTGAGGGAATGCACCGCACAGTCGGTACGCCCCGCGATCAAGTCGGCCTCAAGCTCCGCGGTGAACAACCCCTTTTCACCGATAGCCGAGAGTGGACGATCGAGGATGCGATCCCCGATGGTCGTGTACGTCACGAGTTCGCTGGCCACGCCGCGTTCCGCCAACAGCGCGGCCACCTGACGCGCCTGGAACAGCGCCAGCTCTGAGGAGCGCGTCCCAATGCGGACGACGGGTTTCACAGAATCAGTCATGCCCAATTCTATCGTGATCGGGTGTGCGCCGCGACGATGCTGCGCACGAAAGTGGCGGTCGTCGCGCTCTCAGACTCGACCTTCACTGGGAATCCTGCCAGGCGCGCCGCGCGTGCGGTAACCGGACCAATGCAGGCCACCGGCAGTCGTCGCGCGTGCTCTGCCGGCAACGCGGCCAAGAGTGCGTCCACCGCACTCGGTGCGGCCACCGTCACCAGATCCAGCGCGCCCGCCGCGGCCAGCGCGCGTAGGGTCACCTGCCCATCCGGGTCCGGGGCGCTGCGATACACGGGAACCACATCCACCGCGGCGCCCAGCGCACGAAGACCGGCTGGCAAGACGTCGCGTGCCCCCTCCGCGGACGGGTACAGCATCTGCGCGCCCTCCACGTCACCGCGTGCGGCCATGGCATCCACCAGCCCTTCCGCCAAAAACCGCTCCGGCACGAGCGTCGCCCGCCACCCGTATTGTTCGGCCGCCTCCGCCGTGGCCGTCCCCACCACCGCGAGCTTGCGCGCACCGACCGCACTCCGCTGCGCCGACGACGTGGCCACGGCGGCCAGGTGGTGCACCGCGTTCGCGCTGGTCAGCAGCACCCAGTCGTACGACGCGAGTCGCGCCAACGCCTGCACCAGCGGCGCCGGATCCAGCGACTCAATGCGCGTCAGCGGAATCTCGGTGACCGAGGCGCCCTCGGCCCGCAACGCGTCGGCCAGCGGTCCCCCCCGCCCCTCCGCGCGCGTGACCGCGACGCGCAGCCCCTGCAGCGCGACCGACGCAGGCGTCGTCATGCGCGCATCCCCGCGCACACGCACACGTCGGTCCGACGGGCGCGCAGCGGCCAGCATGTGCGGGGGGGCGTGGGCGTCTCGTCGGGCATGCGCCCAAGTGTAGCGACATCGCCCGTTGCATGCGACGCGGTGCGCCATGCAGCTTTGAGGACCGCACTCGTACGGTTTCCCTCCGCGGCACACGGCGGCACCATGTGGTGCCTCGCGCCGTCGCCCTCCGCCAATCTGCACGCCATGAGCGATATCGACGTTCTCCTGCAAGAGCATCGAAAGTTCCCCCCGCCGGATGCCTTTCGTGCCAAGGCCCTCGTGGCCAGTCCGCGCCTGGCCGAGGACGCCGCGATGGACCCGCTCAACTTCTGGGCGCGCGAAGCAGGTGAGCTGACGTGGAGCAAGCCGTGGGACACGGTCATGAACTGGACGCCGCCGCACGCGACATGGTTTGAGGGCGGTGAACTCAACGCGAGCGTCAACTGCGTCGATCGCCACATTCACGGCCCGCGCCGCAACAAGGCCGCGCTCATCTGGGAAGGCGAACCGGGTGACCGCCGCACCTTCACCTACTGGGATGTGTACCGCGAAGTGAACCTCGCGGCCAACATGCTCAAGCAGCTCGGCGTGCAGAAAGGCGACCGCGTCGCCATCTACCTGCCGATGATTCCCGAGGCGGTCTTCGCGATGCTCGCCTGCGCGCGCATCGGGGCGGTGCACACCGTCGTCTTTGGCGGGTTCTCCCCCGAGTCGCTGCGCGATCGGATCAACGATTGCCAGTGCAAGGTGCTCATCACCGCCGACGGTGGATACCGTCGCGGCCAGATTGTGCCGCTCAAGCGCAACGCCGACAAGGCGCTCGAAGACTGCCCCACCATCGAGCACGTCCTGGTCGTCATGCGCCGCCGTAGCGGTGTGGGCGACGAGATGTTCGCCGAGATGAAGGAGGGGCGGGATCATTGGTGGCATCGCCTGAAGCGGGACGTGCCACGCGAGTGCGCGCCCGAGCCGATGGCCGCCGAGGATCTGTTGTTCATCCTCTACACGTCGGGCACGACCGGAAAGCCCAAGGGCATCGTGCATACCACCGGCGGCTACCTCACCGGCGCCTACGCGACGTCCAAGTATGTCTTCGACCTGAAGGACGAAGACGTTTATTGGTGCACCGCCGACATCGGCTGGATTACCGGCCACTCGTATCTCGTCTACGGCCCCATGGCCAACGGCGCGACGTGCGTGGTGTACGAGGGCGCGCCCGATTGGCCGGAGAAGGACCGGTTCTGGGAAATCTGCGAGCGCTATGGCGTCACCATTTTCTACACGGCGCCCACGGCGATTCGCGCGTTCATGAAGTGGGGCGAGGCGTACGTCACGAAGCACGATCTGTCGCAGCTTCGCCTGCTGGGCTCCGTCGGCGAACCGATCAATCCTGAAGCGTGGATGTGGTACCATCGCGTCATCGGCAAGGAGCGGTGTCCCATCGTGGATACGTGGTGGCAGACGGAAACCGGCGCCATCATGATCACGCCGCTGCCGGGCGTGACCAGCACGACGCCCGGATCGGCTACCACTCCGTTCCCCGGGATCCGCGCCGCGCTGCTCGATGCCGACGGGAACGAGGTGCAGGTCGGCGGCGGCCTGCTGGCCATCACGCATCCGTGGCCGTCCATGCTGCGCACCATCTGGGGCGACGACCAGCGGTACGTGGACACGTACTTCTCCAAGTGGCCGGGGCGTCCGGACCTCTACTTCCCGGGCGACGGCGTCAAACGCGACGACGAGGGCTTCTACTGGATTCTCGGGCGCGTCGATGACGTGCTCAATGTCGCCGGGCATCGCATCGGCACGATGGAAGTGGAAAGCGCCCTCGTGGATCATCCCTCGGTGGCCGAGGCCGCGGTCGTCGGCAAGTCGCACGAACTCAAGGGACAGGCCATTGCGGCGTTCGTGACGTTGCGGGCGGGCTTTCAACAGAGCAGCGCCTTGCGCGACGAATTGCGTGAACACGTCGCCATGAAGATCGGCGCGCTCGCGCGCCCGGACGACATCCTGTTCAGTGCCGATCTCCCGAAGACGCGCTCCGGCAAGATCATGCGGCGCCTGCTGCGTGATATCGCCGAAGGCCGCGCACTGGGCGACACGACGACACTGGCAGATCCCAGCGTGGTCGCCAGCCTCAAAGATCAGTACGAGGCGCAGGAGTCGTAGTCCACGTCCGCGCCGGCGACACGATACGATACGACCACGGCACCGCCTTCGCGGTGCCGTGGTCGTATCGTGCCTCAAACGCGCAGCTAAACGGCCGTGCGCCTTACTTCTTCGTGCTGTCCGCCGCCTTGGGCGCCTTGGGCAGCGCCGCGTTGAGCGAATCGACGACGTGCTTGATCTCGTCGGCGGTGATGGAGCCCGGAAAGACCTGATTGCCAATGATGATCGTCGGCGTGCCATTCACACCGCGGTCGGCGCCGGCTTTCTGATTCGCCTGAATGCGCGGCATGTTCTTCTGTGAGCTGACGCACTCGCCGTAGACCTTCATATCGAGGCCCAGTTGCTGGGCATAGCCATCAAAGAACTTGCGCGGGTTGCTGGTGGCCTGCGTGTTCCAGTCGAACTGCCCGGCAAAGATGGCGTCGTGCATCTCCCAGAACTTGCCCTGATCGGCCGCGCAGGACGCCGCCAGCGAGGCCGCCAGCGTGTTCTGATGCATGGGCAGCGGGAAATCGAAGTAGCGGAAGTTCGCGAGCCCCGCATCGATGATGCGCGTGCGCAGATCGGGTTCGGCCAGCGTCGCGAAGCGTCCGCACTGCGGGCACTCGAAGTCGCCGAACTCCATGATCGTGACGGCCGCGTTCGGATCGCCGCGCAGGTAGCCTTCCGCCTTGGGCAGAGTGGCCGTCGAGGCCGCATCCAGCGTCAGCGGTTTCTGCTTGCTGGCTTGCATCGCGTACCAGATGCTAGAACCGCCAGCGATCGCGAGCAGGAGCAGCATGCCGTAGAACGGCGTGCGGGATTTTGTTGGGGTAGCCTTTACCACGCGCTCTCCTCGTCGTCCGGCGACCCGCCGGTCGGTGTCCATGATTCGTCGTCACGCGGCCCGAATGTCCGCGTACGTGTCCGGTGTCGGACCGTCGTCAACCCGTGCTCGCCGGCTCGCACCCGTCACCACGGAACAAGCTACGAACCGGCGTGCGTGCTGGCTACGTCCGGATGCAGCTCCTGTCGCCGCCGCCCCCCAATACGCCCCGGTCCGGCGGTGCCCGCCGTGCCGCGCCACGCGGCCCTGCTGTGGTTCGGGGCCCCTTCTCTGTTCAACGCCGAGGGAGCCATGGGTGAGCAGCCAACGAAACGCCTGACCACGGCGTAGAACCTCTGGGACCAGACTCGCTGCCGCCGTTCAGGGGCCGCTAGGGTGGCCCTAGGAAGCTCGATACCTGTACGGTTAGATTGTTCATGCTGACCGGATGCTCCGGTCCGCTTCGTTTTTCGGCGCATTACCCAGAGGAAATGGCTAAGCCCAAGCTTCGTCCGCGTCGCGACGTCATGGTGAATTCTCCATACCAGGAAGCCCGTGACGAGCTCTTCCAGCAGATCATGCAGTGCGGCGTCATCGGGTGTCATCCCGAAGACCAGAAGGAGTGGTTCGATGCGACCCTGCAGTATCTCGCGGGCCGCTATCCCGAGCTCAAGCCGACGGAAGTCGGCGAGTTGAGAACGTTAGGCGAGCGCTTCGCTCAGCCTCCCAAGTCTCAGACGCAGGAAGCCGCCGCAGTCTGATTGCGCAGCCCCGCGGTCTGGACAACGTCTCACGCAGTACGCGAACGCCTCCTGTCTCCAGGAGGCGTTTGTCGTTGGTAGCGCCAGCGACCGATCTCCGGACCGACCGAGCGACCGACTGAGCGACCGTCTCAGCGACCGACTGAGGGACCAACCGGTGTACTGGCCGTGCGCACGCGTTCGCGCCACAGCATCAGCGTGTAGTCGACGGTGGCGCCGACGCCGAGGAGCGCCACGACTACGACCAACCACGTCACGAGCGAGGGCAGCAGCAGCACCGCGAGAAACGTGAGCAGTTGGGCCACGGTCACGGCCTTGCCGATCAGGCGCGCCTTGAACGGAATGGGCCGCAACCAACTCACGGTGCGCGCCACGAAAAACCCGATCACCGACATCACATCGCGGAACATGATGGCCGTCGCCTGCCACGCGCTGAACTGGCCGCCCAGCACAAAGCTGATCACGACCCCCAGCACAAACAGCCGATCCGCGACCGGATCGAGCAACGCGCCAAACCGCGACACCACTTTCGTGCGGCGCGCGAGCCAGCCGTCGAGAAAATCCGTGAGGGACGCAATGCCGATGAGCGCCAACCGCGTCGGCACCGCGTCGGACGCCACAAAGCCCACCGCCAGCGCTACGCGCGAGCTGGAGACAAGATTGGGCAGCGTGAAGAGTGTCGGCCTCGCCATGATGGATATTACGCGAAGACCGGTCGACGGGGCCAGCGACGGACCCGACGATATCTCGCCACACGACACATCCGGTAACACCACCGGTAACACATCCGGTGTCACCGCCGAGAATTCGTCAGCGTGCGGGCCGCGCTAACCCGCGGTCTCGCCGCACACCTGCCGGATCCCTCGGATGGGGTTATCCTGCGTACATGAGGGCGCCGGAAGCGGTAACCGTAGTTCACTTAATGGCCGAGCTCACCGGAATTCCGTCGGCGCAGCTGCACGACCGTGCGCTGCTCGGCGGGCTGCTCATCGCGGCAGCGGGCGCGGCGGGCATTCATGCCGCCCATCCGCCGCTCATTCGCAGCCATGATGCGCGCGGCGTCGATGCGTTGTTGCTCCTCGACGGCGGACACGCTGCCGTGCATGCCCATGCGCCGCAGAGCACTCTGCTGCTCGATTTCCTCGCGCCGGAGCCCATCGAACTCGCTCGCGCACTGGACGTCTTCACGCGACGCCTCATGCCACGCGCCGTCTCGGCGGAGCGCATCGTGCGCGTCGGGCGGACCGCGTGATCCGTGCAGGCGCTCTGCGTAACCGACGTGTCATTCATCGTGTCATCGCGCGTGTCATTCATCGTGTCATCGCGCGTGTGATTCATCGTGTCATTGCGCGTGTCATTCATCGCGACCCGCATCGCGACCCGCGCGTGAGTCCCCGGTGAATCTGCCGTTCGATCCGCTGGCTGTCGCCCAACTGGCCCCGCTGACCCTGATGGTGGCGGTCGCGGTGCTGTCGTGGGACATCCTGCTCGCCGGCTGGATGGCGGCCCAACGACAGGCACCGCGTGTCTTCACGCAGTTGACCAGCCTCTGCGGACTCCTGGTCGCGCCGGCAGTCGTCGTCGCCATTGCCTCTGGTACGGAATCGGGCGCCCGCACCGTGTCGGGGATCGCGTGGCTGCTGCCTGCCGTCTGCTTCGCCTTCGTGCTGCAGGTGTTCTACGCGATGAGTGTGCGGTTGGTCTCGCCGGTCGTCGCGGCCCCCATTCTGGTGTACAACATCGTGCTGGCCGCCGTCGCGACCGGCGATTTCCTCGTGACGTGGCACGGTTCGGCACCGCTGGTGCTGCAGGCCGCCGTCGCGGCGCGCGATACACTCGTGGGCATGACCGTTGGACGCGCGTCGCTCGTCTCGCCGTTTGCGATCCTCGTCCCCATTATCGCGCCCGCATATCCCGCTCGGTGGCGACTGACCGCACTGACCCGCGCCGTCTTGGTGCTCGCGGCCGCCACCGTGACCACGCTCCTCGTCATCGAATGGCCCCGCGGCGTGGCAGCGGTGCGCAGTTACGAGCGCGCCGCGAGAGTGCCCATGCAGGCACGGCCGCGCGGCGATTTCGCGATGGGCATGCGATTCCTCCCGGTACTGGGTGGCCCCCCGCCGGCGCGCGCGGTGAAAGCCGACCGCACGCTCGTCGAGCAGTATGCGCCGGATGTCCTGCTGGTCGTGCTCGACGAGGACGGCACGCGTGGTCCGGCCCTCGATTCGCTCGCTCGCGTCCTCGAACCGATGCGCGCCGACAGCACACGCAGTGGTTCTCTCAGTGGCACTCGCAATGACACTCGCATCGCCGTGGCGCTCCATCACGGCCGACAGCCGGCGCCCGCCGATGATCCGGCGCGTCTGGCCTCCCTCGAACGCGTGTTACGGCGCCTCCGCCCCGATGTGCTCTTTCCCGCCATCGACGACCCGATCCCCGCGGTGCTCCCCTCGCGCGCGCCCAGCGTGAGTTGGTGGCGCCTGTTGATTCGGACCAGCAGCACCCTCCGCGACCGGGTGCGCCCCGCCACGCGCATCGGCATCGCGCTCTCTCATCTCGACACCCGCGATAGCGCGATCTATGCGATGGCGATGGAGAACGCGCAGGTCTCGGTGGTCGGGGCGGCGATCTATCCGTCGTTTTCCGGACTGCCCGGCATTGACGCACGCCTGCGTGCCCTCGATCGGTGGCATGCACAGATCACGACGAAGTTCGCAACGCAACGCGCAACGCAACTCGCATCGCAACTCGCATCGCAACTCGCAACGCAACGCGCGGCGCAGGACCGCGTGCCGCTGACCACCACCACCTGGCTGGTGAACGTAGGCGGACTCCCCCACGCGCACGGGGACGCGTCACAGCTCGCGGCCATGCGGCAGTCGCTCGCCTGGGGCTCGCGGCGCGCGTGGGTGTCCGCCGTCATTCTGGGCGAACCCGCCGACTACGACGGCCCCTTCGGCATTCGCTCCGCGAACGGGCGCATCCGCATGGCCTGGGCGCCGCTCGCCGCCGCCGCCCGCGCCATGCGCGACGTACAAAGCGACGTCCCGAATAGCGTGTCGAATAGCGTGCCGAATGGCGTCCCGAATACCGTCCCAGACAGCGTCACGAACAACGAGCCGCGCTGAGACGACGGCGTCAGAGCGTCGGGCCGCGTACCACCCCTTCGATCACCCGCGACGGATCGAAGTAGCGCTCCGCCAGCGCCCGCACATCCGCCGCGGTCACCGCGGCGATCTGTCGGTCGAACGCGGCCCGCTCTTCAAGACCCGCGCCAAACAACCAGGCGTCCACCGCGTCGCCAAGCACGGCGCTGCCAGACTGCTGACTGATGGCGTGGGTCCCGATGAGGTACTGCTGCGCCCGTTCCAACTCCTCGCGCGTGACATCCTGCTCGCGGAATTTCGCAAACTCGCGCAGCAACCCGTCCCGGGCCTCGTCTTCGCGCGACGGTGACGTGGCGATGTACGCGGCAAAGGCGCCGCCGGCACGTCGTTCCACGGGGAACGCCGACACGGTGTAGGCCAAGGACTGCTTGTCGCGCAGCTGCTCAAAGAATCGTCCACCCAGCCCGCTCGCGATGGCCGACAACACACTGGCCGCGAAACGCGCCGGATCGTGGCGCGACGGCCCCGGAAAGAGCAACGCCAACGCCGTCTGCTGCTTGTCGCGCGCATCCGCGACGCGCGTGCCAACGGTGGGCCAGACGGCATCCGGCGGCACGGGGTCGGCGCGATACTGCAGACGTGGGAATTCGCGCGCGAGCCGAGCCATCGTCTCGGCGGGATCCACGTCGCCCACCACGGCAATGACGGTGGCGCCTTCCAGCACGTGCGCCGCATGGAACGCACGCACGGCCGCTACATCCAGCGCGGCAATCGACTCCGGCGTGCCAATAACCGTGCGCGCGTACGGGTGTGACCCGTAGGCGGCCAACGTCGCCAACCGCATTGGCCACCGGTACATGTCATCGCGCAGTCGCGTGACGTCCGCCAAGGCCAGCGAGCGCTCCGTCGCGACGCCCTCGTCTGGGAACGTCGGGTGCTGCGTGACGTCTGCCAGCAGCGCGATGGCGGTGGCCAGGTGTCGGACCGGGACGGACAACGACCACCCAAGGCTCTCCAACCCCGCCGACACGCCGATGCTCCCCCCCAACTCTTCCGCGGCCTCGGCGATCTGCGCGCCCGTGCGCGTCGTCGTGCCCTTGAGCATTGCGTGAGCCGTGAGGCGAGCCAGTCCTTCGCTCGCGACCGGTTCGATGCCGCTGCCACCGCGCTGTGCGACCGCCACCGTCGCCAACGGCGCCCCCGGGCGCGGCAGGATCAAGACGGTTACACCGGTGGACAGTTCCGCCACGTGTACCCCGTCGATCACGCGGGCATCGGTGTAGGGGGCAGACACCGCGGTCGCCAACCCCTCGCCAGCGGTCGGCGAATCGTCGCGCGTGACCTCGCTCGTTGCGCCCTCGGTCGAGCCCTCGGTCGAGCCCTCGGTCGAGCCCTCGTCGGTGGCGCTCCACGACGCGCGCCGAGCGCCCGCGTCGTGATCCAGCCACTCGCGCATGCGGTCCACGTCGTCGGTGAGCGGCTCGGCGTCATGCGGCCGATAGCTCACCACCGAGGCCTGCGCGGGATCGAGGTGCGCCTGCAGCGCGTCGTGCACCTGCGCCGGGGACGTGGAGAGCAGCCGATCGTAGTAGGTCGCCGCACGCTCGAGGCCCCCGTCGGCCTCCCACATCGCGAGGTACGACGCCTGCCCATCCATCGATTCGAGTTGCCGCAACCAGCGCGCTTCGAGAATGCGCTGCGCGCGCACCACCTCATGCGCCCCGACGCCGGCATCGCGCGCCGCCTGCACTTCGCGCCACATCTGTTGCGCGGCGGGCCGTGCCTGCGCGCCGGGCGCCTCGCCGTGCACCACGAAGACCCCGACGTCGCCCGACGTGTAGTGCCATGCCGACACCGACGACGCCAACTGCCGGTCCCGCACCGCCCGATACAATCGAGACGCGCGCCCCGTGCCCAGCACCACGCCAGCCACGTCGAGCGTGGGCGTATCGACGTGCTGCATGTTGGGCGCGCGCCAACCGAAGGCGATCTGCTGCTGCGCGATATCCCCCGACCAGTCGCGCGCGCGGAATCCGGGCGACGCGACTTCGATGGGCCCCGCGACCCGCGGCACCGGCGCGTCACTCAGCGTCCCGTAGCGCGCACGGACCGCCGCACGCACGGTCTCGGGATCGACGTCGCCGACAATGGACAGGATGGTGTTGGAGGGGCGATACCACGTCCGATAAAAATCGAGCAGGGCGCGCTGGGTCAGCGTGCGCAGGCCGACTTCCTCGCCGATTCGCCACCGCCGAATGCGGTGCCGATCGTGCAGCACCGCGTACAACGATTCGATCGCCACCGCGGACGGCGAGTCCTGCTTACGCTTGGCCTCCTGAATGATGACTTCGAGCTCGCGCGCGAGTTCATCGGCGTCAATCACCGAACGCGCGTAGGCGTCAAACTGGATGTCCAGTCCTCGCTCGAACGCTGCCGACGGGAGCACCGTGTAGTAGCTGGTGTGATCGTAGATCGTATGCGCGTTGAGATACCCGCCGCTGGCTTTGGTCTCACGCGCGATCTCCCCCACCCCTCGGGTGGGCGTCCCCTTGAAGAACATGTGCTCCAACACGTGCGCGATCCCGACGATGTCATCGGACTCGTCGAAGTAGCCGGTCTTCACGTACGTGACGATGGAGACCACCGGTGCGGAGCGATCTCGTCGCACGAGCACGGTCAATCCGTTCGCCAGCACATCGCGCGTCGTTTCGCGGTGCAGCGCGAGCGCCGCCCCGGTGGTCATCGTCGTCATAGTCTGTGCGCAGGGGTCGCGGCCACGCAGCGACCGGAGCGTCGTCCGGCCGCGTGGGTACCGCTCGATGATGGCTCGGTTACGGCTTGATGGCTGCTCGTCTACCGCTCGATGCGCAGCAATCCGGCATTCGCGCTTTCGCGCAGGAAGACTTCGGGCGCGTGCGAGGCGATGCGCAGTCCGGTCGCCCCGTAGTGTCGGCGCGCCTCGAGCGCCATGTATTCATCCAGCGGGCGCCCGGCATCACGTGCGTCGCGCAGCGCCTCGACGATCTCCTCCCACGTGCCCTCAAAGGCGCTGCCATCACGCATCACGACACGATGCAGGCCGTTGGGGGCCAGCACGTCGGACGACGAGACGGACCCGAGGGACTCGGTGGGCGCATCATCATCCTGATGTTGCTGAGCGAGCCCCGACAACAGCCCGCCCAGCGTCGCCAATTGATCCTGCGCGTCGGAGGCATCCTCCCCGTGCTCCTGCTCCATCATCCGCTGCTCGATTTCATCGAGCATGTCGTCGATGGGGTCGGGCTCACCGGTCAACTCCACCAGACGCGCCTGCCACGGCTGCAACTCCGGGGCGTCATCGGCGAGCGCCGACGCCGACTTGCGCAGATCGATCAACCGCCAGATCCCGAGCTCATCCCAGTGATCTTCCGGCGTGGTCTTCTCGAACTCGGCCATCGCGGCATCGAGATCACCGGCATCGTAGAGCAGATTGGCGACGTAGACCCGCGCCTCACTGAATTCGGGATCCAACGCGAGCGCATGCCGCAGCGCCTGCATGGCCTCATCGTCGTGATCCAACCGATGCTGGGCATACCCGATACAGGCGGCCGCCTCGGCCGAATCCGGCGCGTGCGTCACCGCGCGCTCGAAGAATTCCAGGGCGCGATCCGCATAGCCCTCGCGAAACAGGGCGCGGCCGATCTGCAGCATGAGTTCGACGTCATCGTCATAGCCGAGTTCGATGATGCGTTCAAAGATGCGGAGCCCGGCGTCGGCCTGTCCGAACTTGAACAGCACCTCCCCCAGCCCCGCGAGCGCATCTTCATGCTCGGGGTCGATCACCGACGCCGCCTCGAACGCGCGGCGGGCCCACGCGAATTCCTCGCGGGCCAAGCGCGCGTATCCCACGCCGACGTGTAGTTCGACCGCGTCGGGATAGAGCGCTAATCCCTCGCGCAGAAGGGCCAGCGCGTCGTCATACAGCCCTTCATCGTAAAGGGCGTGCGCGCGCTCGTCGTATTCCTCGGAACTCAGGAACGGGGTCGGCATCTTCTGAAATCCTCCGGAGCGAGCGGGTTACCGGATAGTACCGTGCGCTTCGTACGAAGTTCACGCTCAGCTTGCCAATTCTTCACCAGCGACTCGGTTGCAGCAACTCCACGGCGATCTGACCGGCCAGCCGAGCGTTGGATTCGAGCAACGCCAGGTTGGCCACGACGGAGGCCCCGTCTGTTCGACGCTGGACCTCGGCGAGAAGAAACGGCGTCACCGCCGCTCCGCGAATACCCTGTGCGGCGGCCGCCGCGAGCGCCGCCGCCGTGGCGGCTTCGACCACGGCGGGATCGAGCGCGTACGCCTTGGGCGGCGCTTGGACGACCAACATGGCTCCCGGGCGCCCCAAGGCGCGATGCGCCCGCCACGCACGGGCGATCTGCGCCGGCTCCTCGGCAAACGCGGACAAGGGCAGCCCTGTTCCGGTGGTGAAGAAGCCCGGCAGCTCCGGCGTCTGGTAGCCCACCACGGGGACCCCGAGGGTCTCCAGGCGTTCGAGCGTTGCTGGCAGGTCGAGAATGGACTTCGCCCCCGCACAGACAACCACGGCGCTGGTCCGCGCGAGCTCGACCAGGTCGGCGGACTCATCGAAGGGCGCATCGCGATGCACGCCGCCGATGCCGCCCGTGGCGAACACCTCAATGCCGCCCAACGCGCACAGCGCGAGCGTACCAGCCACGGTGGTCGCGCCGTCGGCCTCGTCGGCCATGGCCATCGCCAAGTCACGCGCCGACACTTTGCGCACACCCACGCGCGCCAGGAACCGTTCGAGGGTCTCCGGCTCGAGCCCCAGCACCGGGACCCCGCGATCGAGCGCGGTGATGGCCGGCGTCGCGCCAGCGCCGATCACCGCATCGCTCATCCGCTCGGCGGCTTCGCGATTGAACGGCGGCAACAGCCCCTGCGCGAGCACCGAGCTCTCCAGCGCGACAATCGCACCGCCCCGCGCGAGCGCGGCAGATACGGCGGCGGAACAACGCGGGCGCAAGCGATTCGCAGTCACGCCCGAGTGTACTCATTGCCCTGCGACATGGCAACGGCGGCGTCACGCGGCGGGCGCAACTGTCACCGTCTGCCACTACGGACTCGGACAGTGTTATGCGCATCACCATCCTGCGCACTTTCCGTTCAAGAACCGCCTCGCACGAGCCGAAGAACAATCCAGACGGCAGCGCGCCTGCCACGTTCCTGTCTCACACATCAAGTCCATCGTGCCTGCCTCTCCCACGTCACTTAGCCGCAACGCCGTTGTTGCGTACGCGCCCCGCACCCTCGATCCGCTCGAACGCATTGTCCGTGCGTACGACCGTGCCATTGATGCCTGCGAGTCGTTCAACGTGGACGAGGCCCGTCAGGCGATCGGCCTGCTCCGTGCCGCGCTCGACCTCGACGGTCCGGCGTCACGCAGTTTCGATGCACTCTATGCGTGGTGTGAGGAAGCGGTGGACGGTCGCGATTTCGTTGGACCGGCCCGTACGTTGCGCGCCCTGCGCGATGCCTGGTGCCTGGCGGGGCAGCCCTCCCCGATCGTCACACGCAAAGACTGGCCGGTCTCCTAGCGGGTACCGGCGCACTCGGCAGGGGCTGACAGCGCCGTCCCCGCCGACCATCTTGCGGGTGGACCCGTACCACCGCTGGCACGCGCGCCCGTGCCCCACGTAGGCCCCCGTCACGGATTCACGCGCATGACCACCCCTGAAGCCCCACGGATCGGATTGGTGTTGGGCGGTGGCGCGCTCAAAGGGTTAGCGCACATCGGGGCGCTGCGCGCATTAGCCGAGGCGGGCATCCGTCCTGCCCTCTACGCCGGCACCAGCATCGGGGCGATGATCGCCGCGGCAGCCGCCGCCGGCGTGCCCGTGGAGCATCTCGAGGAGCGTGCCCGACGGTTCAAACGGCGCGACCTCTTCCGCATCAACCACTTGGGCATGCTGATGGACCGCATGCTCTCGCGGTCCATCTACCTGGAAGCGCCGCTCCGCGCGCTGTGCGACGAACTGGTCCCCGAAGGACAGTTTGCCGATCTAGCCACCCCCCTGCTGGTCACGGCCGTGGATATCGACCGGGGGATCCCTGTGGTCTTCGGGCGCCCGGGGCTGAGGGATGTGCGGGTGCGCGACGCCGTCTACGCCTCCTGTGCCCTCCCCGGGTTCTTCCCGCCCGGTGTGGTCGGGGACCGGACGTGCATTGACGGCGGCACCACCGACAATCTCCCTGTGGACATCGCCGCGCTGGGGCTCGACGCCGTCATCGCGGTGGATGTCGGTATCGCCGACGTCCCGGTGACCACGGGCGTGGCCACGCAGGGATTCGCGTCGATTTTCATGCGGGCCGCCAGCATGATGATGCACGAGCAGCAGCAGCACGTCCTCGAAATGTGGACCTCGCCGCCCATGCTGCTCGTGCGCCCGACGGTGTCCCAGGTAGGCTGGTTCAGCTTCGGGCATACGGAGGAGTTGCTGGACGCCGGCTATACCGCCACACGCGACGCGCTCCGCGAGATCGAGACGATGCTGAATGCACGCGGGGGGATCTTCCCGCGACGCGAGATCAAGATCGTGGTCGATCAGGCCGCCTGCACCGGCTGCGCGCTCTGTGTGGCGCGCGCGCCGGACATCATGACCATCGACGCCGCGCTCAAGGCGCACCCGATCACCCCGCGCCACGAGTGGTCCCCGGCCGATGGGGCCTTCGTGCGCTGCTGCCCCGTTGGGGCGATTCATGTGGTGGAACCGACCGCCAATGTGTGGCGAGACGACGGCCCACCCCCGATATTTCCGGAAGCCTCGTCGGTACCGAGTGTTCACCAGCATGGTGGCTCCGCGGCGCGATGAGTGGCTCCGTCCAGAACGCGTAGGGCCACCCATGGGGTCGGCTCGCGCAGGGCCTCAATTCTCCATGTCACATCCCAATTCGTTCGGCAGCCGCGCCACCTTGGCCGTGGGCGACCGTCACTATGCGTACTTCCGACTCGCCGCGCTCGACGCGCTGCCGGGCAGTACCGCCGCGTCCCTGCCGTTCTCGCTGCGCGTCCTGCTCGAGAACCTGCTGCGCGGGGAAGACGGCGCCTTCGTCAAGCGCGCCGACGTTGAGTCGCTCGCGCACTGGAACGTCAAGGCCACCGTCGACCAGGAAATCGCCTTCCGCACGGCCCGCGTGCTGCTGCAGGACTTCACGGGCGTGCCGTGTGTCGTCGATCTGGCCGCCATGCGCGATGCCATGGTCTCCTTGGGCGGCGACCCCACCCGCATCAACCCGCTGCAGCCGGTCGATCTCGTCATCGACC
Organism: Candidatus Kuenenia stuttgartensis; assembly: GCA_943330235.2. Lineage (GTDB taxonomy): Bacteria > Gemmatimonadota > Gemmatimonadetes > Gemmatimonadales > Gemmatimonadaceae > Gemmatimonas > Gemmatimonas stuttgartiensis_A. The sequence continues at coordinate 55,657 of CALQGY020000001.1, forward strand.
ACTCCGTCCAGGTGGACGAGTACGGCACCGAAGCGGCGCTGCTCCTCAACACCGAACTCGAGTTCGAGCGCAACAACGAGCGCTACGAGTTCCTGAAGTGGGGACAGGACGCGCTCCGCAACTTCCGCGTCGTGCCGCCGGGCACCGGCATCTGCCACCAGGTCAATCTCGAGTACCTCGCGCAGGTGGTCTTCACCGCGCAGGACGGTGCTGAAACGCTGGCCTATTGCGATTCGCTGGTCGGCACGGACTCGCACACCACGATGATCAACGGCCTCGGCGTGCTGGGCTGGGGCGTCGGTGGCATTGAAGCCGAAGCCGCGATGCTCGGCCAGCCGGTGAGCATGCTGATCCCTGACGTCATCGGCTTCAAGCTGCACGGCAAGCTGCCGGCCGGTGCGACCGCCACGGACTTGGTGCTCACGTGCACCGAGATGCTCCGCAAGAAGAAGGTGGTCGGCAAGTTCGTGGAGTTTTACGGCACCGGGCTCTCGTCGCTGGCGCTGGCCGATCGCGCGACCATCGCCAACATGGCCCCGGAATACGGCGCCACGATGGGCTTCTTCCCCGTCGATGACGAAACGCTCAAGTACCTGCGCCTGTCCGGCCGCAGCGACGAGCAGGTCGCACTGGTTGAGGCCTACACCAAGGCGCAGGGGCTCTTCCGCACCGACGCCACCCCCGACCCGGTCTTTACGGACACGCTGGAACTCGACCTGAGCACCGTCGTGCCCAGCCTGGCCGGCCCCAAGCGCCCGCAGGATCGCGTGCCGCTGTCGCAGAGCAAGGCCATGTACCGCGAGGCCCTCGCCACGCAGATGGCGACGCAAGGGGCATCAACGGACGACGCCGGCGTCTCCATCACGTACAAAGATCAGACGTTCGCGCTGCAGCATGGCCACATCGTCATCGCGGCGATCACGTCCTGCACCAACACGTCCAACCCCAGCGTCATGCTGGCGGCGGGACTGCTGGCGCAGAAGGCCGTGGCAAAGGGGCTCACGAGCAAGCCGTGGGTGAAGACCTCGCTGGCCCCGGGCTCCAAGGTGGCGACCGACTACTTCCACAAGGCGGGTCTGATGGACTCGCTGGACGCGCTGGGCTTTAACGTCGTGGGCTACGGCTGCACCACGTGCATCGGCAACTCGGGACCGCTCCCCACCGTCGTCAGCGAAGCCATCGACACGGGCAAGCTCAACGTAGCGGCCGTGCTCTCGGGCAACCGCAACTTCGAAGGCCGCGTCAATCCGCAGACGCGCTTTAACTACCTCGCGTCGCCGCCACTGGTGGTGGCCTACGCACTCGCCGGCCGGATGGACATCGACATGGCCACCGAGCCGCTCGGTGAAGGCACTGACGGCCCGGTATACCTGCGCGACATCTGGCCGAGCGCGCAGGAAGTGGAAGACACCATCCTCAGCTCCGTCAAGCGCGAGCAGTTCACCACGCAGTACGCCAACGCGTTCGCGGGCGATGAACACTGGCAGGCGATTCAGTCGCCCACCGGTGATCAGTATGCGTGGAACAACGTTTCCACATATGTGAAGAACCCGCCGTACTTCGACGGCATGACCATGACGCCGCCGGGCGTGCGCCCGATCGCGGGCGCCAAGGTGCTCGGCATGTTTGGCGATTCCATCACCACCGACCACATCTCGCCGGCCGGTTCCATCGCCGCGGCGTCGCCGGCCGGATTGTGGCTCAAGGCGCTGGGCGTGGACAAGAAGGATTTCAATTCGTACGGCGCGCGGCGCGGCAATCATGAAGTCATGATGCGCGGCACCTTTGCCAACATCCGCCTCAAGAACGAACTGACGGGCGGCAAGGAAGGCTGGTGGACCGCGACCGCACCGGGTGCGGAACCGTCCGCCATCTACGACGTCTCCATGGCGCGTCAGGCCGAGGGCGTGCCGCAGATTGTGATCGCGGGCAAGGAATACGGTACCGGTTCGTCGCGCGACTGGGCGGCCAAGGGCACGATGCTCCTCGGCGTCCGGGCCGTGATCGCCGAAAGCTTCGAGCGCATTCATCGCAGCAATCTCGTGGGCATGGGTGTGTTGCCCCTCGAGTTCGTGGCCGGTGAAACGCGTCAGTCGCTGGGGCTCACGGGCTTCGAGACGTACGAAATCGCGGACATGAGCGACAGCATGATGCCGCGCGCGACGCTGCAGGTACACGCAACGGCGCCCGACGGCACCGTGAAAACCTTCAGCGCCCGCTCGCGCATTGATACGCCGGAAGAGATGCAGTACTACAAGCACGGCGGCATCCTGCCGTACGTGTTGCGGAGCCTGGTGAGCCGATAATCGCCACCAGCGCCGTGCCTCACGACAGCATGCAGCGGCTCGGCGGTCCCATTCACCTGCTGGTCAATCCGGCCGCAGGTGGTGGGCGTGCGGGACATTCCATCGACCGGGCCTACGCCGCGTTGCGGACCGTAGGTCCGGTCGAGTTGGTTGAGTCGACGTGCGCCGGCGATGAACGGCGTCTCGCGGCCGAGGCGCATCAAGCCCGCGCACGGGCGCTGGTCGTGCTGGGTGGTGATGGCTCCCTCTCGCACGCGGCCCGCGGACTCATCGCCGCCCGCTCGGCGACCCCGCTGTGCGTGTTCGCCGCGGGCACCGGCAACGACTTCGCCAAGTCGCTCGGTGTGCCGGCGCACAATTTTCTCGCGATGGCGCGCCGGCTTGAAGCCGGTACCGTGCGCTCCATCGACGCCGGTGAGATTGACGGCGTGACCTTCATCAACGCCGCGGGCTTCGGCTTCGACGTGGATGTCCTGCAGCGCATGCGCGAGCCGCGCCGCCGGCCGTTGCTGCGTGGGACGCCGCGCTACGTCGTCACCGCACTCCAGCAGCTCTTCCGGTACAGCGGCTTACACGCCACCGTCCCCGTCCTTCGAGACGGTGCCTCGTCCCACTGGCTCACCGTCGTCTTTGCCAACGGGCAATGGTTTGGCGGCGCGTTTCATATCGCGCCGGCCGCGCACGTGAGTGATGGGACGCTCGATCTGGTCGGTATTGCGGACGCGTCCCCGCTCACCCGCGCGGGACTCTTTGCTCGGGCGCTCCGCGGGAAGCATCTCTCGCATCGGGCCGTGCATACGCAGCGCGGGACCGCCTTTGTGATCACCTTCGTGGAGCCACCGCATTTTCAGGCCGACGGGGAATTGCATCAGGCGTCGGGCCCCAGTGTCAGCGTCCGGTGTCTCCCGCAGGCCCTCCGCGTGGTCGGATAACCGGCCGCTCTGGCTGGGCCGTCGTTCGCCGATGTAACTTTCCTCGGTGTTGTAGGACTATCCGGGCTGACGTCCGCTCGGACCACCGAGGTCACCGCACGTTTCACGTGCTTTTCGAGGAGCCTTCATGTCGGTCTTCACGCGGTTCGCGCGCCTGTCTGTAGCTGCGGTATCCTCGTTCGCGGTCGTCGCCGTTTCGTCGGCGCATGCGCAGGCGGCTCCCGCCGCTCCTGCTGCCGGCGTGTTGAAGGTCGGTGACATGGCGCCGGACTTTACCGTCGCCACCGTGACCGCCGCTGGTCTGGAGGCTAAGCCGTTCAAGCTCTCCGAGCACCGTGGCGAAACGGTCATCCTCGCGTTCTTCCCGAAGGCGCGCACGCGCGGATGCACCATGCAGATGGAGTCATACCGCGACAAGTACGCCGACCTGTTCAAGAGCGGCAAGAAGGTGACGCTGGTGGGCGTCAGCGTGGATGCGGATAGCTCGCTCACGTCATGGGCAACGGATGCCAAGTTCCCGTTCCGCTTCGCCGCGGATGTCGATCGCAAGGTGGGCGTGGCGTTCGGCGCCAGCGAAGGCACGGGCGTGCACAAGCGCTACCTCTACGTGATTGACCCGAAGGGCAAGATCTCGTATGTCGCGACGCCGTTCCTGCAGATGTCCGCGGATGCCTACACGGAACTCGGCGCTGCGGTGACGCAGGCCGGCGGCGCGAAGTAATCGTGATGACCACGCGTCATTCCCTGCGCGCGCTCGTCACCGCCGCGTTGATTGGCGCGAGTACGCTCGCCTCGGCGCGTCGCGCCGAGGCGCAGACGCTCAAAGTCGGCGACATGGCCCCGGACTTCACCGTGACGACGGTCACGGCCGCGGGCGTGGAGTCGAAGCCGTTTCATCTCGCCGAGCATCGTGGCGAGACGGTCGTGCTGGCCTTCTTCCCGAAGGCCCGCACTCCCGGCTGCACGACGCAGATGGAGTCGTATCGCGACCAGTACGCCGCGCTGTTTCAGGGCGGCCGAAACGTGGCGCTCGTGGGTGTCAGCACGGGTGGCACGAGTTCGCTGATCGCCTGGGCCAAGGACGACAAGTTTCCGTTCCGCTTTGCGGCCGACGAGGACAAGGCGGTTGGGAAAGCCTACGGCGCGAGCACCATCCTCTGGCACAAGCGTCATCTCTACGTGATTGATCCCGCGGGAAAGATCGCGTACATCGCGACGCCATTTCTGCAGATGTCCGCCGACGCCTACACCGCGCTGGGGAAGGCCGTCAGTGCCGCCGGCAGCACGAAGTAGCCGCGGCCGACGTGCACGCATCCACCGCTCCAGATAACGCCCGCGCGCTCGCGATCGCCCTTTATCGGGCGGCCGTCGAGGGCGCGGCGCCGTATCCGCGCACGCGCGATGCCGTGCACCAGTGGCTGACGTCGCATCCGGCCGCCGCAGAGGTCAGCGCGACCGCGCGCGTGCACTGCATCGCGTTGGGCAAAGCGGCGAGCGCCATGACGGCCGGCGCGGTTGACGCCCTGGCCGCCCAGACCCGCCCGGTGATCTCGGGCGTGGTGGTGACCTCCCATGCGCCGTCGCGCGAGGAGCTAGGACCGCTCGGCGCCCTGCCGCAGGGCGTGTCGCTCCACATCGGTGATCATCCCGTGCCCGGCCCCGCCTCGCTCGATGCCGCCGATGCCATCGACGATGCCGTGCGTGCCGTCGAGCCGGGCGATCTGGTGGTCGTGCTGCTGTCTGGAGGCACGACGGCCCTCACCGCGGCGCCGCTCCCCGCGTTCTCGCAGCAAGTCGGCGACGCCGGGCGCGCGCAGGCGCATCTCGCCAATCTCGCGCAGACACTGCTCGAGTCGGGGCTGGCCATTCACGAGATGAACGCCATTCGGCGGCGCGTGCTGCGCTGGGGGGCTGGTCGTCTCGCGGTCGCGTTACAGGCACGCGGCGCCGCGCACATCGCCGTCTTCGCCATTTCGGATGTCATCGGTGACGCGCCGGCGGTCATCGGCTCGGGCCCCTGCTCGCCCGAACCGCTGGACGACACCACGTTTTTCGCCCTGTTAGACGCGCACGATCTGCGTAGCAGTCTTGAGCGCGACATGGCGCAGTTCCTCGGGCTCGTCGGCGGCGGCCTGCCGCCCGCGGTGGCCACCACCGCAGATCCGGCGTTTGCGCAGGTGTCGTACCAGTACGTCGCGCGCAATCGCGATGCGCTCGAGGCGCTTGCGCGCACCGCCCGCGCGTGGGGCGTGGACCACGTGCTCATTGACGACACGCCCCTGGAAGGCGAGGCCGCCGAACTCGGCGACGCGATTGCGCGGCGCGCGGTGCAGATGGCGCTGGAGCTGCCCACCCGCGAACGCGCGGTGTGGGTGGCCGGCGGCGAGCCGGTGGTGCACCTGCGCAGCATCGTGGAACGCGCGCTGGCGGCCGACGAAGACGACGGTTCGCTGGATGAACCCATGAAGGGTGGGCGCATGCAGGCCCTCGCGCTGTCCGCCGCGCTGCGCCTTGAAGAGCACGCGCGGACCGAGCACGTCTGGCGCGTCACGCTGCTGGCGGGCGGCACGGATGGCCGTGATGGGCCAACCGATGCGGCGGGCGCCATTGTCGATGGCGGAACGCCACTCGGCGCCCGCCGATTCGGGCATCGCCGTCCGGAGCGCGACCTCGAAACGGGACGATCGTGGTTTTCGCTCGACGCCGCCGATGCGCTCCTGCGCACCGGGCCCACCGGCACGAATGTGATGGACATCGTCGCCATTCTGATCGACGCGCGATGAGCCCGAAGTCCATCGGCCCTGTGGGGCGACCAGCGAGCACGCCGCCCGAGACGGCGGCGTCGGCCACCGCCCCTGCCGATGGCACGCCAGGCCTCGACACCACATACCGCCGACGTCCTCGGCAGCCGCGCGGCCAGAAGCGCGTCGAGCTGTTGCTGGATGCCGCGGCCGCCGTGATCGCCGAGTCGGGACTGCAGGCGGCCACGGCCGAAGCGATTGCGTTACGCGCGAAAACCGCCAAGGGATCGCTCTACCAGTTCTTTCCCAACCGCGATGCGGTGCTCGCGGCACTCGCGCTGCGCTACGCCGACCAAATGCGCGCCATTCACGAGCGCGCAATTCCGATGGACTCGCAGGGGCTCTCGCTCGAACGACTGATCGAGCAGATTGTGCGGCCACTGGCCGAGTTCCACGACCGGAACCCCGCGTTCCGGCGCGTCTTTGCCGTGAATGAGGGCCCCTCCGACGATACGCGCTCGACGCCGGTGCGCCTCCGTTCGCAGCTGTTCGATTCCTTCGTCGATCGACTCGACCTGCTCTTTGCGGCCCGCAATCCTGCGCTGCCCGCTCGCGACCGCCGTCGGCTCGCGCTGATCTGCGTATCGGTGGGGCAGGCCGTGCTCGCCCGACGCAGTCGCGTCGCCGCCGCCGAGAAGAAGCCACTACTCGACGACTTGCAGCGACTCTTGGTGGCGTATCTCGCACCCGTGCTGGAGCCGACCGCGCCGGTGTCGGCGCCGCGCGCCGCTCCCGCCAAGCGAGCGTCTGGCCCGCGGAAGACCAGCGCGCGGGCGGTTGTGACACCCGCGTCGCACACGACCGCCGACTGACCACGTGACGCGCCACCGTGCGCGCGGTCATTGTGCCCACTTCCTCCGGTGGTGACTTTTCAGCCATGTCATCGCCCGCCGCCTCCCGAACGGTCACCATCGGTCTCATCCAAGAGACCGCCTCGGACGACCTTGCCGCCAATCTCTCGCAAGCCGTGCAGCGCGTCCGCGACGCCGCCGCGCAGGGCGCGCAGATCATCTGCCTGCAAGAGCTCTTCAACGCCCCGTACTTCTGCAAGGTGATTCGTCCCGACCGGTTCGATATCGCCGAACCCGCCGACGGACCGATTGTCACGACGATGCAGGCGCTCGCCAAGGAACTCGGCGTCGTCCTCGTCGCGCCGTACTACGAGAAACAGGCGCCGGGACTGTATCGCAATTCGGCCACCGTGATCGACGCCGACGGATCCGTGCTCGGGACGTATCGAAAGATGCACATCCCGCACGACCCGCTCTTCGAGGAGAAGTACTACTTCGCCCCCGGTGATGTGGCACCCGACCAACGCACCGACCGGCATCCCGGCACAAGCGGATTCCGCGTCTGGCGCACGAAGTTCGCCGACATCGGCGTCCTCATCTGCTGGGATCAGTGGTATCCCGAAGGCGCGCGCATCACCGCGCTGCTCGGCGCGCAAATTCTGTTCTATCCCACGGCCATTGGTTGGCATCCGGCGGAAAAGGCGACGTTTGGCGATGCGCAGGTTGATGCGTGGCGCACCGCACAGCGCGCGCACGCCATCGCCAACGGGGTCTTCGTGGCGTCGCCCAACCGTGTTGGCTTTGAAGGCGAGCCCGGTACCGACGGGCTGGAGTTCTTCGGCCAATCGTTCATCTGTGATCCGTTCGGTCGCTATCTCGCGCAGGCCGACACGCAGCCGGCAATTCTGACGGCGCAGTGCGATCTCGGCCTCATCGAAGAGACGCGGCGCAACTGGCCCTTCCTGCGCGATCGGCGCGTGGATGCGTACGGCCCGATCACACAGCGTTGGCTGGGTGGCGCGTGAGCACGGCGTCGTCGGCACCAACGGTGCGCATGCCCGCCGAGTGGGAGCCGCATGAGGCCACGTGGATTGCGTGGCCGCACCACGAGCCCGATTGGCCCGGCAAGCTCGGCCCCATTCCGTGGGTCTACGCGGAGATCGTGCGCGCGCTCGCGGCGTATGAACGCGTCGAGATTCTCTGTCACGACGAGGCCGTACGCCACGACGCCGAGCAGGCGCTCACGCTGCACGATGTGGACCCGGTGACCTATCGCCTGCATGTGCAACCGTCGGACCGTGTGTGGCTGCGTGATTCCGGGCCCACCGGTGTGCACGGCGTCGATGGTGCGGTATCGCTCGTGCATTGGGGCTTTAACGCGTGGGCCAAGTACGACAATTACGCGCAGGATGCACTGGTGCCGGCAGCGGTGGAACGCATCACCGGTCTGCGGCGTACCGAGGCGATGCGACACGACGTCATGCAGCGACTGGTCCTCGAAGGCGGTGGCATCGAGACGGATGGCCTGGGCACCATGCTCGTGACCGAGGAGTGGCTGCTGAGCGATGTGCAGGTTCGTAATCCCGGCTACTCACGCGCTGACTACGAGCGCGCCTTCGGCGAATACCTGGGCATTACGCACACCATCTGGCTGGGCGAAGGGTGTGTTGGCGATGACACCCATGGGCACGTCGACGACATTGCGCGCTTCGTGGCGCCCGGTGTGGTGGTCCTCGCGCACGAGGCCGATCCGGCCGACGACAACCACGTGCGGTCGCTCGACAACCTGCATCGGTTGCAGCGGGCCCGTGACGCGCGCGGCGAACCACTGCGCGTCGTGACCCTGCCGTATCCCCGGGCGGTGATCATGGACGGCACGCGGCTGCCCGCGAGCTACGCAAATTTCTACATCGCCAATGGCGTGGTCATCGTGCCGACATTCAACGATGCGAACGATCGCATCGCGCTCAACATCCTCGCCGACCTGTTCCCCGACCGTCAGGTCGTCGGCATTCATGCGGTCGATTTAGTGTGGGGGCTGGGCACGCTGCATTGCCTCACGCAGCAGCAGCCCGCGGCTCGTACACCGGTGACATCATGAGCAGCTCGCCGACGCCGACCGGCCCCGGCGAGGGATCCCCGGACGGGTCGACGAACGGCTCTGCGAATGGCTCGCCGGACCCGCAGCTGCCCGCGTGGGCGCGCCAGAAAGTCGCGACGGCCGGCATGACGGGTGAGCGCTTCGCGGCGTTCATCGGACCGCGCGCGGCGGTATATGAGCGCAAATTCGCGCCGTTTGCCGAGGACCCGTCGTTCGTCCCCACGTGGAACTGGAGCGCCGCGCTGTTCCAGTCGGCCTGGTTTCTGTACCGGAAGCTGTATCTCTCGGCCTTCGGCTTCATGATTCTCCCCGGCTTGGCGTTCCGGCTCCTGACGGGCTCCGACACGCAGATGACCATGTCGGAATTGCAGAAGCCGGAGAATCAGGGGCTCGCGATGATGCAGCTCGGCATCGGCATCTCGTCCATCATTGCGGCCGGAGGGCTGGGCAACTGGCTGCTGTTCCGTCGGGCACGGGCGGCGCTACGGCTGGCGGACATGCAGGCGTTGCCGGAAGCGGAAACCATGCCTTGGCTCACGCGCGTGGGCGGAATCAATCGGATCGGGGTAGCACTGGCGGTGGCCGTTTTTCTCGTCTCCACGTATGCCACGCTGCGAGCCTGACCCTGCAATACGCGCCGAGTGACGTTTCCTAGCCGTCGGGTGTTGTTCTCTTGATGACTGACGCGGAGCTGATTGCTCGGACCCGCGCCGGAGACCAGGATGCCTTCGGCCTGCTGGTCTCTCGCTATTACGACGCATGCTGGCGTTTCGCCTATCACATGCTCGGAGAACGGTCGGATGCGGAAGATGTGTTGCAGGAGACCTACCTGCGCGCGTATCTCGCCATCGGCCGCTACGACGAGCGCGACCAGTTTCGCGGCTGGCTGTTCCGGATCCTCACCAATCAGTGTCGAAACGCACTTACCTCACGTGGACGGCGTACGCGCCGTTTCGTGCAGGACGAGGTGGCAATTGAAACTGCGGCCGCACCTCCATCCGCGCTTCTGGCCGGCGTCGACGACGCCGCGTTATCGCGCGCGCTCGCGCAACTCGACGTTCATCAACGGGAAGCGCTCCTGCTCAAGTATGCCGAAGGACTCGAGTACACCGAAATGTCAGCCATGACCGGGATCGGCGAATCCGCGCTGAAAATGCGTGTGAAGCGTGGCATCGAGCGTCTGCGCTCCGTGCTGGGGCCGGCTGATGTCTGACCGGAACCCGTTGCCGTTCCAGCCCGTGGCGCACGACGATGCAGATCTCGCGCAGCGTCTCGCGGCGCTGTATCGCGCTACGCCGGCGCCCGACGCGGCGCAGGCCGACCGCTGCGCGCGCGCGGTGCTCGCTCAGGCCATGCATCAGTCGTCTCGCACGACGCTGGGCGTGCCGCTCACGCGCTGGTGGTGGGGCGCCGCCGCTGCGGCCGTCCTGGTGACGGCCATCCTCCGCCCGTGGCGGGGCACGCCCGTCACCACTTCAGCGGACCGGACGACCATCGCCGCATCCGCTGCCGACGCCCTGCAAGGGACCGTCACGTCGTTGCGCGATGGCGCGGTACGGTTCGACCTGCGTCTTCCCACAACGGCGTCTGCGGTCGCGATCGTCGGGGACTTCAACGGCTGGGACCAGCAAGCCACCCCCATGGCGACGCGCGATCGGAGCGGTACCTGGTCGGCGAACATTCAGCTGCTCCCCGGCCGCCACGTGTATGCCTTTGTCGTGGACGGTAAGCGGTGGGTCGTCGACCCGCTGGCGCCGCAGGTGCCCGATGACGGCTATGGCCCCGCCAACGCCGTCGTGATCGACGGCTTGCCGAAGTGATCGCCTCCATCTGGGCGGCCCTGACCCTCGCCACCCAACTGCTGGCGGCATCGCCCGCACAGGGGCCAGTCGTCGCCCGCGCGGACAACGGCACCGCCGTGGCGTCGGCGCAGCCGGCCGTCCAACAGGTGCAGTTTGACGCGTCCCGCTTCGACAGCGTGACGGTACTCAGCCTGCGTTCGTTCCTCGAGGTCGCCGCCGAACAAGGGATCCCCATCGGTCCGCTCGTTAATCGTGCGCTCGAAGGCGCCGCGCGGCGGGTCAGCGGGGTCAAGATTATGCAGGTCGTTCGGGCGCACGCGGTGGCGCTGGTAGAAGCACGGGAGGTCCTCGGTGCGGGGACGCCGGTGGCCGAGCTGGACGCCGGAGCGACCGCCCTCAGAGCGGGTGTCGACCTGAAGTCGCTGGCCGCCATTCGGGCATCTCGACCGATCGGATCGGCCACCATCCCGTTGATGGTGCTCACCGACATCGTGCAGCGCGGCGTGCCGGCCGTTGAAGCGCGGGAGGCGGTCACGACCATTGCCCGTCTGCCCGCGTCGGATGAAGCGCTGAAGGGGCTGCAGCTGACGGTCGCCAAGAACGCCGTCCGGGGCCCGGGTATGGCCGTCGACGCGCTCAATCGCTACCTTCGTGGAACGGTATCTGGTGCCACCCCGTCGTCTGCGCCCGCAACGACGGATCGCAAACCGATCCGCCCCCCTGTCCCGTGACGCTCGCCCGCCGAATTCCTCGTGCGTCGCAGCACCGCCCATGTGTTCGCGGCGGTCCGACGGTGTCATCCGCCGCGTCCTGCGTGGTCGCATCGCTGTCGATGCTCTCCGCGCTGTCGACTGCAGTCCGCGCGCAGCAAGGGGGCAATGCCCCGGTCGCCCCGGCGTCGGCCATCGGTCCGGCCACGGCAACGTCTACGTTCTCGGTGCTCGGACTCGCTTCAGCGGTAGATGGCGGGGGATCACCCATCACGCCGCGCAACGAAGTGTGGATGGGCGCGACACAACCCATCGGGCAACTGGGGCGCGTGCGCTTCAGCGCGATCGGCAACGGTGATATGCGCGCGGCCGACGCGGTTGGCGCCGGCAGCGCCTTCGAAGGACAAATCGCGCTCCGTGCCCGCGCCCGTGTTGGCGGCGCGCAGGTGTGGAGCGCGGTCGGCTATGGCTACGCGAACGTGAACGGCAATTTGCCGACCGCCGCCCTGGGTATGAGATCACCCATTGCCACCGGCTTTGATGGCGTACGTGCCGACACCACCGTGTCGCGTCGTTTCGACGTCGGGGCCATCAGTCGGGCGGAAGCGGGCGCGCTCACCAGCGTCGCCGGGATTGAGTTCTCCATCGGCGTCTCCGTCGAGCGGGCATCGCGCGTCACCACGCAAACCATCACCATCGACGAGTCGGGGGCTTCGGCCCCGATGCCGATGCCCATGCCGACCGGTGGCCGCATGGTCACCACGCGGACCACCCGCTCGCTGCAACGGCGTGATCTGGCCACCGGCATCGCGTCCATGGGATTCTCCACCGGCCCGAGCACATGGCTCGTCTCGGTCACGGCGCCCGTGGCCACGTGGGTCACCAGCGATGCGCTGGCACCAAAGCCGCGCGTCTCACCCACCATCGCCTCGGTCGCGGTCGTGCAGCCCGTCACGGCGTGGCTCTCCGTCGTCGGTGCCGCCGCGACCAACTCCGCCTCCATCGGCGCGACGACCTTTCGCGATGACATGGGCGAAGGGCGCAACCGGAATTTTGCTCCGGTCATCGCCTTGGGCGTCCGTTTGGCCCGACTCCCGTTCTTCGGACACAGCGACGACACGCCCACGGGCATCCTGTCGTTCGAGACCCGATTAATCGGCGCCGTCGATTCGGCCGCCCTGGCCGTACGCACCTCCGCCGCCGCGGACGACTCCACGGCCGACGATGCGGCTACGATTGAGCGCGATACGCTGCGCGTGGTCCTGCTCATCGACGCGCCCAAGGCCGAGACGGTGGAGTTGATGGGCGATGCGACGCAGTGGATGGTCACGCGGATGACGCGCAACCGGAACGGACGCTGGCGGGCCGAGCTCAAGCTCACACCGGGCGTGCATCGCATTACCGTCCGTACCGACGGCGGCCGCTGGGTAGCGCCGCCCAATCTGCCCGTTGGCAACGACGACTACGGCAGTCCGGTGGGCATGATGGTGGTGCGGGGCACGAAGCCCTGATCCGACGTAGCGCACGCGTTGCTCACGTGCGGATACCGAAAGCCTGAAACGAGACAGGGCGCCGCGCATCGCGGCGCCCTGTCTCGTTCGCAGATCGGTGCCTAGCGCCCGTTCTTGACCCGCAGGCGCTGCGTGGTGCTATCCGTCTGGCCGCCACCGGCCACCATCAGCGTGAGCTGATACTCGCCGTCCGGCACCTGCGGGAAATTCAGCGTCAGGCTGCGGCCAAAGCCGCCGTCCGCGCGACCGTTGTCGGCGAAGCGCAGCGAGACCGGCGTCACCGCTTTCGACAAGCCGATGGACGAGCCCAGCTTCTGCATGAAGCTTGCCCCGATGCGTGTGGCCTTGAGCGACACCGTGAGCGGCGCCGTCACCGTCACCTGCCGGTAAATCTCCCAGTACAGACCGATCGTCGTGCCGCCTTCGATTTCGAGCGAGCCGTACGCCGTGGCCGCGCTGCGTTCCAGCGAGGGGGTCGCGCCGGCATCGCCGCGCACGAGCACGAGATAGTCCGACAGGCGTGCGGTGCTGGGCAACGGATCGAGCGTCTGCCGTACGCGCGCCGCGCGCTTCCCCACCGGCGCGAGGACTTCCAAACTCGCCAACAGCGGCGCGTTGCCCATGGAGAGCAAGAGCGCGCTGGCCGCATTCGCACTGTCTTTGCGCACCTGACGCGGCGCCTGCCCGTTGAACGCGTCGAAGGTCATCGCCGCGATATAGGGCGCGCGCCCCATTTCGAGTTCGCGCACCATGCGATAGCCGCCGGCGACCAGCGTTGAATCGCCTCGACGGAAGCGCGCGAATTGATGCGGCAGCGCACCGAAGCCGGCCGCGTAGCGCGGCGCGTAGCGCATTCGCGCTTTCGCACTACGCAGCGTCCAGTCCGCGGCCGTGGCCCCAACGGGCTTCGCGAGCGCCGCGGGACTCGGCACGAAGTTGAAGCTGGGGGTGGGCTCGTGTCCGATCACCTGCGGCGGTCGCGGATCAGCCACACCACCGTTCTGAATGGACCACGCCGTCGGCCAGCCGTAGCGCACCTGCGATTCGAGGATGTTGCGCCCGAAGCTCATGTCGTACGGAATCCGGCCCAGCGAGTGCACGCGCGAAATGGTCCAGCGCGAGTAGAGTTCACTGGCCACGTCGTTACCCGGCACCATCCACAGCGGTTGCGCCATGCGCAGAATGCGCGTGTTCTCCGCGTCGCGGTTCGCACAGGGGATGGCCTTGTACGTCACATGCATGGCCGGATCCAGCCACCAGGTCAGATCCGTCCACTCACACCGCTGCTCCACCGGCATGCGGTCCAGCGCCCGCGCAAAGGCGCGCGCCGCGACGTCATGGCGGTTGGCGCTATGCGCCGCGAGTCCCTCCAGCGCGGCGCACCACCACGCCGTGCCGTCGCACGCCTTGGCCGCCATCGCGGCCGTGTCCAACTCGCCCGCCTCCAGCGCATAGCGCACGCGCATCCCCGACACCCAATCGTCCTTGGGGTCGGCCTGCTGTGCCTCTTTCAGCACCTGCAACAGTTCGAAGCGCTCGAGCTTCGCATCATTGCGCTCATCAGGGGGCGGCACGTCCCCGTTGTTGTTCCAGTAACAGAGATTGCCGCCCAGATCGACTTCGCAGCGGGCGTCTGCCCCGCCGTTGTAGAAGCGGAGTCCCGAGCGGTGATTGCGCTCGAATTGGTCCTGCTGCGTCCGCGCATGCGCCCCAGCCGAGCCAAGACGGTCACGATCCCCGCGCAGTGGATCCGCGGCCACCGGCACCCGCGGCGCACTGTCGCGCGGCGCAGCACCCTGCTGCGCCGCTACTGGCATCGATACGAGCAGCCACGCCACCGTCGGCACCAGCGTCCGGGCGGTCATCGAGGTGAAACGCATGTAGCCTTCCCGCTGTAAGTTCGGCACCGACACACTCTGAGCGACGCATCGCTCGCCACCCGCGGAAAATAACCGCGGAGCGAAGGCACTGGAGCGTGTCTGTACCCCGGTCAGTGGCTTTCGGTTGCCGGCCGCACGAAGCCCGGCGGCGCCGGACTGCCAATCAGTACTGGGTTCTTGATGGCGATGAAGCCGCCCTGCCAACTGGTCCACGCCACCGAGCCAGCGCTGGCGAGCCCCAGGATCAACACGCCGCTGAGTAGCGCCAGCCCGGGCGCCACCTCGCGCTTCGTGCGCAACATCATCCACCACGACACCGCCGACAGCGCGCCCGTCACCAGCAAAATCACGTTCGCCACTTCGGCCGACTCTTCGTGCTCGTGCAATTGCTGCCGGTCCACGTACCACCGCTCCTCAATTTTCTCCTCGGCTTCGCCACCGCTCCAGAACGCGGGATAGACCGAGGCGCCGGCCAGCGTCAGCGTCGCGAGCGCGTACAGCAGCACGGTGCGTCGTCGCGTGATGAACGCCACCGCTGCGGCCGCGGCCCCAAGCATCGAGAGAATCACCGGAAAGTGATTGATCATCAAATGCAGTGAATGTCCGTCCATACGGCTCGTCCTTGACGCCATGACAGCGTCCAATAAGGAGAATCAGCGCGGAGGATCGTCGGGCATATGCGGTCCGCGCAGCTTGACGACGTCCTGCTTCTCGCGCGCCCGAATGTTCAGCATTTCGACGATGACCGAGAACGCCATCGCCACATAAGTATAGCCCTTCGCGATGTGCTGGCCGAAGCTTTCCGCGACGAGGTTGGTCCCGATGAGCACGAGGAACGCGAGTGCGAGCATCTTGATGGTGGGATGCTTGTCCACGAACGCACTGATCGGCTCGGCTGCGAACAGCATGATGCCCAACGCGACCACATTGGCCGCAATCATGATCGAGACATTGTTCGCCATGCCCACGGCCGTAATGACCGAGTCCAGCGAGAACACGATATCGATGACCATAATCTGCAGCACGGTGCCCAGCAGCGAATGCACCGCGCGCATCGCCGCATTCTCATCAATCGGGCCTTCCAACTTCGCGTGAATTTCGGAGGTGGCCTTGCCGATGAGGAACAGACCGCCGACCAGCAGGATCAGATCACGCCCGGAGAACCCGTGGTCGAGCAGCGTGAGCAGCGGCTGCGTCAGGCGCATCACCCAGGTGATGGAGAGCAGCAGCATCACGCGCGTGACAAAGGCACCGGCCAGTCCGAACGACCGTGCGCGCGGCTGCTGCGCAACGGGCAGCCGCCCGCTGAGAATGGAAATGAAGATGATGTTGTCGATGCCGAGGACGACCTCGAGCACCGAGAGCGTGAAGAGCGAAATCCACGCGTTCGGGTCGGACAGCCAATTCATGGAGGGCGGGGCGGGATGGAGTGCGGACGCGACACGAAACACAAGGATGGCATCACCCACCCGCGCCAACAACCCGATTGACCGGACGGGCCACCCGCGCCGCGGAATTCGCTACTTTGCGTGATGTCCGCGCCTACTACCTCTGCTCCCCGCCCTGCGGTTGTCCTGCTGTCCGGCGGCCTCGATTCCACGACGGTGCTGGCCATCGCCAAGCGCGACGGATTCACGCCCTACGCCATGACGTTCCGCTACGGCCAGCGGCACGCCGTGGAAATCGATGCGGCGCGGCGTGTCGCCGCGGCCCACGATGTCGCGCAGCACGTGGTGGTGGATATCGACCTGCGCCTCTGGGGCGGCTCGGCGCTGACCGGCGACGTCGCCGTGCCCAAAGACCGCGATGTGGATGCCACGCACCACGACATCCCGGTCACGTACGTGCCGGCGCGCAACACGATTTTTCTCTCCTTCGCGCTGGCGTGGGCGGAGGTGCTCGGCGCCGACGCCATCTTCATTGGCGTGAATGCGCTCGACTACTCCGGCTATCCAGACTGTCGCCCGGAGTACATCGCCGCCTTTGCGGAGATGGCCAATCTGGCCACGCGCCGCGGCGTCGAGGGGACGCAACGCCTCACCATTCATGCCCCGCTGCAGCACCTGAGCAAGGCGGACATCATCGCGCTGGGGCAGTCGCTGGGTGTGGACTATGCCATCACCACCAGCTGCTACGATCCCGCATCCGACGGGACCGCGTGCGGCCACTGCGATGCCTGCCAACTGCGCTTGAAGGGGTTCGCCGCCAATCAGACGCGCGATCCGATTGCCTACGCCGCCGTCTAGGGCCGCCCCCGCCTCATGACCTACACTGTCAAAGAGTGCTTTTACACGCTGCAGGGTGAGGGCGTGCACGCCGGGCGTCCCGCGGTCTTCTGCCGCTTCTCGGGGTGCAACCTGTGGACGGGGCGCGCCGAGGATCGCGCGAGCGCGGTCTGTACGTTCTGCGACACGGACTTTGTCGGTGTCGGTCCGGACGGCGGCAAGTTCGCCACGGCCGCCGCGCTGGCCGCCTTCGTGAAGAGCCGCTGGCCCGCCGACGCGCCGGCGGACGTGCCGCCCTTTGTCGTCTGCACGGGGGGCGAGCCCCTGCTGCAGCTGGATGCTGAGGCGCTCGCTGCGCTCCATGCCGAGGGCTTTCAGGTGGCCGTGGAGACCAACGGGACCCAGCCGGCCCCGGCGGGGCTCGACTGGGTCTGCGTCAGCCCGAAGGCCAACGCGCCCCTGGCGCTCTCGGCAGGCGACGAACTCAAGCTCGTCTTCCCACAGGCGCTGGCCATGCCCGAGCGCTTCGAAGGACTCGCCTTCCGGTATTTCCTGCTCCAGCCCATGGACGGCCCCGACGTGGCCGACAACACCCGGGCAGCGCTGGCCTACTGCCTGGCGCATCCCCGCTGGCGGCTTTCGGTGCAGACGCACAAAGCGCTCGGGATCCGGTAACGGCGTCAGATCACAAAGCTGATCGACTGGCCTGCGGGCGGGACGATAATTGCCCCCGATGTAACGGTCGCGGTAGCGCCCCGTTCGTCTAGCCAATAGCTTTTCAGATCCCATGAGGTTGCTCCGCCGGCCTCATCGCTCGTCACTCCGCGCCCCATCCGTCTCGTGGCTCTTCCGCGTCGTCTGCTCGTTCCGATCTGCCTCGCTGCCGCGCTCGTCGCGGGCGCGTCGCATGCCGGTGCGCAGACGATCGAGTCGAAGAAGCCCTTCGCGGCGTTCAGCGCCTCGGCCTCGGGCTTGCGCGACAGCATCGTCGCGATGGCGCGTGGACAGATCGGCACGCGCTACAAGCTCGGTGGTACGAGTCCCAATCGTGCGCTCGACTGCAGCGGTCTCGTGAAGTACGTGATGAGCGCCCTCGATGTGATGCTGCCGCGCACGGCGCGTCAGCAGGCCACCGTCGGACAGGAAGTGCCGAAAGATCTGGCTGCGCTCAAGCCGGGTGATCTGCTCACCTTCGGTCGCGGCAAGAAAATCTCGCACATCGGCATTTATGTGGGCGACGGTCGCATGGTGCACGCCAGCACGTCGCAGCGTCGTGTCATCGAGACCAAGCTCACCGCGCGCTCGCCGCTCATCCGGCAGTGGAAGGGCGTACGCCGACTGGTGGACGGCACCCGCGCCGGATTCCGCGACAGTCTGCTCGCCATCGCCGACACACTGCGCTAAGCGCAGTTCGCACGCGTGGTCATGATCGCCGGCATGCGCACGCGCGATCTGTTGTTGCGAGGACGCGGCGCCGACATCGGTGCGCGGGCTCCCCAGTTCATCATTCGCGCCTGCGGCGCCGCACTCGGTCTGTCCACCGTGGCGCTCGCGCACGCCCTCGGCATCTGGTATCTGCTACCCGTACCGGAGTGGGCGCTCTATCTGGTTGGCGTGGCCGTCGGTGCGGTGCTCGCACCGTCGGCCATCGGCTCGCTGCTCTGGGTGATCAACGGCGCATTGGCCTTCATGCTGATGCTCGTGATGTACACGCCCATGGTGCGCCCGATGATTGCCCCGTTCATTCGCGCCGATGGCGCGCGCACGAATGCCGCGCCGCCGGACGCCGTCGTCGTGCTGTCCGGAACGATTACGGACGACGGCCGCATGACGGGTCCAGCACTTGATCGGTTGCTGACCGCGATGGCGGTGGCGAAGGCCCGCCGCGTCAGCGAACTGGCACTCTCGGTGGTGGAGGTGGGGGATGAACACCCGCCCGTTCGGTCGGAGGCCGATCAGCGTGCGCTGGTGGCCCTCGCAGCCCCCGAACTGTCGCTGCACTTCGTGCGCGACGTGCACAGCACACGCGATGAGGCATTGGGCTTCTCGGCGCTCGCGCGGACGCACCAGTGGCGCCGCGTCATCGTGGTCACCTCGCCGATGCATACGCGGCGCGCCTGTGCGGCGATGGAAGCCGTGGGCCTCGCCGTGGAATGTCGGCCCTCGGATGGGCGGGACTACTCGGTCCGCGACCTGTCGCACTCGGAAGCGCGGCGGTTGGCCTTTCAGGACGTCCTCTACGAAGTCGCCGCCACCGCGCTCTATCGGGCACGCGGCTGGATGCGGTAGCGGTAGCCGTCGCCGTCGCCATTGAAACGTGTGCGCTACGTCACACAAAACTTTCACAAAGCGTGACGCAGCTCACTGTCAGCGGCCTGCGGGCGCCGATAGGTTCAGCGCGTAGGCCCCCCTTATCCCAACTGCCATGACCGTTTTCGCCATTCGTCATCGTGTCCTGACGGCCGCCGCGTGCGTGCTCGTCGGCGCCACCCTGTCGGCCTGCACCGACGCCGCCTCGAAGGCCCGCGCCGACTCGCTGGCCGCCGAACTCGCCAGCGTCAACGCGCAGCGCGATTCGCTGCAAGGCGTGATGTCGTCCTCGTCGGCCGAGAAGGACCGCGCCCTGAGCCAGGTGGTGGAAGCCACCAAATTTGCCGAAGAAGTCGATGTCGAACTGCGGAAGGTCCGCGGCCTGACGTCCAAGGTCTCCGTGAACAAGACGGACGAGTCGGGCAAGACCGAAGCGGCCGACGCGCAGAAGGACATTCTGAACCGGCTGGCGCAGATGCGTCAGCGCTTGACCGCGCGACAGGCCCAGATCACCGCGATGCTGGACACCATGAAGTCGCTCCGTGCGGACTCGGGTGCCACGGCTTCGTTGCTGGCCGATCTGAATGCACGCCTCGCCACGCGCGAAAAGGAGATCATCGCGTTTCAGGATGAGATCAAGGCGCTGCGGACGCAGAACGCGACGCTCACGGCGGAGAAGGCCACGCTCACCGATACGGTGAAGGCCATGGACGTGCGCGAGAACAAAGTCTTTTATATCGTCGCCAATCGCCGCACGTTGCTGGCGGATGGCATCGTGACCGAAGAAGGCGGCTCGCGCGGCCTGTTGATTGTGAAGCTGGGCAAGACGCTGGTCCCGGCGCGCACCCTCGACGAATCCCGCTTCACCGCCGGCGACCGTCGTCAGACGTTGACCATCGCGTTGCCGCGCGCGGACCGTCCCTATCGCATCGTCTCGCGCCACGACGTCGGCCTGATCGAAGTCGCGAAGAAGGAGAAGGATGGCTCGTTCCGCGGTGAGTCCATCAAGATCCTGGATCCGGCGAAGTTCTGGGCCGTATCGCGCTACCTGATCATCTCCGAGAAGTAATTCTCGGCACATCGTGCCCGACCGCGGACCACGCGGTCGAGCACAGCGGCGGCGTCAGAGATGCGGCAGTTCGCGATCTCCGACGTCGCCGCTTGTTACATGCCAGTTCAACTCTTCCGGCGATAACGGTCGGATGGCGATGTCCACCGCCAGCCACGTGGTCTTCGAGAACGGATAGCACAGCATGCAGCCGGACAGCATCAACGTCGCAGTCACGTACGTGAGCAGGTTCCACGGCGGGTTGGGCCACGTGAGGTACACGAAGCCGCATACGCAGAAGAACAGAATGAGCTCGACCGCGATGAGATTGAACAGGTACGCGCCCACGAAGTAATCGCCTTCGCCGCGTTCCAGTCTCAGTCCGCACGTCGGGCAATGCGGCTTGAGTTTGAAGAACGTCTCGAACAGTCCGCGGCCGCCGCAATGCGGGCAGCGGAGCAACAGCGCGCGTCCCAGCAGGGTACCGAGCCCGGGTCGGAGAAAACTCACCGCTCGGGCAGCGACGACAGGAACTCCCGGAGATATCCGCCCCACACGCTGGGTAGCGAGTGCGTACCATGCCCGCGCGTCTGATCCGTGATTGGCAGCAGAATGAATCGCGTCTTCGGCATCTTGGCGGCGTACATCTCGGCCAGCTTGAGCTCGGGCGGATTCACCTGATCGTCGGCGGAATTGATGAACAACGCCGGCGCGGTGACCTGTGCGAGGCGTGCCGACGGATCGTAGTCACGCGACGAATCAAACTGATACAGAAAGTCATTCGCGTCGGTGGTCTTCACACCGCGATCGAGATACGCGCGAATCACGCTGTCGGCCGCGTCACGCGTGGGCGCCTGCTTGTGCTGCAACAGCGGCGCGCTCCCCATGATGTACAGCATCATCTCGGCCGTTCGCAGTCCCGCCGGCTGCGATGTGTAGTTGCCGCCGTTCCACGTCGGATCCGTGCGGATGGCGTCCATGGCCATCGTGCGGATCATGCGATTGCGTCCGGCGATCTGCGTGGGCACGCAGGCAAAGGGTGCCAGGCCGTCCATGAACTCCGGATACGTTTCGCCCCAGACCCAGCCGTGCATGCAGCCCATGGAGGTCCCCATGATCAGCCGCAGGTGGTTCACGCCCAGATGTTCGGTCAGCAGGCGATGCTGTGCCGTGACCATGTCGTCGTAGGTGTAGCGCGGGAACTTGGCGTGCAGACCATCGCTGGGCTTGCTAGAGCCACCGTGGCCGATGCCGTCGGGCAGCACGATGAAATAGCGCGCACTGTCCAGCAGCTGCCCCGGGCCAAACAGCTGGCCGGCATACGTGGCGCTCAAGAAGCTCCGCCCCGACCCGCCGGTGCCGTGCAGAATCATCACGGCATTCCGGACCACTCCGCGCGCATCCTTGCGAGGGGTACCCAGCGTGGTGTAGTGGAGGCGGAGGCTGGGCAGCACCTCGCCCGAGGCGAAGCGGAAGTTCGCCACCTCAAAGTTCCCTTCGGTCCCTGCTCGGCCCCACGCGTTGGCGGGTGCCTGCGCAGAGAGCGCGATTGGAGAAGAAGACACGAGCGCCAGCGCCGCCGCGATGCCGTACACGCGGGCGAACGTCGTGAGGACGCGGTGCCGAGCACCGCGGGGACGAGTCGGAGCGGAAGGAGTCATATCCCAACGTAATGCCTTTTGCGCTATTTTAGGAATGATATTCCGACCGACCGTCGATTGTTTCGTCACTCCCCGCGCTTTGCGATTCCCGACCGAATGACTTCAGACTCCGGATCGTCACTGATCGGCACGATCATCGCCGACCGGTACCGTATCATCAAGAGCGTCGGTGCCGGCGGTATGGGTCAGGTGTATCTGGCCGAGCACATCAAGATGAAGCGCAAGAGCGCCATCAAGGTGATGCGGTCGGCGCTCGTGGGCGATCCGGAAGCGATGCAGCGTTTCACACGCGAGGCGGAGAACGCCAGCAAGCTGTCGCATCCGAACGTCGCGTCGATCTTTGACTTTGGCGAGACACCCGAAGGCTTGGTGTATCTCGCGATGGAATTCATCGAGGGCGAGTCGCTGCATCAGACGCTGACGCGAGAGATGGCGCTGCATCCGATGGTGGCCGCCGATGTCATCGGGCAGTCAGCGGATGCCCTGCAGGCGGCGCACGATCTGGACATCCTGCATCGAGATTTGAAGCCCGACAACCTGATGCTCAGCAAGCGGGCCGACGGCACGTTTCTCGTGAAGCTCGTGGACTTCGGCATTGCACGCACGATGGACAGTGGCGTCACGCGCGTGACGCGCACCGGCTTCGCAGTGGGAACACCGGAGTACATGTCGCCGGAACAGCTGGCGGGTGATGTGCTCGATGCGCGCTCCGACCAGTACGCGCTGGCGTTGGTGGCCTTTGTCGCGTTAACCGGCCAGGAAGCGTTTTCGGATGCGTCGGGGAAAGACTCGTTGATCCTGCGGCTCACCAGTCGGCCGCGTCGTCTGGCCGAGGTGCGCGCGGACATCGACTGGCCCGTGCCGCTGCAGTCGGTGTTCGATCGTGCCCTCGCACCGGATGCGGCGGACCGATTCGCGCGCATCGCGGATTTCGCGGACGATCTGTCGAACGCCATCAGTCTGATGACGCCGACGCAGACCGCGGAGATGTACAGTCGGGCGTTAATGGGCCGCAGTATTGGCGTGGCGCGTCGCACGCCGAGCATGGATCAGCCAACGGTCGGACGCGCCGTGGACCGTTCGCGGACGCCCGCGACCGCATCCGGTACGGTCGTCTCCGTGCCCGTCGCGAAGGCGATCGGCATGCCCGACCCGTCGCGCCGTCGCGTGTTTCCCGTGCTCCTGCTCATCGGCGCGTTCGTGTACGCGCTGTACTGGTTTGGCGCACAACAGCCCGCGGGCGCGGCGCGCTCCGTCTCCGACGCCATCGGATCGATCTCGCGCACCGTGGCGGGTCCGCTCATGCCGTATATCGACCGCATGCGGAATGCCGCGACCGTTGTGGACACTGTGCCGGCCCCCGCCGTTGCGCCGCCCGCCACGAAGAAGCCGCGCGCGCCGCGTGTGAAGCGCGACAGCGCCGCGGGCACAGCTGGGGAACGCGCTTCCGTTGCGAGCGATTC
Organism: Candidatus Kuenenia stuttgartensis; assembly: GCA_943330235.2. Taxonomy (GTDB): domain Bacteria; phylum Gemmatimonadota; class Gemmatimonadetes; order Gemmatimonadales; family Gemmatimonadaceae; genus Gemmatimonas; species Gemmatimonas stuttgartiensis_A. Next base: position 79,198 of record CALQGY020000001.1, read on the forward strand.
GGGAGCAGCCACGAAAGCCCCGCCGGACACCGCACCATCCTCACACCACCCGCGGTGATGCCGAGCCCGTCCACCTCGCCCACCTCGCCGCAGCCGTACGGCATGGCGTCGGCGGGCTATCGTCTGCCCGACGCCACGCGACTCGGTGCCGTGCATCTGCAAGTCGCCGATCTTGGTCGCTCGGTGGCGTACTACAGCGACGTGATCGGGTTGCGTGTAGTTCACGCGGTGTCCGGTGTGGCGGAGTTGGCGGCCTATGATGACGATCGCCGCCTGGTGGTGCTGCATGAGCGCCGCGGCGCCGCGCCCGTGCCACCGCAGGGGCGATTGGGGCTCTTTCATGTCGCGATCCTCCTGCCCGACCGACCGTCGCTGGGACGCTTTCTGGCTCATCTCGCCGAGATCGGCGAAGCGCCGGGCATGTCGGATCACTACGTGAGCGAAGCCATTTATCTCACCGATCCCGACGGCCTTGGCCTTGAGATCTACGTCGATCGACCGCGCGTGCAGTGGGCGCATCAGCAGCGCCAACTCTCGATGGCGACGGTGGCGCTCGATGTGCGCGCCGTCATTGCCGCCGGAGACGGTGCAGCATGGCACGGGGCGCCAGCCGGCACGACCATCGGACACGTGCATCTGCATGTCGGCGATCTTGCAGGCGCATCCTCGTTCTATCACGAGATGCTCGGGATGGATCGGATGGTCTGGGAGTATCCGGGCGCCCTGTTTCTGGCGGCTGGCGGATATCACCACCATGTTGGCACCAACACGTGGGCGCGACATGCGGAGTCGGCCCGCGCCGACGAGGCCCACTTGATGGAGTGGACCATCGAGGTGCCCGTGCTCGCCGACGTCGAGGCGGTCGCGGCCTCGGCGGTGGCCCATCACGTGTCCGTTGTACGGGACGGTGCGGCCATCGTCCTGCGTGATCCGTGGGGAACCACGGTGCGTATTCGCGCAGACAGTGATCACGCTTCCGCGCGTGCTGCGTCCCCCGCCCACTGAATTCCGGAGACAACGCCCATGTCACTGCAGATTCGCCCGGCCACCAGTGAGGACTTGTACGCAGTCGTTGGCTTGCTCCAGTCGCGCAAGCTCCCGGTGGCCGGCTTCGCCGATCTGCTGCGTGCGCAGCCCGAGCACGTGCGCATCGCGGAGCTGAATGGCCTGGTCGTCGGATCGGCGGCCCTTGATGTGCGAGACGGCAATGGCCTGCTTCGTTCGGTGGCCGTGGCGCACGATCTGGCCTCGCTTGGCGTCGGCACGCGACTGGTGAACGACTTGATCGCGCAAGCACGGCAGGCCGACCTCACCGCGCTCTATCTGCTCACGACCACGGCTGCGGCGTGGTTTCCGAAGTTCGGCTTCACCGTCACCGATCGATCCGCCGTACCCGCCGCGCTTGCGAACACGATCGAGTTCACATCGGCCTGCCCGGCCAGCGCCACCGTCATGCGCTGTTCGTTGGCAGCACCCGTGACCGATGGCGCGGCGCTCCCTGACATCCAACCCTGACGACCACCATGCCCCGTTCTCTCCTCGCCGTCACGCTGCGCCGCGCCGTGTCTTTCGCGGCCGTGGTTGCCGTACCGTTCGCCATGCCGGGTGCGCTGCACGCGCAAACCGCAGGGACGATTACCGCCCCCTCGCCGCTCCCGTGGCCACCGGTCGCGACGTTTTCCATTCTGGGCTATGACCCGGCCACCGGCGAAGTCGGCGGCGCCGTGCAGTCCCGCGTGTTCTCCGTGGGGAACGGGGTGTTGTGGGCCGAGGCTGGCGTAGGCGCGGCCGCAAGTCAGGCCATCGTGGACGTGAGCTACGGCCCGCAAGCCATCGCGCTCCTGCGGAAGGGCAAGAAGCCGGCCGACATCGTGAAGAGCATCTGGGAAGGAGATCCGGATCCGCGTCCCGTCGATTGGACCAAGTACGGCCGACAGTTCGCCGTAATCGATGCCCAGGGCAATGTGGCCGCCTACACGGGCCCCAAGGCCACCGAGTGGGCCGGTGACAAGCAGGGGCAGTTCTGCACGGCGCAGGGCAACATTCTGGCCAGCCCTGAGGTGGTGAACGCCATGGTGAAGGCGTTCGAAGAGACCAAGGGGCACCTGTCCTTCCGGTTGCTGGCGGCGCTCGAGGCCGGGCAGATCGCCGGCGGCGACAAGCGCGGTATGCAGTCCGCCGCGATGCTCATCGTGAAGAAGGACGCGGGCGTGTGGCTGCACAACGATGTCGTGGTGCGCCTGCAGGTTGATGACAGCCCCGAGCCCATCAAAGAGCTGCGCCGTCTGGTCGAGAAAGCCGCGACACAGCGCCGTCCCGCACGATGAACACCCACAGCGGCAGGATGTGGCGGCTGGTGATGGCCGCCACCCTGCTGCTGGCACCACGCGGCCTGGTGCCGGGCGACACGGCGCTGCACGCGCAAAAGGCCCCGAAGCCCGTCGCGAAGCCCGTCATCACGCCGACGACGTCTCCCAGCGAGACGGCACCGCCGCCCAATGTGATCGTGTTGGTGGTAAATGATCTGGGGTGGCAGGATCTGTCGGTGCCGCTCTACCGCGACACCACCGCGGCCAACCGGCGCTACCGCACTCCGGGGATGGAGGCGCTGGCCGCTGCCGGCGTCACGTTCACCGAGGCCTACGCCGCCGCGCCCGTCGGGACCCCATCGCGGGTGGCGCTGCTGACCGGACGCGCGCCGGTCGCCTCGGGCGTGACCAATAGCGTGGGCCGTCGCGAAACGGATACGTCCTCCGCGGCGTTCCGCTCACCGGCGTGGAATTTCAATGGGCTCACCGCGCTCTCGAAATCGCCGCGGGCGTTCGCCGGCCCGTTGCTTCCGCGATTACTGCGCGCCGCCGGCTATCACACCGTGCACGTCGGGCTCACCGAATGGAGCGCGGCCGGTGCGCCGGGCAGCGATGCGAAGTCCATCGGCTTTGACGAATCGATGCCGGGCGCGCGACGCGCCGATGTGTTGACCACCGACGCGATTCGTGCGATGAATGCCGCACGCGCGCTCAAGCAGCCGTTCTTTCTGTACCTCGCCTACGACGCGGTGCGTTTACCGAGCGAAGGCGACGCACGATTCGCCGTCGCGGTAGCCGACGCGGTGGCCGACGCGGTGGCCGAGCGCGCGCTCGATACGCGTGACGCGCTGTACGCCTCCCTGATTGCGGGCGTGGATCAGAGCGTAAAGGACATCACGCGCTATCTGGACGACGGCGGCATCGCGGGGCAGACCATCGTGATGCTGTTGTCGGACAACGGTGGCCTCGCCACGTCTGCACGCGGCGGCCTGCGTGCCCTCCAGAACGCGCCGCTCAAAGGCGGCATGGGCTCGGCATACGAGGGCGGGCTGCGGGTGCCACTGATCGTGCGCTGGCCCGGCGTGGCGCGCGCAGGGCTGCGCTCTGCGACACCGGTCATGTTGGACGATCTCTTCCCCACCATCCTGCGGGCCGCACGCGTTCCCAACGCGGCCCAGTACACGCGTGGCGTCGGCGCGCGCGATCTTACGGGCACGCTCGACAACTCGTCACCGCTGCCGCCGGACCGGCCGTTGCTGTGGCACTACCCGCACTCGGCCGATCTGCCAGGCGTGGGCCTCCCCGCCGTCGCGGTAGAACCGTTCTCCGCGCTGCGCGTGGGGCCGTGGAAGCTGATCTACTTCTACGCCGGGTCGCGCTACGAACTGTATAATCTCGCCAGCGATCTGGGCGAATCCCGCGAGCTCTCACTCAAGAACATGGACGTCGCCGCGCGGCTTTCGGATCTGTTGCACCGCACGCTGGAGTCGTCGCATGCGCAGATGCCCATCGACGCGGCGTATGGCCGTCCAATTACGCTCCCCGCGCGCCTCCTGCTCCCCGGCCCGCCGCCGCCATTCTGACGGCGCGGCGCTACTTCAGGATCGCGTGGCGCAGCGCCCAGACGCGCGGATCTTCCAGCCCCAGCAGCCACACCGAATAGCCGCGCAGTTTGTATTGGCGTACGAGTGCGAGCTTGGCCTCGAAGGCGCGCACATCTTCCAGCCACAAATGCTCGAAGACGCCCGCGTTCTCCCACATCGCGTACGGCGACTTCTGCACGTCGTCCCACCGCGCGGCTACGCCGAATTGCGTGAGCAGTCGCTGCCCTTCCGCATAACTGATGTCGCTCCCGGTCATGTGCGCGCCGGCGCGCCAGTCCCACGCCGGGTACCAGTGATCGGAATAGCCGGGAATGCCGAGCGATATTTTCTGTGGCGGCACGCCGAGCGACAGCAGATACTCGAGCGACGCCTTGATCCACGGATAGCCGCCAACCGGCCCCGCCGGTGATCCGCCGGTGTGCTGCGCGTACGTCATGTACGACAGGAAATCGAGCGTGTCGGCCAGCGCCTTGTAGTCGTAGACGCCGCGCCAGTTGTCGTAAATCCAGCGATGATACGCGGTGGGACCCGCGTCATCACTCGTGCGCGGTACCACGGCGGCGGACACACTGCATCCGGCACGATGCACCGAATCGACGGACTCGCGGACGAATGATGTGAACGCGTCACGATCCGAGACGTGCACGTTCTCGACATCGAACTGCACGCCGTCGAGATGCTGCTCGCGACAGAGGGCCGCCATACTGCGTATGGCGCGCGCGCGCGGCTCGGCGACCGTGAGCAGCGTATGCATGAGCGCCTGATCGAATCCCGGATTCATCACGAGGGGAATCACCTTCACGTGCTGCGCACGCGCCGTGGCGACCACCTGCGGATCGAGCGCCCCGTGAATGCCCCCCGCGGCGTCGAAGGCGAAGACCTGAGGCGACACGACGGAAATACGATCGGCGTGCGCGACGAACACGGCCGTCGTGGCCGCGCCGTTGCGTGTGTACCAGATGGCCTCCAGCGGCTGGGCTGTGAGCGGCTGCGCCCAGACCGCCGCAGACAGCAGGGCCAGCGCGAGCGCCGGCATGGCTCGCCACACGACAAGCCGTCGTGCGCGTCCAGCATCCGTCGAGGCCCATGCCGCGAGGGCGCGCCATCGCGGACACCGAGATCCGATACCCGCAGCCGATGAGGAGAGCATGGCGAGATGCTAACGCGGTCCACGGCGTGAGACAAGCGAATCACGACGGAACGTCAGCAAACCCCTGCTTGACATTTAGTATATGCCTGCGTAGCTATATGCACATTCATCAATACTCAGACAGGAGAGTCCGTGCCCCTTCGTCGTCGTCGATTCCCGCTGGCACTCATGCGCGTGCTGCTCGTGCTGGGACCGCTGGCCAGTCTTCCGGCCCAGTCCGCCGGCACACCGCTGACGCTGACGGCGGCGCTGCGCGAGGCGGACCGCCACGCCTTCGCGAATCGCGTCGCCACCGCCGGCGCCGACGCCGACCGCGCGCGGGCGCGGCTGCCGCTCAAGGGTATTCTGCCGTCAGTGCGTGTCGAGACGGGCGTGGTGGCCACCACCGATCCGATCGGTGCGTTCGGCACCACGTTGCGGCAGCGGTTCGTCACACCGTTGGCGTTCGAGCCCGCGCGGTTGAACAACCCGGACGCCGTCACGAATGTGCAGGGCGGCCTCGTGCTGGAGGTACCGCTCGTGAATGGCGACGCCTGGACCGGATGGAAGGCGGCCCGCGCGGCCGCCGACGCGAGCGATGCCAACGGCGAATGGGTCGCGGTCTCCACGCGGGCCAACGTGGTGCGCGCGTACTTCGGCGCGACGGTCGCGGCGGAACACGTGGGGGTCTTGGAGCAGGCCACCCGCGCCAGCGACGCCGCGCTGCGACAAGTCTCAGCCATGGTGCAACAGGGGCTGGTCACGAAGGCCGATGCGCTCCAGGCGGGCGTGCGCGCCGACGAGATCGCCGCGCAACTCCTCAGTGCGCGCAGCAATCTGCTCTCCGCGCGTCAGCAACTGGGGCTGCTGCTGGGTCGCACCGATGCCAGCGCGGTGGACCTTCCGGCGACACTCCCCGCGGACGCCGCCATTCGCGCGCTCGCCGAGCACGACACACTGGGCACAGGGCCGACCGTGACGATCTCCGACCGCGCCGATGTGCGCGCCGCGCGCTCCGGCGTGCGGGCCGCCGATGCGGATCGGCAACGGGCCGCAACAACGCTCCTGCCCCGCGTGAACGGCTTCGCGCGCTACGACTGGAATGATCCGCGCGCGCTGTACAGCGGTCGCAAAAACTGGACGATGGGTGTCATGGCCTCGTGGTCGCTGTTTGGTGGCGGCAGCGAGCTGGCGGACATCGCCGGCACGCGCGCTCGCGCCGTGGGTGCGCGCGCCGGCGCCGACGGCGCAGCGGCGCAGGGGCGCGTCGAAGCGGACGCCGCGCGCCGAGGCATCACGCTCGCATTGCAGCGACTCGATCTCGCTGATCGTGCCGCCGTACAGAGTCGCGAGGCGCACCGGCTGCTGGAGCGGCGCTACGCGGGCGGTCTGGCCACCGTGGCCGAGCTGCTTGGCGCCGAGGCGAGCGCGACGGCCGCCGCGCTCACGCAGTCGGCGGCACGCTTTGCGCTCATCGACGCGCTGGCCTCGTATCGACGCGCGATCGGCGCGAATCCCGGCGACCTCACGGTGCTCGACCCAACCGCTTCTTCCTCTCCGACCTCAGGAAATCCTTCCCATGACCGATAGAACGCATACGCGTGCACGCTCGTCGCGCGCCGTACTCCTGCTGGCGGCGACGGCCCTCACGGCCACAGCGGCCTCGATCACCGGCTGCACACCGGGCGGCGAGGCCACGGGGCGCGAGTCTGGTACCACTGGCGCCTCCGCCGCCGACGCACGACAGCCCGGTACGGTGCTGATGGTACGAGACACCAGTATGTCACTCACCTATGACGCCGCCGGCATAGCGGAGCCGATGCAACAGGTGACGCTGAGCACGAAGTTGGTGGGGACGGTGACCGCCGTCCTCGTGGCCGAGGGCGATCGCGTGCAACGTGATCAGCCCGTCGTGCGCATCGATGCACGTGACCTGACGGCGAAGAGCAATCAGGTGGCCGCATCCATCGCCGACGCCGAGGCCATGCAGGCCGAGGCCGCGGCGCACGCCACACGGTTTCGCGCGCTGTACGCCGATAGTGCCGCAACCCGCGTGCAGTACGAAGCGGCCATGACGGGGCTCGCCCGCGCCGACGCGGGCGTGCGCGCCGCGCGCGCCGCGGCCAGCGAAGTGGAGGCCATCAGCAGCTACGCGACGGTACGGGCGCCATTCAACGGCACCGTCACCGCGCGTATGGCCAACCCCGGAACGTTTGCCGCACCAGGGGCGCCGCTCGTTTCGGTGCAGGATGCGTCGCGGCTCCGGATTACAGCGGCCGTCGCCGGCGACGTTGTTCGCGCGCTGCGTCGCGGGCAATCCATTCCGGCCATGATTGACGGCGTGCCCGCTACCGCGACCATCGAAGCGGTCCTGCCCACGGCATCGGCGAATCTGTTCACGATCAACGCCCTCGTCGACAATCGTGGGGCACAGTACCGCGCCGGCAGCGCCGCGACGCTGCGGATCCCGACGGGTACGCAGCGCGCGCTCCTGATTCCGCGTGAGGCCCTGGTGCACGACGGCGACCTCACCGGCGTCGTGGTGCGCGGCAGCACGCGCGACGAGCGTCGCTGGATCCGCACCGGATCGAGCTCGGCCACCCACGTGGAAGTCACCAGCGGTCTCGCGGCGGGCGAATCCATTCTGATGCCGGCGACCGCGACCAAGCCGGGAGCGTAAGCATGTCGAAATCGATTGGCATCTCCGGTCGCGTCGCGCAGGCGTTCCTGCACTCCAAGTTGACGCCACTGATCGCGGTGGCGTCGCTCGCGGTCGGCGTCCTGGGCATTCTGGCGACACCGCGTGAGGAAGAGCCGCAGATCTCCGTGCCCATGATTGACGTCATCGCCGCCATGCCGGGCGCGTCGCCGCAGGAAGCAGAGAACCTGCTGGCGCGACCCATTGAGCAGCGCATGCGCGAGCTGTCCGGCGTCGATCACGTGTACACGATGTCGGGCGACGGCTACGCCATGGTCACCGTGCGGTTCAAGGTGGGTGAAGACCAGGAGCGGAGCGTCACCAAGGTGCAGGCGAAGCTCGCCGGCGCTATGGACCAGGCCCCGCAGGGCGCGCTGCCGCCGATCATCAAATCGCATTCCATCGATGATGTGCCCGTGCTCGCGCTGACGCTGCACGCCCGCGCGGGCAGCGCGGGGCTGGACGCGAATACCCTACGCCAGATCGCCGTGCATCTCGAGGACGAAGTGCGTACGGTGCCCGACGTGGCCGAAACATTCGTCACAGGCGGCGCACCGAAACAGATACGCGTGTTGCTTGATCCGGCGCGACTCGCGGCCAGCGGCATCGCCCCCGGCGACGTGGCCCTCGCGCTGCGCAGCGCGAATGCGCATCTGCTGGCCGGCGAACTCACCGCGCGTGACAGCGTGATGCGCATCGATGTCGGTGCGCCGCTCACGACGGCGCGCGAGGTGGGCAGTGTGGTCGTCGCGGTGCGCGGTGGCGCCCCGGTGTACCTGCGTAGCGTCGCCGATGTGCGCGAGGACTTCGCCGACATCACCTCGTATGTCTCGCACCGCGAGAAGGGCGGAGTCGCCGAAGCGGCCGTGACCATGGCGGTCGCCAAGCGCCAGGGCGCCAATGCCACCGACGTCACGCGCGCCGTGCTCGCACGCGTCGAGCAGGCCAAGGGGCGTCTGCTCCCTGCGAACGTCATGCTGTCGGTGACACGCGACTACGGCGAAACCGCCGGTGACAAGGCGCGCGAACTCATGCTGCACCTACTCATCGCGACGTTGAGCGTGACCGCGTTGATTTGGCTCTTTCTCGGATGGCGCGAGGCGCTCGTGGTCCTGGTCGCGGTCCCCGTGACGCTCGCGCTCACGCTGTTCGTGTACTACATCCTCGGTTATACGCTCAATCGCATTACGCTCTTCGCGTTGATCTTTTCCATCGGCATTCTCGTGGATGACGCGATCGTGGTCGTGGAGAACATCTACCGCCACCTGCAGATGGGCGACCGCTCGCCGGATGTGGCCGCCGTGGAAGCGGTGGATGAAGTGGGCAATCCCACGATTCTGGCGACCTTTACCGTGATCGCGGCGATTCTGCCGATGGCGTTTGTCAGTGGCATGATGGGCCCCTACATGCGGCCCATTCCCATTGGCGCCTCGGTGGCCATGCTCGCCTCGCTGGCGGTCGCGTTCATCGTCACGCCGTATCTCGCGTACCGGCTCCTCAAAGGCCACGTGCAGGCGGTGCATGGCGATGTGAAGCACCCGCCTGAAGACGGAGGACGCGTGGACCGCGTCTATCGCCGGATCATGCTTCCGCTCATGCGGCGGCGCGGCCTGCGCATGGGGTTTTACGGCGGCGTGGTGCTCTTGCTGATCGCCAGCATGGGACTCGTGGCCATGAAGGCGGTGCAAGTCAAAATGCTCCCCTTCGACAACAAGAGTGAGTTTCAGGTGGTGCTGGACTTGCCGGAAGGGGCAAGCCTGGAGACATCGAATCGTGTCGCATCGGAAGTGGCCGCGTATCTCAGCAACGTCCCGGAAGTCGTGAGCACGCAGGTGTACGCGGGCACCTCCGCGCCGTTCAACTTCAACGGTCTGGTGCGACACTACTTCATGCGCAGCGGCAGCAACGTGGCTGACGTGCAAGTGAACTTGCTCCCCAAAGGCGAGCGCGATCGGCAGAGTCACACGATTGCCGTGGCCGTGCGACCGGGGGTGGACTCGATTGCGCGCAAGTACAATGCGTCGGCGAAGGTCGCAGAAATTCCGCCGGGCCCACCGGTACTGTCGACGCTCGTCGCCGAAGTTTATGCCACCGATGATGCCTCACGACTCGCGGCGGCACGCGCGGTGAAGTTGGTGTTCGAACAGACGCCGGGTGTTGTGGACGTGGACTGGACGGTGGAGTCCCCGCAGCGGACGCAGTCATTCCACATCGACCGCGTGCGCGCCGCCGAGTCGGGTGCCAGCGTGGAGCAGATCACGCAGACGCTGTACCTCGCGCTCTCCGGTACACCGTCCGGCATGCTGCGCTCCGGTACGGCGCGCGAGGGGATCGCGATTGTCCCACGGTTGCCCGTGGAGCACCG
>CALQGY020000002.1 GCA_943330235.2 Candidatus Kuenenia stuttgartensis
GGCTCGCCGTCCGGTGTCTCCAGCACGAACCCGGCATCTTCAATCATCCGCAGATCATCGCGCGCCGTCTGTCCCTGCGTGGTCAGGTAATCACCCACGAAGATGGAATTGGCCGGATAGAGCCCCATCACCTGCATGCTGCGCAGATGCACTTCGCGGCCGCCGCTCACCCGAATCTCCTGCGTGGGCAACAGGAAGCGATACAGCGAGAGAATGCGCAGGCACCGGCGCGGGTCCAGCGCGCGCACACCGGCCATCGGCGTGCCTTCCACGGGAATGAGGAAGTTGACCGGGACACTCTTCACCTCAAGCGCCCGCAGCGACAACGCCAGATCGATCACGTCATCATCGCTCTCGCCCATGCCCAGAATACCCCCGCTGCACGTCTTCATGCCCGCGTCGCGCACCGCCTGCACCGTATCCACGCGATCTTCGAACGTATGCGACGACACTACTTCGGGCGTGAAGTTCGCCGACGTGTTCAGGTTGTGATTGATGGTCTCGACGCCGGCCGCCTTGAGCCGCTGCACCTGCTCGGCGTTCAACAGCCCCAGACACGCGCAAATCTTGAGGTCATGCTTCTCGCGCACCGCGCGCACGGCATCCAGCACCTTGCCGAACACGGTCTCGCCGGGCGTGCGTCCGGAAATCACCATGCACAGCGTGCCGGCCTTCAACTGCGCCGCACGGTCGGCGGCCTCCATGATGCGCCCGTGCGCCAGCAGCGGATACTTCTCAATCTCCGCCGTCGAGATCTTCGACTGCGAGCAGTAACCGCAATCCTCGGGGCACAAGCCGCTTTGCGCGTTGAGCAGGAAGTGCAGCCGCACGCGGTTGCCCCACGTCGCGCGGCGCACACGATAGGCCGCGGCCAGCACGTCCAGCAGCGCGTCATCCGGGGCGTTCAGCACCGCATGCGCATCCTCACGCGACAGCACGTCGCCCGCGAGGGCGGTATCGGCAAACCGCTGCCAGTTGGGCGCGGACGTCTCAGGCATTGAAGGCATAACGGGAGTATCTCAGGCGGTGATCGATGGAGAGAACAGACCGGCAGGCACGCCGGAGGACAGGACAGCACGGTGATCCAGCAGGATCGCATCGAATCCGCTCCCCTGCGCGGCGGACGCCAGCGTATCGGCGTCATCAATGCGGTCCACCCACGGGAAACGATAACGGGGAATCTGGGGCAGCAGCGTCGCCAGCGCCTCGAAGTTGGTCACTTCCGCCAGACCAGGCTCGCCATCAGCGCCATCCGAAAGAATCACGGCGCGTACAGGCACCCGCGCGGACTGGGCCGCGCGCACGGTGAGCAGCACGTGATTGAGCACGCCGAGTCGATTGCCCGCCACGATGATCAGCGGGCAGCGCCAGCGGGCGAAGAGATCGAGAAACGAGAAGGTCGGCGTGATGGGGACCAACAGCCCCCCGGCCCCTTCCACCAGCAGCAGATCGCGATCCGTCGCGAGCGTGCGGCAGGCGTGATCAAGCACGTCCAGATCGATGGTTACGCCCGCGCGCTGTGCCGCGACCATCGGGGCCAGCGGCTCTTCCAACACGTACGGACGCATCAGGGATAACGCGTCCCCGCCGCCACACGCCCACTGCAGCCGGTGCGCGTCCGAGGGGGGCAGCGCGTTGGGGACGCCGCGTGCATCAATCCCGCTCTCCACCGGCTTCATCGCCGCGACACGTATCCCCAACTGGCGCGCACGCACGGCCAGCGCGCACGCGACCACCGTCTTCCCAATGCCGGTGTCGGTGCCCGTGATGCCATACCGCGGCACGGTGAGGTCGTGCATCAGCGCGCGGCGCCCGCGAACGGGTCCGTGGTGGCGCGTGCGCCATCGATGAAGTCGTGCAACACCGAATACACCCGCGCGAGCTCGTCGTCCGTCGTGCAGTAGGGAGGCAGGCAGTACGCCACCGGTCCCAACGGGCGCAGCAACACGCCCTGCTGCAGCGCGTACGCCGACAGGTCACGCCCCACCTCGCTCAGGTACCCCGCGGGAGCGTTCAGCTCGACGGCCGCCACGGTGCCGATCTGGCGAATGGCACGAACGCCCGGCAATCCACGGAACGTCTCGAGGTGACGCGCCTGCGCTACCTCCAACCGAATGCGCTCGTCCTCGCTCTCTTCGTCCAACAGCTCCAACGACGCGAGCGCTGCCGCACAGGCAATGGGGTTGGCCGTAAAGGAATGTCCGTGGAAGAACGTCTTGGTGCGATCCGTACTCCGAAACGCATCGAAGATCTCTTCGGTCGCGGCGGTCGCGCCAAGCGGGAGCATGCCACCCGTCAGCCCCTTCGACATGCACAGCAGATCGGGGGAGACTTCGGCGCGGTCGCACGCAAAGAGCGGCCCCGTCCGACCAAAGCCCGTCAGCACTTCATCCGCGATCAGATGCACGCCCGCGTCGCGCGTGCGCTCACGTAAGGCCCGCAACACGCGCTCGTCCCACACCCGCATGCCACCGGCCCCCAGCAGCAGCGGTTCCACAATCACCGCTGCCAGCTCGGCGCCGCGTGCGGCGATGAGCGCGTCGAGGGCCGCGACCGTGTCGCCCTCTGACGGGTCGGGCAACCGTGCGACTTCAAAGAGCATCGCGTCATACGGCTGTGAAAACACGCTGCGTGCACCGGCCGCCATCGCGCCGAACGTGTCGCCGTGATACGCGTGCTCCAGGGCCGCGACCAAACGACGCGGCGTGCCGCGATTGGCGAATGACTGCAGCGACATTTTGATGGCTGCTTCCACCGCCGTGGACCCGTTGTCGCTGAAGAACACGCGCGTCAACCCGCGCGGCAGGCGCGACACCAGTTCCGCCGCCAGCGCGGTGGCCGGTTCGTGCGTGAATCCGGCGAAAATCACTTGGTCGAGCGTCGCGGCCTGCGCCGCGATCGCCGCCACGATTTCCGGACGGCAATGCCCATGCGTGGTCACCCACCACGACGAAATCGCGTCGAGAATGGGCCGCCCCTGCGCGTCGTAAATCCACGCCCCTTCCGCGCGCGTGACGTGCACGGGAATCGGCGCCTGCATGTGTTGGGTGTACGGATGCCAGACATGCGCGGCATCGTGCAGCAGCACCGGGTCGGGCGAGAGCCCGAGCGCGGCTCCGTCCTCACCCTGGGCCTCGTCCACGTCGGCCTCATCACCATCGGCCTCAACATCCTGATCCGTTTCATTGTCCAGCTGATGCTCGAAGCTGGCGTACTCGTCGTCGTAGTCGTCGTGCGAAGTCATAGGCCGTTCATCATCCACCGACGCCGCGCAGCACGTCGATCAGGTTGGCCGCCAGGGCATCCACGAGTTCCGGTGGATGCATGGCAGAGAGGGAAACGCGGAGTCGTGACGTGCCCGGGGGCACGGTCGGTGGGCGCACGCCCCCGACGAGAAAGCCGCGTCGGCGCATGTCGGCGACCACGGCCATCGTACGCAGGGGATCGCCAATCATCAGCGGGACGATATGTCCATCGACGGTGCCGGGCACATGGTGCCCCGCCTCGCGGAGTCGCGTACGGAGCTGGCGGGCCCGCTGACGTACCGCGTCGCGGCGCCAGGGTTCCACCTGCGCGATGCGCAACGCTTCCAACGAGGCCGCCGCAAGCGCTGGCGGGGAGCCGGTGGTGAATACAAACGCCCGCGCGCGACTCGTCAGGAATTCAATGAGCGGCAACGAGCCGGCCACCCACGCGCCGGACGTGCCAAGCGCTTTGCCAAGGGTGCCCATGACCACATCGATCTGCCCGGTCATCCCCTGCTGCTCAATGGTGCCGCCGCCGCTCGCACCGAGCACTCCGGTTCCGTGGGCGTCGTCAACGTACGTCCACGCCCCGTACTGCCGCGCTAATGGGACGAGCCCATCCAGCGGAAAGACATCGCCGTCCATCGAGAAGACGCCTTCCACCACAATCAACGCCCGACGGAACTGATGGCGGTCGGCCTCCAGCATCGCCGCCAGTGCCGCGAGGTCGTTGTGCGGAAACACCCGCAGCGTGGCCTTCGACAGGCGGCACCCATCAATCAACGATGCGTGATTCAGCGCGTCGGAGTAGACCACGTCATCGGGGCCCACCAGCGCGGGAATCACGCCGATGTTGGCCATGTATCCCGAAGGGAAGAGCAGGGCATGCTCGCATCCCTTGAAGCGCGCGAGCGCGCGCTCCAGCGCCTCATGCACGGGATGATTCCCCGAGATGAGGCGGGCCGCCCCCGCGCCGGTGCCTTCGGTTTGTAAGACGGCCATGGCGGCCCGCGCCACGCGCGGATCGGCGGCCAGCCCGAGGTAGTCGTTGGAGGCGAAGTCGGCCACGCGCTCGCCGTGCACCAGCACGGAGCCCGCGTGCCGCTGCTGCACCGCGCGCATCGTGCGCCGCAGCCCCGCCGCGTCGAGCGCCTGCACTTCTTCGTCCAGAACGTCATTCATCGCGCGCCGCACCGGCGCGTGGAACGGCGCGTGGGACGGCGCGTGGGACGGCGCGTGTGACGGCGCGTGTGACGGCGTGGGCGAAGGCGCCGACGGGTCGTGCATGCTCACTGCACCACGACCGTGAGGCGCTTGCTGGTCGCGTGCGCCGAGCAGAACCCGCCGAAGGTGCCGGGCGGCACCACGTAGTCCATCTGTGAGGCCGGCTTCACCGTGAACATCGCGAGCACATGTTGCACAGTGTCCTGATTGACCACGCGCACCGACCGGCGCGCACCCGCGCCGCCAACGAACACGGTATCGCCCAGCGGGTGGCGCAGACCGAAATGATTAATCACCGTGGCGATCCCCCCGCGTGCGACGCGGATCTCCACGTCGGGGCGCGGCCATCCCATCCACAGCACGGCGCCGGCAACCAGCAGCAGGGCCAGCAGCCGAGTCACCGCGGCGGCGGTCATAGGGTGCGCACGCGCGCCACGGCTCGCACGGTTCGGCCGTCTCCCAGCATGAGCGTGACCAGCACCGAGTCACGCCCCTCGACGGCGCGCGTCAGGTCGGGCAGCATGATGTGAAGTCCACCGGGGGCCATGACGAGTGTGCTGTCGCGGGCAATGCGCACGCTCGCACGCGGGTTCATATGCACCATGCCGTCGTGCTCGGAGCTCTCGTGCAACGCCGCTGCGGGAGACTCGGGCGCGGTCACGGCGGTGATCACGACATCCGCGGTATCCGTGTTCGTGAGACGCAGATACACACCGCCGGTGGCTCCCGAATCCGCTCGGCGCGCCCACGCGTCATCCACGCGCAGCGGCCCGGCCGTGGACGGGGCGCCACGTTTGCCGCACGCGGTCACGCACACCACGGCGAATGACACCGAGAGGGCCAGCGCACGCGCCATCGAGGACGTGCGACGTGTGAGGTGTGCTGAGCGTTTCATCATCAGCGGAGCGTGGCAAGATCGGCCGCGAGCGCTTCCCAGCCGATGCCCAGCGGGTACATCGCCACAATGCGCCCGCGGTCGTCGAGGAGGAACGTCTGTGCGGCATGCGCAACGGAATAATGCGTCGAGTCTACGATGCCTTCGCGCGCCGCACTCGCCCCAAAGGCCGCCAAAATGCCGGCGGTGGTGGCCGAGTCGCCGGAGAGCCCCGTGAACGCCGCGTCAAACTGCGTCGCGTAGCGCTCGGCGATGGCCGGCGTGTCCCGCGCCGGATCTACCGATACGAAGACGAAGCGGACGGCGGCGGCGTCTGCGCCCAGCTTGGTCTTAGCGCGCTTCCAGTCGGAGAGCGTCGTCGGGCACACGTCAGGGCAGTGCGTGTAGCCGAAGAACAGCACGGTCAGTCGGCCAGATTCCGGTGCCGTGGTAAACGTCGCGCCCGACGCGCGGGTGAACGTGAACGCGGCCACCTCACGGGGCGGATCCACCATCACGCCATGCAACTGCGGCGTGCCCGTGCAGGCCGCGAAGAGCGCCGCGCCCGTTACCGCGAATGCCATGGCGCGCGCCAATGCGGACGCCGTGATCCGCGCACCAAAACGCCGAGGTGCCGCGACCGGGTGCATCAGGGTGCCGTCATGCGGTGGTCGCGCAGCGCGCGCATTGTCCGTAGAGCACGATCTCATGGGACTCCAACTGAAAGCCTGGGGGAGCGAGCGCGGCGAAATCGCCGGGACATCCCTCGATCTCAAACACCCGCGTGCACGTGCGGCAGCGGAAATGGTGGTGATGCCCTGCGCCGGCACGCTCATAGCGCGGCGCCTCGCCCGGGAGTTCCACCGGTACCAGCCACCCGGTGTCCACGAGCGAATTGATGGCGCGATAGACCGTCGCGATGCCAAGCCCCGTCACCTGCGCACGCCCCGCCTCCAGCACTTCGAAAGGGCCCAGCGGACGCGGGGTACCTTCGAAGACTTGGCGAATCGCATCGCGCTGACGAGTCTTGCGTTCCATCTCCGCAATATGGCCGCGTCGACAGTGGCGTGCAGGCCTCGCGGCCGGTTTGATTTCGCAACATGTCCCTCGTCCGCACCGACCCGCTGCAGGCGCTCCGCACGCGTCGCCAATGGCTCCAGTTCGCCGCGTTGGCGATCATCGCGGTCGTGGTGGCCCATGGGCTCGATGAGACCGCGTGGCGGCAGCTGCGCGATGCGCGCATTTACGAGAAAGATTGGGGGCGCCTCCTCCGGCTGATCGGGTTCCTCCCCACGTGGCTGATCATCGCGACGGCGCTTTGGCTGCACGACCGCCCCGCGACGGGATGGGGGTGGCGCGGCGGGCTGGCCCTGCTGTCGCCCACCGTGGGCGGTGCCCTGGCCGAAGTGCTGAAGATGCTGGTCCGACGCGTCCGGCCGGTGCCCGAGCAGTTCGTCTACGCCTTCCGTCCGTTCGCCGATCATCCGTTCTCCACTGGTGGACTGGGGATGCCCAGTAGTCACACCATGGTAGCGTTCGCGGGGGCGGCCGCGATGGCGCGCCTCTTCCCGCGCGCCTGGTGGCTGTGGTATCTGCTGGCCGTCGGTTGCGCCGCCACGCGCGTGCTGGCGCTGGCGCATTTTCTCAGCGACACGGTGGCCGCGGCCTTTCTGGGGTATGCGGTGGGAGTCCTCCTCGCACGCGCGGGCGGCTTCGGGCGGGCGCTTTCTACCATTTCGCCGCGTGACTAGCTTCTGCGCAGTACGGGGCCCTGTCGCCCGAGCGCCCTCGACCGTCTACGGTGGGAAGATTGACGATGCACCGACCGACCGCGCCCGGCCGTGACCGCGCGCCCACCCCGCCCACGGCTGAGTCGCCATGCATCAAGATCTGCCAGCTGGATCTGGAGAACCGATGCCGCGGCTGCGGTCGCACGCTCGAGGAAATCCGCGACTGGCGTGATATGAGCACCGCGCAGCGCATCGCCGTCAATCAGCGACTCGGGTTCGTGTCACACGAGCGCTAGTCGTCCGGTCGTCCGCTGTTCGCCCGCCTCTCGTCTGCTGTTCCGCGTCACCTTCTTCTGGGAGCCTCCGATGCCCGCAGTGCGTTCAACCCTTCGCGTGACGATCACGGCCGCGGTCTCGGCCCTCGCCATCGGATCCATGGCGTCCTCCGCGTCTGCCATGCACGACGTGGCCATGCACGACGTGGCCATGCGGCACCTCAAGTTGGTGCGTTCCTCGCCGGCGGCCGATAGCGTCATGGCCACATCCCCCGATGCCATTCGGTTGTGGCTCTCCGAGCCCGCCGAGGCCCCGGTGTCGAAGATCGCGCTCGCGACCGATGCCGGCACGGCGATCGCGGTCGGTGCAGTAACCCGCGATGCGGCCAAGGATGCGCCGCTGGTGGCCAAGATTACGAAGCCGCTCAGTGCCGGTGGGTACAAGGTCACCTGGAAGGCGATGTCGAAAGACGGCCACGTGGTGAACGGGACGTTTGGCTTTCGCGTCGGATCCGCGAAGTAGTCGATGAGTGATGCGATGGCGGTGGCGGCTCGCGGTGCGTTGTTCGTGGGCGCGCTGGCCGTCATCGGAGAGGTCGGTGCGTCGTGGGTGCACGGTGCGCGCTGGGGCGAGCGACTCGCGCCGGCGTCCCGCACCACGGTGCTCGCGTCGTGGTGGGTGGCCTCTGTCGCGCTGCTCATGCTCTTTGTGGCACAGTTCCTGGCGCTGGAGCTCGCGCCCTCAGCGGCGGACGTCGCGATGCTGGTGCGCCAGACCGCGTGGGGTACCGGCTGGATGCTGCTCACCGCGTGTGTGCTGGTGGGCGCGTTCATGGCGTTTGTCCGCGCGGCCCTCGTCGTCCGCCTGGCGGCGGTGGTGGCGCTGGCCGTCGCCATGGGGGGACTGGGGCATGCGGCGGCCGATGAGACCGCGCCGTGGCTCGCGCGCGCGCTCGATGCCGGCCATGTCGTGGCCGTGGGCGCGTGGTTGGGGACCCTGGCTCAGGTAGCGCGCACGCGCTCCGCCGATGCCTGGAGCCGGTTCAGCCGCCTGGCCACCGTGGCGGCGCCTATCGCGATCGCGACGGGGGTGTGGGCGGCCTGGCGGCGCGTCTCGACGGCGTCGGTGCCGCTCATCCTCGCCAGCGACTACGGGCGCCTGTTGGCGCTCAAGACGGCGATCGTCGTCGGCGTCTTGCTCTTGGGGGCATGGCATCGCCGCCAGCTTCGCGCGCGCGGGCTCCCGTCCTCGGCCGGGATCCGTGCGGAAATCGCTCTGGCCTGCGCGACGTTGCTGGTGACGGCGGTCCTCACCGGCTCCGCCCCGCCGGGGGAGTAGTCGTCGAGCGAGCGCTCGCGTGTGCGCTCGCGCGAGCGCTGGTGCCTGCGCGGTCGTGTGGGTCCTGCCACGGAAAAGCCCGCCCATCGAGCGTATCGATGGGCGGGCTTTTCGTATCCGGCGTGCCGCCGGAGATTGGCTCAGCGGTTGTAGCGCTTCTTGAACTTGTCGACGCGACCCTGCGTGTCGATGAGGCGCTGCGTTCCCGTGTAGAACGGGTGGGAATCGCTGGTGATTTCGAGCAGGATGAGGGGGTATTCGTTCCCGTCGTCCATCTTGATCTTCTGCTCGCTCGTCATGGTCGAGCGGGTGATGACCGTTGCGCCCGTGGACGCATCTTTGAACACCACCGGATGATACGGCGGGTGAATTCCGTCTTTCGCCATCGCTACTCCTGCATGCGCTCCCATTGCCGGCGGGGGCGCGTCCTTGGATGTGCTCCGCCGAAGCAGAGCGCTCGTACCGCGCCACGAAGGCGGGCCGAGGATTTAGAGCCTGAATGAATGCCCTGGCAGGGGGCTCAGGTCAAGGTGCGATGGCGAATGTCTGCGACGGTTCGTGTTACGGACCGCGGGGATGGGGCGATCGCTCAGGCGCCGCCGACCGCGAAGGCGAGCACGAGGGCGGCCCCCCCCGCGCTCCAGGCCAGCCGCCCCCAGTGCGCCGGATCGGCGTGCCGATCGCGCAAGGCCGCCCGCGCCACCACCTGCGCGATGTACAGGTAGGTCCCCGCGGCAAAGGGCAGCAGCAGCATCGTCGCGCTGGCCATGCGGTGTCCCACCGCGAGCGTCAGGGTGGCGCCAACGAGTGAGACGCCCGCCGTGACGAGGTTGTACATGACCGCGCGCATCGGGCGGATGCCGCTGTGGACGAACATCCCGAACGTCCCGACTTCGCGCGGCAGCTCATGGAGACCCACGGCGACCACCGTCATGACGCCGATGGTCGGTTGCATGAGGAATCCGGCCGCGATCAGCGCGCCATCCACGAAGTTGTGCAGGGCGTCGCCCAGAAACGCCATCGGGGCCAGCGCCGGGGCGTGGTGCGCCGTGGCGCCGTGCGCCGAGGGCTCGTGGTGGCCCGCATGGTCGTGGGCATGCAGATGCACGCATGCTGCTTCGCTGATGTCGCTGTCATGCGCTGATGGAGCGCCCAGCGGAACCCCGTGGGCGTGGGCGTGGTCGTGCCCCGCTAAGGCCCGCTCGATCAGCGCAAAGGCGATATAGCCCGCAATGACCCCAGCAATCACCGCCAGCGGCGACTGTCCGGCCTCCAGCGACTCGGGGATCAGGTGCCCCACCGCCGCCCCGAACACCGCCCCCGCCCCAAACGCCGTGAGCTGCGGCAGCCATCGGCGCAGCAGCGCTTCCTGGCGCGCCATGATCACCGTGACCAGCAGCGGCAGGGCCGAGACCAGCCCCACCGACACGAAGGTGTCGGTCCACGTGCCAAACGGGAGGTGGAGCAGGGAAGCCATTAATGAAAATACACTCGCAATAACAGCGGCGGCAGACGGGCTCCGAAAATCCCTCGGCTCGCCGCCAACCGCAGGCCGCTACGCGGCCCAAGGGCTACGGTCTACGGGCTACGGCTTCGACAACCCCAGCACGTCGCCGTAGCTCCGCACGCGACCCGCCTGCGCGCCGCTGACGACTTCCGTGATGGACGACGTCAGCTGCGTCATCAGGAACCCTGCGGGACCGCTGGAGCCCCCACCAAACCCCCGACCGAAGCCGCCGCGGTTGGTGGACGAGCGGATGAAGGCGCTATTCGGGGCGAGCGGCATGGCCCCGACGTTCGCATAAAATCGCGACCAGTTGTCGGTGGACTGGAACAGGTACTGCTCCACGTTGCTCGTGTAAAACACGTCCACCCGCGCATCGCGTGCCCGGAGCCACGCGCCGACGGCCCGTAGCGCCTTCGGGCCGGCAAAATCCCCCACCACGGGGATGACCAGATTGCGGCGCTCCAGATCGCGCACCGTGCCGTACGTCGCTTCGCTCCCCAGAAAGCCGCGATTCACGCCCGCTTCGTTGGTGGTGGTGGCGATCTGCGCGAAGCTGGGCATGCGGCCGAATCCGCCGCGCCCGCCGCCCCGCTGGCTGCTCCCCGAGGAGTAGTTCAACGACGGGCCGGCGTGCACGAAAATGCTGTCCACGTAGCGCAGCGTCGCGAGATCCGACGAATCGAGCGTGAAGCCGTGGCGCTGCACCAGCTGCGCCTTCGCCTCCGCGAACACGCGGTGGAACGCCGCCTCGTCAGGCGGGAGCTGCGCGAGCCGCGCCATCAGCGAGTCCGCGCTCAGGGTGACCGGCGCGGTCGCCAGCGCGGTCGCCAGGGCGGGGCGGGCAAAGAGTCGCGAAAGAAACACCGCGCGCGTGGGCGAGAGCTCGAAGAGCGCCTTATACCACAGCTGCTGCAGCAGATTCTGCCGGCGGATGTCCACGATAAACGCGATGCGCGGCTGGAGCGTGCCGAGGTAGGTGAAGTTCTGCTCCGGGCCTACGCCGATGTAGACGCCGCCAGGCGGCGCGAGCTGTTCGAGGCGCGCAATGACATGCTGCAGCCCCATCTCGTTCGACACGAAATTTTCCGACTGGAAATAACCACCGGGCTCGGATAGCTCACGCACCATGCGCCAATAGGTGCTGTCGTCCAGCCGGTCCGGCAGTCGTGCGCCGTCGCGGGCGGCGGGGAGTGGTCGGAGCGCGTCGTCAGCGGCGGCCGGTGCCGCGCTGCCACGGGACGGCCGCAGGCGCTGGCACGCGGCAAGTGACAACGCGGTCACGGTACTGAGCGCGAGCAGTACGTGGCTGCGCAGTACGCGGGTGCGCAGTACGCGGGTGCGCAGTAAGCGCGTGCGCAGCAAGCGGATGCGCAGCGCGGCCACGTGGAGGGAGGTCGGGCGGAGTCTTGGCATACGGAGAGACCTTACGCGTTGAACGGGTGGCGGCAAGCTTCCACACACAGTTCGTGCCGTCCGCCCCGCATGAAACCCCGCGCGGGCCGCGGCGTACAACCCGAGATCGCCCTTGCTCTCGCCCTAGCCGAACGATCCCGCCATGCCGTTGGACGTCATCCAGACTGCTGCACAACCCGCGCCGGCGACTGCCCCGCGCGTGGATCTACCGGCCTCGGCACAGAGTGGGGCTGCTCCGTCGGCACTGCTCGATGCCGCCAAGGCGCAGCGCTCCGAACTGCGCAGCCAGCAGGACCGGCTGGAGAGCAAGCGCGGCGATCTGACGCGCGAACTCGCCGACGAGAATACGCCGGCGGGCGCGAAGCCCGGCATCGAAGCCCGCATCAGAGATGTTGACGCGCGCATCGCCGCCACGGACCAGCAGCTCGCGCAGGCCGATCAGGCCGTCGCGACGGCCGCATCGGTGCCCGGCGCCGTGGTGCCGGACAAGCCCGTTCAGCGCAATGGCCCACCCGATGAGATCGTCGCGATTCCCATCGTCATCGTCCTCTTTGTGTTCTTTCCGCTGGCGCTTGCGTACGCGCGGCGGATCTGGAAGAAGGCGGGCAACGTCGCCGCGCCCGTCTCAGAGGAAGTGCGCGACCGACTCGATCGGCTGACCGAATCCGTCGAGTCCATCGCGCTGGAGGTAGAGCGCATTGGCGAAGGCCAGCGCTTCATCACCAAGGTGATGAGCGACGGCGGACGCGCGGTCGGCGCTGGTGCCATCGGCGCTGGCGCCCTTGGCGCTGGGGCGGCGGCACCGATCGGCGTACCGCAGGCCGTGCCGCAAGCGGTCCCAGTGCGTCGCGAGGGCTAAGGGCGCCTCGCGACACACCCGTTATCGCGCGCCGTTCAGCTCCAGCGTCCACTCCACCGGCATGTTCGGATCGAGCGAGTCGCGCACCGAGCAGTACTTGGTGACCGCCAACTCAATGGCACGCTCCGCATGCACGCGCTCAATGCCGGCGCCCACCAGCTTGTACTCCAGCAGGATCTTCGTCACACGCCCTGGGGTGCCGGCAAAACGCTCGCCGACGACATCCACCGACATCGCCTGAACCGGCGTGCGTCGCTTGGCGAGGATGTCCACCACGTCCACGCCCGTGCACCCGGCGAGTGCGCACAGCAGCGTGTCGACTGGCGAGGGACCGGTTGCCCCGCTCGAGTCCATGCGGATGCTCGGGCCACCCGACGCGCGCTGCCCGTCGAACTGATGGTCCCCGACCCAGGACACATGCACCTTCGCCGGCGGCTTCCCCACCACCGGCATGGCAACGGTGTCCTGCAGCTTGAGTTCGCTTTCGAGATGGTCCGTCATGAAAATCCTCTGCGCTGGTGGGCCGACGTGAATAGCAGGAGGCTAGCGCGTTGTTGTCGTCGGGGGGAGTGCTGCCACGGTCGGCACGGGCGCTGTAGCTTCCAATCATGTCAGTCGCATCGGTCGGTCCGTCCGAGGTGCGCCTCTGTGGCGCCACCATTGTGTATCGATTGCTGGACGTCGGGTACGCCATCGATTTGGCGGGCGCGCTGGACCTGCTGGCTGGGAGTGCGCCGGAGCGCGTGCGCCCGTTACGTGGCGAGGCACAGGCCCTGCAGATCCGCAACCCGCCCATTACGGTGCTCCTCGGCACGGAAGCGCTGCTGATCGACGGGCGGCCGCACACCGCCGAGCTGTCGGCACGCATCTTCGACTTCGGCGTGGTCTCGCTGCGCGTGCGCGTGGCCATGCCCGAACGACTGTCGTGGAGCGAGTTCACGCGCTTCGGTCGCGCGGTGGACGATCACGCCGCGCTCGAGTCCATGTTGACGCAGCAGCTACGGCGATTGGTTGAGCGCATCGCGCCGGCCGTTGAGCGTCCGATGATCGCCGACGTGCGCGAGGACTACACCGTATTCCGTGTCACGCGTGCCGAGTACGCCGACGGTACGGCGGTACGCGCCGATGATCTTGGTGTGCTGGATGTGGTGCCGCTGTTGCTGGGCGAGTCGCGCCCGCTGAGTCTGGAGGCGCGACGCGAGTTGCTCCCGCACCGCTTCTCGTACTACGGCGATGATCTGGCCGTGCTGACATGGGAGAGCGCGCTGGTCGCGGAACCCGGCGAGCATGACACCGACCTGCAGTATCTGCTGGAGTTTGCGAACGCGCAGTTGTTGGAACTGCGCTATTACGACGCCATTCTGGACGCGGAATTACCGCGGATGTACGACGCGATTGAGGTGGCACGTCGACGGCGATCGGTGTTTCCGGGACGGCGTTTTGCGGGACTGCTCTCACGCCTGCAGACCGTGGTGGCCGACACTACGGAAGTCGTCGAACAGGTGGAGAACGCGCTCAAGGTGACCGACGATGTGTACCTCGCGCGCGTGTACTCCGCCGCGCTGGAAATCTTCCGGGGACGCGCTTGGCGCTCCGGGATTGATCGCAAGCTCGGGATTCTGCGCGACACGTACGCGATGCTCAACGACGAAGCGCAGGCGGCGCGCAGCGAGACGCTCGAGATTTCCATCGTCGTGCTCATCGTGGCGGAGATCATCATGGCCCTGCTGCGGGGCCACTGAGCACGCCTCGGCTCGCTTCGACGAGCGCGCTTTGCGGGTTACTATTCGCATGCGGCGCCGTCCGACGCCGAGTACTCGCCTTGTGAGGATTCCCACATGGATCTGGACCGCGACACGATTGCGTCGGCGATTGTCGGTACGGGTGGTGCCTGGCTGCTGGGGTCCGCGTTGGTGCATGGACGGAGCGATCGATGGAACGCCGCGCAGGTGCGCGGGTTGGTTTTTACCGGCGTGGGCTTTCTCCTCAGCGCCGTTGCGGCACGCTGGCTCCAGCCGCTGGGCAATCGCGGCATCGCCGTGTCGCTGGTGGGGACCATGCTCGCACTCCGCGGCATGTACGTGCTGGTGAAGGAACGCGCGGCCAAGCGGGATGCCGCCCGGGACGCCAGCCGCGACGGATCGCGCACGCCGCGTCCCCCAGAGTAATTGCCTCGGGTCCGTGCAGGCGCCGGTCGCGGACGGCCGGTCGCGGACGGCCGGTTGAGGACGGCGCGACCCTGGGCCCGTTACGCTGCCGAGGGGTCGTCCGCGTGCGGCGTGTGCTCAGGGCGCACCGTGTTCGCGATGGTCTCGGCGCTGCGCGGCGGTTGGACCCCCTCCACGAAATCCGCCGGGCGATCCACCACGCCTTGGCGCGCGAGCTCCTCGGCCACCGCTCGGAGATGCCTGGGCCAGACGTGCCGCGCGAGCGCAAAAAAGTTCCGGCGGGCCTCCGGCGTGGCCGCCAGGTAGTGCGCGAGGCGCTGCCCGCCCTTGGCCGTGTTGCAGCCCCTGCACGCGGTCACTACGTTGCCCCCAGACCCGTCGCCGCCGCGCATTTTCGGCTGGACATGGTCTACGCTCAATTCGTCCGGCTCGAACACCCCGCCGCAGTACACGCAGCGGTAGCCGTCCCGGACGAAGATGTCTGTGCGTTTCACGTGCCGAACACCTGGCCGCTACCTCCTCAACATCGTGGACGTTCCTGATCGCGCTCGTCGCATGCTGTTCCAGCAGGTGACGCGATTCCTCGACACTGAGGAGAGCGTGGCCACCCCGCAAGACGTCCCGCCCCGACTCACGCTCAAAGCCCTCGAGGGCCTCCGAATGTCGCGTTCCCGTGAACGGATTCTGACGAACCTGGAAGAGATGTACCGCGAAGCCTTTGAACGTGCCAAGGAAACGGGGGATCCGGCGCAGATGACCGCGCTCGATTTCTCCTACCGGCGCGAACAGCTGTACTTCGAGATTCTGCTGGATGTGCGCGACGCGATGGAGAAGCGCTAGCCCGCATGCCATGGCGTACTGTGCGGCGGGCGTTGGCCCTGCTGGCAGTACTGACCGCCACACTGACGCCGTCGCTGCTGCCGGCGCAGTCGGTACGCGGTGTGGTTCGTCGTGGCACGACGGCGCTCCCGGGCGTCGTGGTTCAACTCCTTGACAGTGTTTCCGCGGTCGTCGCTCGCACCCTGAGCGACGACCGCGGTGCGTATCGGTTACTCGCGCCCCGCGCCGGCAGTTATCGGCTGGCCACGCGTCGCATTGGCTTCGTCCCGTCCGTGTCGGCACCGCTGCGGCTACGTGACGGGGAGACGTTGGAGCAGATGCTGCAGGTGGACGGCATTGCGGTGTCGCTGGATACCGTGCGGGTCAGCACGAACCGTCGCAGCTGTGCACTCGCCGACGGGTCCAACACCGCGAACGCGCTGGCCAACGCGATGGTCGCGGCCACGTGGGAGCAGGCGCGCACCTCGCTCATGGCGACCGAAGCCAGTCTCGCCGGTCGCGCGATCAGCGCGGCGCTGCTCAACTATCAGCGCACGCGCGATCGCGACGGCCGCATGACGCTGCAGGCGCTCACCATGACCGAGATGGACTCGGTGGCGCAGCCGTGGACCTCCGTCTCATGGAATGAGTTGCAGAAGACGGGCTACATCGTGGCCGCGAAGGACACCACGGCCTTTCGCGCCCCAGGGCTGGATGTGCTGATCTCGAACGAGTTCGCTGCCGCGCACTGTTTCCGCGTGGTCGCCACGACCGACAGCACCCAGATCGCGCTGGCCTTCGAGCCGGCCAAGAGCCGCCGGAATATCGCGGAGCTCAAGGGCACGCTGACGCTTGATCGACGAACGGCGGAGCTGCGCAGTCTCGACTTCGGCTACACGAACATCCAGGCGTTGCTCGATGAGGCCGGGGCCGGTGGTCGGATGGAGTTTGTCGCTCTGCGCGACGGCAGTTGGGCTATCGGGCGGTGGGTCATTCGCATGCCGGTGATCGGACAACGCACCGACGCCGGTCGAGCGCGCGTGCGCTTCACGCCCGTCGTCACCTCCACGGAAATCGGTGGTGGTGATCTGCTGGTGGCGCGACGCGGCACGGATACGCTCTGGTCGCGCGTGCTGCCGCCAGTCACGGGTATCGTGACCGACTCGGCCAGTCGGCTGCCCGTCGTGGGAGCGCGCTTGCGATTGCGCGATACGGATCGGGCGACCGTGTCCGATACCGCCGGGCGCTTCGTGTTTACTGGGGTGCTCCCCGGTGATTACTCCATGTACGTCAACACGCCGTCGCTCGATTCCATCGGCGCGGTGACGGCGGTGCCGTTACTGGTGGCCGATACCGTCGCGACGCTGGCGGTCAAAGTGCCCAACGCGCGCCGCGTCCTACCGCTGGTCTGCGCACTCAGTGCGGACAGTCTGGCGCGGCGCCACGACTTTGGTGTGGTGCGTGGTCTCGTGACGCTGGCGGAGGGGGCGACGCGCTCGGCGCCCATCGAGATCACGGTGCAGTGGACGGACAGCGCCACGCGCGCCGTCCGCACGCGGCGGACGCCTGCGGATGAGGCGCTCCGATTCCGCGTCTGCGATGTGCCACTCGGTACGACCCTCGTCGTGCAGGCCGCATCGGCCGGACTGTCCTCCGGTTCGACGACAGTGCAGGTCACGCCCGCTTCCCCGTACGGACTGGCGGCGATCACCGTCGATGCACTGGCGCCCGATCAGGCCGTGATTGCGGGCACCGTGGTCGATGCAAGCGGTGCGCCGCTGGAGAACGTGACGGTGTCCATCACCGCGCTGGGGCTCACGACGGTGACCGATGCGACTGGCGCGTTCCGTCTCACGCGCGTCGCACCCGGACCGCAACAGCTTGCGGTGCGACGGGTCGGATTCGCGCCGCTCGATGTACCGGTGTCGGCGGTTGCCGGCCCGCCCATGGGACCACGCATCACGCTGACGCGTGTGGCAACCCTCGAGGCGATGACCACCACCGCATCGCGTGCGTGGATGCGCGATTTCGAGGAGCATCGGCGCACGGGGCTGGGGCACTTCTACACGCGGGAAGATCTCGCGAAGCAGGAGGCGCAGAAGTTGAGCGCGGTGCTGGTCATGACGCCCGGCGTGAAGATGGTGACCGATCGGCGGGGACGAAAATTCGTCTCGAGCAATCGCGGCCCGCGCTCACTGAGCGGCGGCGGCACGTGCTATGCGCAGGTGTTTCTCGATGCGAAGCCGATCTACCTCGCACGCGCGGGGGAAGAGCCACCCAACATCGACGAGTTTCTCGTATCGCAGGCGGAAGCCATCGAATACTTCGCCAGCCCCGCGCAAACACCGGCGCCCTACAACGGGCTCAATTCGGTGTGCGGCGTGCTCGTGATTCACACGCGCCAGAGCAATTGATCCGCGCGCGGATTCATCGCCGCGTGCGCGACTAACCGGCGCGTACCGCCCGCAGGCGCGCCGCGTCCGCCTCGGTCAACGCGCGCTGCACGATGCGCGCCAGCAACAGCCCGAGCAGCACGGTGACGACAATGCCGGCGCCGAACATCACGGGCGAGACGGTGGGCGAGCCATCCGCGCGCGGACCCGCGCCCGACGCGCTGCCGTAGGCGGCATACGTGATGACAATGGGGGCGAGGCCAAATGTGCCGATGACGTAGTCGCGCAGGCGCACGCGCGTCACACCCAGCGCGTAGTTGGACAGCACGAACGGCACAGCCGGCGACAGCCGCAGCAGGAAGACCAGCTTGAGCCCGTCCTCGCCGATCACGCGATCAATCGCAGACAGCGTCGGGTTGGCGGCAACGCGACGCTCCACCAACGACCGCGCGAAATAGCGGCCAATGAGAAACGCGCTGGTGCCGCCCAGAACCGCGCCAGTGAGCGCCAGGATGGACCCCTTCACCACGCCAAACACCGCACCGCCGGCCATGATGACCAGAAATGCCGGCAGCATCAGCACCACCGCCGCCACATACGCGCCTACGTAGACGATGGGCGCCCACACACCCAAGGTGTGCACCCACGCCGCAAACCCGGGCAGCCATGGCGAGACCATGCGGCCAATGAGCAGGCCGAACACGATGGGGACGGCGATGCCCGCAGCACGGGAGATTCCCTTGAGATCGAAGCGCATAGCGAAAGGTAGTGCGCACGCGCCGACGCGGCAGTTCACCCCTTGGGGGGCGACGAACTTCGCCGGGCGCGCCCTGCCGCTCTCGATGGTCGTTAGCTTTCGAGAGACGCAGTTCACCTCCCGAAAGCCCACGATCTCATGCGCGGCTGGATCATCCCCATCGGCGGTAAGCTGCTGTCGTCCGCCATCCTCGAACGCTTTGTGACGTTGAGCGGCGGTACCGACGCGCGTATCGCGGTCATCCCGACCGCCTCGAACGAGCCCGATATGGGCACGTATTTCGAGCGGGTGTTTCAGCGCCAAGGCGTCGCGCAGGTCAAGGCGCTCAACTTCGATCGTCGCACCGACTGTGACGACAGCGACTGGCTCGCGTGGCTGAGCCAGGCCACTGGCGTCTTCCTGACCGGTGGCAACCAGTTGCGCCTGTCCACGATTCTGGGCGGGACCCCCGCCGCGACGCAGCTGCGGCACTTGCACGCGCATGGCGTGCCCATTGCCGGCACGAGCGCGGGGGCGGCCTTCCTCAGCGAGCATATGATCGCCTTTGGCGATGAGGGCAGCACACCGCGTGCGGGCATGGTGACGCTGTGCCCCGGTCTTGGCCTCACCAATCGTCTCATCATCGATCAGCATTTCCGCCAGCGGGATCGCATGGGACGCTTACTCACGGCGCTTTCGTACAACCCGTTCTGCATCGGGCTGGGCGTTGATGAGGATACGGCGGCTTTCATCGGTCCCGACGACACGCTCGACGTGTTGGGCTCGGGCGCGGTGACGGTCATCGATCCGTCTAAAATCTCGTACTCGTCCGTCGCGGAGGCCGCGCCCGGTGACCCGATCACCATCGTGGGGGCCACGGTGCATCTGCTCGGTCCCGGCTCGTCGTTCAACTTGCAGACGCGACGCGCTGAGCCGGCCGCACTCCACGAATCCTTCGTCTCCGGCGGATAAGCGCTTATGAAGATCCTCGCTCGCTCCGTCTATGTCGGCCCCAGTCACTACGCGCATTTCCCGGTGATTCGACTGGTGCTCGATCTGGGTGTGCTCGAAGCCTGGCCCACGCGTGCACTGGGCGACGGGTTCATTGACGCGCTCCTGCTCGCGCTTCCGGGACTCCGCGAGCATGGGTGCTCCTATGGCGTAGCGGGCGGCTTTGTGCGCCGCATGACGGAAGACGAGGGGACGTGGCTGGGGCATGTCCTCGAGCATGTCGCGATCGAGTTGCAGAATGTTGCCGGCGTCAAAGTCACCTTTGGCAAGACGCGCGAGACGTCCACGCCCGGTGTCTATGATGTGGTCTTCGAGTACGAGCAGGACGACGTCGGTCTGGAAGCCGCCGCGGTGGCGCTGGATCTGTTGCATCACCTGCTCCCCGAGGCGCTGCGTCCCGAGGGCACCGATCCGTCGTTCGATCTTGCTGAGCGCCGCGATGCCTTCATCCGCTATGCGCAGCGGCGCGCGCTGGGTCCGAGCACGGCCAGCATCGTGCACGCGGCGGAGTCGCGTGACATCCCGTGGATTCGCCTGAATGAGCAAAGCCTGATTCAGTTGGGATACGGCTGCCATCAGCAACGCATTCAAGCCACGATCACCGGGCGCACGTCGCACATCGCGGTGGAGCTGGCGTCGGATAAAGAGGAGACGAATCGCATTCTCGCGAATCTCGGTCTCCCGGTGCCCAAGCAGCGTCTCGTGCAGACCGCCGAACGCGCCGTCGCTG
Organism: Candidatus Kuenenia stuttgartensis; assembly: GCA_943330235.2. Taxonomy (GTDB): domain Bacteria; phylum Gemmatimonadota; class Gemmatimonadetes; order Gemmatimonadales; family Gemmatimonadaceae; genus Gemmatimonas; species Gemmatimonas stuttgartiensis_A. The sequence continues at coordinate 20,324 of CALQGY020000002.1, forward strand.
CGGCCGAGCGCATTGGGTATCCGGTGGTCACCAAGCCATACAACGGCAACCACGGGCGCGGCGTATCCGTCGCGTTAACCTCGGCGGAGCAGGTCGTCGCCGGCTTCGACCGCGCGAAGGATATTTCGCGCAGCGTCATCGTGGAGAGCTATATCACCGGTCACGATCATCGTATGCTCGTGGTCAACGGTGAGCTGGTGGCGGTAAGCAAGCGGGAGCCGGGCAAGGTCACGGGCGACGGCGTGCACACCATTGAGCAGCTCGTGGCCATCGTGAACACCGATCCGCGTCGCGGCATCGGTCACGAGAAGGTGCTCACGCAGCTCGAGCTTGATGAACAGGCGACGGGGCTGCTCGTGAAGATGGGCTACAGCGCGAGCACCGTGCCCGCTGCGGGCGAAGACGTGTATCTGCGGCTGACGGCCAATTTGTCGACGGGCGGCACCGCCGCGGATATGACCGATGTGGTGCACCCCGACAACACCGAGATGGCGGTGCGCGCCATTCAGGCGATCGGCCTCGATGTGGGGGGCGTGGATTTCCTCTCGCCGGACATCACGCAATCGTACAAAGACGTGGGCGGGGCGATCTGCGAAGTGAACGCGGCGCCGGGGTTCCGCATGCACATGGCCCCCAGCGAGGGGCGGCCGCGTGATGTCGCGGGTAAAGTCATCGACATGCTCTTCCCGCGGAACGCGCCCAGTACCATTCCGATTGCGGCGCTGACCGGCACGAACGGCAAGACCACCACCGCGCGCCTGCTGGCGCACATCCACAAGCTTGCGGGCAAGCGCGTGGGACTCACCACCACCGACGGCGTCTACATCGACGGGCAGCGTACGGTCGAAGGGGACATGACCGGTCCTACGTCGGCGCGCATTGTGCTAAGCGATCCGGCGGTGGAAGTCGCGGTACTGGAAACTGCGCGCGGCGGACTGTTGCGCGCAGGCATGGCCATGCGCCACGTCGATGTTGGCGCGGTGCTCAACATCCAGCCCGATCATCTCGGGCAGAAGGGCATCGACACGCTTGAGCAGTTGGCGGAAGTCAAACGCACGGTCGTGGAGATCGCGACCGACACCGCCGTGTTGAATGCCGACGATCCGTTAACGCTGCGCATGGCCGCGTACACGAAGGCCAAGCATGTCTGCTACGTGACCATGGACCCCGCGCATGATCTGGTGCGCGAGCATATTCGGGCCGGCGGGCGCGCCATCGCGCTGGAGGCGGGCGTGAATGGCCAGATGATTACCATCTACGATCGCGGCGCGCACATCCCGTTGCTGTGGACGCATCTGATCCCGGCCACGCTCGAGGGACGCGCGACGTTCAATGTGCAGAATGCGATGTTCGCGGCGGCGATGGCATTTGCCATGGGCGTCCGCCTGGAGGATATCCGTCACGGGTTGCGCACCTTCGACACCACGTTCTTCCAGGCACCGGGACGCTTGAATGTCTACGACGAGCATCCCTTCAAGGTGCTCTTCGACTACGGACACAACGCGCATGCGGTGGGGGCCCTCTGTCAGTTGGTGAATCGCATGACGCCGGCCGGCCGTCGCCTGTGCGTGCTCTCTGCCCCCGGTGATCGTCGCGACGAGGACATCCGCGCCATTGCGCGCGTGGCGGCCGCGGCGGGCTTTGATCACTACATCTGTCGTCGCGACGACGGACTGCGTGGACGCGGTGCCGAGGAAGTGCCGCGCCTCTTACTCGATGAACTCGGCGCTGCGGGAATCCCCGATGCGCGGATGAGTCTCATCGCGGATGAGCAGCAGGCCATCGATGCGGCCCTGCGCATGGCGACTACGGGCGACTTGGTATTGATCTTCGCCGACGCGCTCGCGCGCGGCTGGAAGCAGATCATCAACTTCCGTCCCGATTCGTCCGCCTCAATCATTCCGGCACCACGGGCCGCGCGTGCCGTACCGCGACAGGCGGTGCATGAGGACGCACCGGCCGACGACACATCGCCCGCCAAGGCGTCCACATCGGTGATGGGCGAGTTCGCCGTCGTCACCGCGCGGTGGAGTGCTACACCAGAGGAGGTCGTCCTGATGCGCGATGCGCGCGGCGTCATCGTGGCACCGGAGTCGAGTGACTGACGTGAACGAACGCTCTCCGGCGATTCACGATTCGCGTCGTCTCTTCGGCCCGAATCAATTTGCGCTCCACGCCGGCGCGGTACTTGAGGTGACGTGCGTCGACGCACGCGGTCGCGACACCGTCGGCCACTGGGCCCAACAGGTGGCTCGGTTCGCGGCCGCACTCGGTTGGTTTGACGCCACGGTGCACACCCACGTCTCGCGCGAGCGCGCGATGCTGTTTATCACGGCGCCCATCGATGGCTTGATGACTGCGACCGAGGTGACGGAACTCGCGTGGGTCGCGGCAGAGGCGGCGGTGGATGGTCAGCCGACGCCTGATGTGATCGCGATGCTGCGCGAAGGCTATACGCGTGAGCGACAGTCGATGCCGCATCTCGTCGGCATTCAGGCCTATGCCCGTCAGCGCGGCCTCGTGTTCTCGCTGGACGGTGACGCCTGCTCGGTGGGCAGTGGTACCGGCGTCCGCACGGTGACGCACGGTGACGTCCCCGTCGACGACGTCTCGGAGTTCGACGAGGCTTGGGAGTCCGCACACGACGTGCCCATCGCGCTGGTGACCGGATCGAACGGCAAGACCACCACCACGCGTCTGGTGGCCGCGATGTGGCGCGCCAGCGGTCGGTGTACCGGCTGGAATTGTAGCGACGGCGTCTGGGTGGACCATGATCAGCTAGAGGACGGCGACTATACCGGCCCGACGGGCGCTCGGCGCGTCATCGGTGATGTGCGCGTGCAAGCGGCCGTTCTGGAGACGGCGCGCGGCGGGATGCTGCGTCGCGGACTCGCCGTGAATTGGGCCGATGGCGCCATCATCACCAACATCTCCGCCGATCACTTCGGCGAGTACGGCATTGAGACGCTCGCGGATCTGGCGCAGGCGAAGCGCTTGGTGGCGCGGGCGCTTCGCCCCGGGGCGCCGCTCGTGCTGAACGCGGATGATGAGACGCTACGAGCGCTCGCCCAACAGCTCACCGTGCCGATCGTGTGGTTCAGCGCGCAGGATCATCCGCTGGCGCGACTGACCGACGACTCCTCGCCGGCAGCACCCGCGATGGCGTCCATTGTGCGCGACGGCGCGCTGCTGCTCCATCGGGACGGCGCGTGGCACCATCTCGGTCTCGTGCAGGACATGCCATTGACCTTGCAAGGCGCCGCCGTGCATAACATCGCCAACCTCGCGGGCGCTGCGCTTCTGGCCAGCGTGGTCGGCGTACCGCTGGACGCGATTCGTGCCGTGGTTACGACCTTTGGCGCGGCGACCACCGACAATCCCGGTCGCTTGATGGTGCGTGCGTGCGGTGGACTCACCGTGGTGATGGACTACGCGCACAATCCCGACGGGCTCGCCTCCCTGAGTCGGACGGCGGCGTCGCTGCGCGGTTCGCGGCGTCTCTTGCTGTTGGGGCAGGCGGGTGATCGTGATGACGCGCAACTCGCTGCGTTGGCGACCACAGCGTGGCAGAGCCAGTCGTTCGATCGCGTGATCATCAAGGAGCTGCCCAGCATGCGCCGAGGACGTGCTCCGGGTGTGGTGTCCGCCGTCTTGCGCGCCGCACTGCTGGCCGCGGGCGCACCGGATGCGGCCATCGCGATGGCCGACGATGAATGCGAAGGCGTGCGCGCGGCGCTCGCGTGGGGGCGCGCCGGTGATGTGCTGGTGCTGGGCGTGCATGCTGAACGCGCGCGCGTGCTCGCGCTCATCGATGCGCTGGTCGCCACCGAGTGGACCGCCGGCGACCCCGTACCGGCTTGTTGATTACCGCACGGTGAGCATCTTCACCATGCCCTTCTCCGTGTGCATGCGCCCGTCGCGCGCGGGGATGAGGCAGGCCAAGATGTAACGGCCGGGTTTCATACGCAGCGTCAGAAACGTTTCGGACTTGGGTGCGATGGTGGTGGTCTGTCCCATGCCGATCATCCAGGCGGGAATCATCCCCTGTGCGTGATACTGATCGAGAAACTCCCGTAGCGAATGATTGGCCGGAAGTTCGAAGACCGCGAGCGCATGCAGGTCGCTCCCGGCGTTCACCAGATTGAACGCCACGATCCCTGCCGGCGCCACGTCCGGCGACGTGAACGCGTAGTCGATGCCGAGGACGCGGACGTACGCCACATCCTGCGCGTCGGCCGATACGGGGCGCACCGCGGCGGGTTTGGCGGGTGATGGCGGCGCCGTTTTCTGCGCGGTGAGTTGACAGGCGGGTACGGCGACGGCGAGCAGCACGGCGCGATACCATACCCGCGAGAGCGATGGACACTTCATGACGAGCCTCCGCGAACGGTGGGCCAACGAGGACCCCTCTACGGTGCGGCGAGCCGGAGCACGCGTCAGTCGGGCAATAACCCACAGACGTGTAGGCGTCTGTGGGCCTCTGCACCGCAGCGCGTCGGCTCGGCGGGGCTGTCCGCCACGGTCACAGGACGGGTCGCCGTGCTGTCACGGTCCGTACGGGCAGTGTTACACCACGGGAAGGTCGTGCGTCTTTCGACGACAGCTACGCCGCGACCTTTTCCGTTCGCCACGACCCGTGCATCGCTCAACGACAAGACTCCTCGCCGCCGCGGCACTCGCCGCGGGGCTGACCGGTTCGACGCTCGCGGCCCAGTCGCTGCCGAGTACCATGCCTTCGCCACAGCAGGCCGAGGCCCTATTGCGCGCGCGGCCGGAGCTGGCGGTGCAGCTGCGGCAGCGACTCCAGACCAGCGGATTGTCGCCCGTACAGGTGCGCGCCCGCCTCAAGGCCGCGGGGTACCCCGAGTCGCTCCTCGATCAAGTGATGGGCGCCTCGACGTCAGACGGTGCGCCGCGAGTCGGGGCGGACTCCCTGATTGGCGCGCTGCGCTCGCTCGGGGTGGTCGATTCCGCCGACGCCTCGGTCCTGCGGCGGATGACGCTCTCGGCGGCGGGCGCGGCGAGCGGCGCGTCCCGCGAGGGGATGGGGGACGCCGCTGCGGCACTCATCGCCGCGGCGGCTCGCGGTCCCGCCGAAACAGTGTATGACCGCGAGGGGATGACCCTCTTCGGTCTGGATCTCTTCTCGCAGCCCACCACGTTGTTCGACGCGAACGCCGGTGGGCCGGTCGATCCGTCGTATCGTCTGGGCCCGGGCGATCAGCTCGTGCTGATTCTCACCGGCGACGTGGAGCAAGCGTACACGCTGGACGTGACGCGCGAAGGGTTCATCGTCGTCCCCGTCGTGGGGCAGATCCCCGTGGCCTCGCTGTCGCTGGCCGATCTGGACCGCGTGCTGCGCAAGCGCTTGGGGACGATCTATTCGGGGCTGGGGAGCACCACGCGATTCTCCGTCAGCGTGGCGCGTCTGCGGTCCAATCAAGTGTTTGTCGTGGGTGACGTAAAGCAGCCCGGCAGCTACCGCATCTCCAGCGCCGGCACGGCGCTGACGGCGCTGTATGCGGCGGGCGGTCCGTCCGATCGCGGGTCACTGCGACGCATCGAAGTGCGTCGCCGCGGCGTGGCGACGCAGACGTTCGATATCTACAACTATCTGCTGCGCGGCGACGCGTCCGGCGATGTGCGGCTGGAGAACGGCGATGTGCTGTTCGTGCCCACGCACGGTGCGCATGTACGCGTGCGCGGAGGCGTACTGCGTCCCGCCACGTACGAACTGCGCGCGGGGGAAACGCTGGACGATCTGGTGAAGGCGGCCGGCGGCTTCACGGACGACGCGTCCCAGCGCACCGTGCGCATCGAGCGCATCGTGCCGCCCGCGCAGCGGACCGCCGAAGGCAGCGACCGCATGGTGATGGACGTGGCGTTGCCCAACGCCGGGGGCGCCGCCGCGCTGGCAGCCGTGCGTGTGGAAGCCGGTGACGTGGTGGATGTGCCGCGCGTGGCCAACCGCGTGCGCGGTCGTATCACCGTGCGGGGCAACGTGTGGCAGCCGGGCTCGCAGGGTATCCTGCCGAACGAGTCCTTGACCCAGGCCTTGACGGGGGCGGGTGGCCTCAAGCCCGACAGCTACCTCGGACGCGTCATTATCTCGCGCCTTAGGTCCGACTCGACGCGCGAACAGTTACGCGCGACACTACGCGACCTTTCAGGCGCCACTCTCGAGCCACTGATCCTTCGCGAAGACGATGAGATTACCGTGTTTTCGCTGACCGAGTTCCGCGCGCCGCGTTTCGTAGCCGTGGCCGGTGCCGTCGTGCGACCGGGGCAGTACCCGTATCGCGAGGGGATGAGCCTCCGCGATCTCGTGCTCCAGGCCGGGGGCCTTCATCCCGCTGCCGCGCTCCGGGATGCGGAAATCGCGCGGTTGCCGCGCACGCCTGCGGAAGGGGTTATCGCCAGCACCTTTCGGGCACCCCTCGACTCCACGTACCTCGTGACGCACGCCGCCGCGGCGGTTGGCAATGAGGTGACGCTGGAGCCCTACGACAACGTCCTCATCTTCCGCCAGCCCGATTGGCAGCTCCAGCAGACGGTGGAGCTGACGGGCGAGGTGCACTATCCCGGTGTGTATTCATTGCGGTCGAAGACGGAACGGCTCTCTGATGTCATCGAACGTGCGGGTGGGCTGACCGCTTCGGCGTTCGCCGGCGGGATCACCTTTGCGCGGACCGAGGGCGGTCTGGGGCGCGTGGGTGTCGATCTCCCCAGCGTCCTGAAGAATCCCAAGGATCGGGATAATCTCCTGCTCCTCGCGGGCGACTCCATCCATGTGCCGCGCTTCAACGCACTGGTGACCATTGCCGGTGCGGTGAACTCCCCCATGGCGGTGCCCTACGAGCCCGGGAAGTCGCTGTTGCACTACATCCGGGCGGCTGGCGGGGCGACGGTTGAGGGCGATGTGGATCGCGTCTGGGTGCAGCAGGCCAACGGCAAGGTCGAGAGCCGCCACAAGACGGCCAAGCTCTTTACGACGTCGCCTACTCCGGAACCCGGCAGCAAGGTCTTCGTACCCACCCGCGACACCACCGCCAAGCGCGATTGGGCACAGCTGCTGGCCACGACAACCCAAGTGCTGGGCAGTCTCGTCACGATTCTGGTGGTCTTGAAGCGGACCAACTAAGCGCCACCATGCCGAGGGGCGACTCGCCCCTCGGAGCGATGGCCCGCCATCTGCGTGACGGCCACCCGTTACGCTGCCGTACGGCACCATTTCAGTCGCGGTCAAGTTGGGACGCGGTGCTGTCGATATTCCCATGGGTATGCCATCGCGATGTCGCGATTCCCCAATGCACTCCGTCCGCAGATGGCCCGATGCTGACTCCTATTGATAGCTCGGCGACACGTCGCCAGCCGTGGTTGACGAATCGCCAACTCCTGATTCTTGACGTCACGCTCCTCTTCTGCGCGTGGGCGCTGGCGTGGACGCTGCGTTTCGAAGGACTGAGTTGGTTGACCACGTGGCGCGGGGCGGCCACGAACCACGCCTTGGTGTCGATTCCCATCTGGCTGGCCATCTCTGCCGCCTTCGGGATGTACCGCCGCGAATGGACCACCGCCTCCGTCGAAGAGCTGGAGTCCCTGCTGGTAACGATGGTGGTCGCATCGGCGGCGAATGTCGTCGTCGGCGCGTTTCTGTTACCGCTGACCGGCCTCTCGCATGCGCGCCTGCCACTGTCGGTGCTGTCGTCGCAGACCATGTGGAGTCTCGCCTGTCTCGCCCTGCCGCGTGTCGGCGCGCGCATTGCACGCTGGCATTCCGCCCGCACCCGCGTGCGGGGGCAGGGAACTCGCGTCCTGATTCTCGGTGCCGGCAGCGGTGGACGATCCACCGCGCGCGACATGATGGAGCAGCCGCAACTTGGCTTCGTGCCCGTCGGCTTTCTCGATGACGATGCGTCGCTGTACAAGCGTCGCGTCGCCGGACTGCCGGTGTTCGGTCCGCTCTCGACGCTTGCGGATCGGTTGGCCAAAGAAGATATCCGCCATGTGATTCTGGCCATCAGTAATCTTCCGGGACCGCAGGTGCGCGACATCGTGCGCGTGTGCAAGGAGCACGGCGTCGATACGCGCACCATGCCCGGTCTGGCCGAAATCATGTCGGGGCGCGTGGGTGTGAATCAGCTGCGCCCGGTGGAAATTCAGGATCTCCTGCGCCGCGCGCCGGTGCAGACCGATACCCGCGCCGTGCATCAGATCGCCGGCGATCACACGGTGCTCATCACCGGCGCCGGCGGATCCATCGGTGGCGAGATGTGCCGACAGATCGCGCGCTTCTCGCCGCGACGCCTGGTCTTGCTCGGGCATGGTGAGAACTCCATCTACGAAATCCACCACGAGCTGTCGACGCACTTTCCCAACGTGCCGCTGTCGACGGTCATTGCCGACATCCGCGACGAGGAGCGCATCGATGCGGTCATGGCGCGCTTCCGTCCCAACGTGGTGTTCCATGCGGCTGCGCACAAACATGTGCCGCTGATGGAAGAGAATCTGGTGGAAGCCATTACGAACAATGTGAAGGGCACGCGCGTGATGGTCGAGACGGCCGCGCGCTATCATGTCCCGCATTTCGTCATGGTATCCAGCGATAAAGCGGTGAATCCCACCAGCATCATGGGGGCCACCAAGCGCATCGCCGAGTTGATCGTGCAGCGCACCGCGCAGAGCTCGGGACTGAACTACGTCTGCGTCCGCTTCGGCAATGTGCTGGGTAGTCGCGGCAGCGTGGTGCCCATGTTCCTCCGCCAGATCCGCGCGGGCGGGCCGGTGATGATCACGCATCCGGACATGACTCGGTATTTCATGACCATCCCCGAGGCCGTGCAGTTGGTGCTGCAGGCCGCCGTACTGGGTACGGGTGGTGAGGTCTTCGTGCTGGATATGGGCGAGCCCGTCAAGATTGTGGATCTCGCATCCGACCTCATTCATCTGTCGGGGCTCCGTCTTGGCACCGACATCGAGATCAAGTTCTCCGGCATCCGCCCGGGCGAGAAGCTCTTCGAGGAGCTGTCACTCGACAGCGAACACATGAAGCCCACGGGGCACGGTAAGGTGATGTGCGCCTTGCTGGCCACACCGGGCGTCGGTCTCTTCACCAACGTGGATGCCTTGGTGGCTGCGGCGCACAAACGCGAGCACGACGAACAGTTGCGCAAGCGCATCGGTGAACTCGTGCCGGAATACATGGCGCTCGGCACCTCACACGTGGTCAAGCGCGAGCTCACGCTCGTCGCGTAATCGGCGGCGGAGATCACCGGCTCACATCACCGGCTCACCACACCGGGCATCGCGTCCCTCGCGACGCCCGGTGTGCTAGTCGCGGCGACGGGTGTGGATGACCAGCACCCCGCACGGCGAATCGAGCTTGGCGTAGCGTGAGGGCGTCTGCGACGGGCTCGCGTACCACTCCATCGCCTCGATCTGGTCGGGGGCGAGGCTGTTGATGTCGTAGGGTTCGGTGGGCCGACCTTGGTTCATGATCTGCCCGTCAACGTAGACCTGCGCATAGCACCCCGCCACGAGCCCGCGAATGCGCTCCAACTCGCTTGGCTTGTAGATGGACGCCGACTCCTGACCGATGGAGGCGGCAATCGGCACCACGTAGCGTTTGGACATCGGCCACGCACCGCTGCGCCCGCGCACCACGCCGGCGCCCGGCAGCATCGAGAGCACGTCGCCCAACTTGCGGCCGATATGGCGATCCAGTTCCGCACGATCGAGAAAACTGCCCAGCCCGACGCGGCGATTTTCCTCGAAATCGCGCAGCCGCACGTCGAGGCGCGACGAGATGACGGCGACCGAGTCCAGGATCGTCGCGGGGCGCAGGATAATGCGACGATCCTCCTCGTCATTGGCCGCGAAGGTCAGCGTCGTCGCGAGCACGCCGTAGCCGACGCGCCGCACGAGGATGCTCTGTGTGCCGGCCGGAATGTCGGCCAGTCGGAACTCACCGCGGGCGTTGCTTCGTGTGGTCAGCGCCAGCGCCGGCACGGCAATCTCGGCGTCGGCCAACGGTCGTCCGGACGAATCGGCCACCACCACGCCCACAAAGGCCGCCACGGCGGCGCGGTCCTGCTCCACGATCAACGCGGTGGTCGCGAACCGCTGCTCGGACGAGAGGCGAACCGTCGCGCTCTGCGCACGCCCTCGCAACGGCAGCGCGCGAATGGTCAGTGGCAGTTCCGTGGGCACACCGCAGAGGCGAAACGCCCCGGACGAATCGGTCTTGGTCTCTAGGCGACGTCCTTGCGACTGGAGGCTCGCCGACGTGGCGCCGGCATTGCTGAATTCCGTCCAGTCGGCCGCCACGCGCACGCCGGTGAGCGTGCTGGTATCACGCGCCTCGCGCACGGTGCCAAGAATGGCGCCCTTCCCCCGTCCGGCGATGCCGTCCAACACGCTGCCGCACAACGATGCGGAGAGTTGGCGCGCGGTGGGGACGCGGAGCTTCAGGCGCGCCATGCCGTCGGCGACCATGACGGTGCTTTGGCTCGACGCGCGAATGGAATCCAGCGACGGGGTACGCACGGCGATGGCGTACTCACCCGGGAGGACGTCGGCCAGCGTGAAGCTCCCGTTGTCGGCGGTCACCGTGTGCACATCGGTGCCCACCAGCGCCACCGTGGCCCGTGCGATGGCGTCTCCCGTTGTGGAATCGAGGACGACACCGGCGACGGACAAGGCCGGGCGCTTGAAGAGCGTATCCGCGCCGCGACGGAGCACGATCAGTTCACCGCCCGTCGCATTCACCGCCGACACCCGCACGCGTGTCGCGCGCGGCGAGTCTTTGACCAACTGCGGCATCCGGATCTCCCACGACGAGATCACGATGGAGCCATCGGGCAGGCGCGTGAATCCCATCGAGCCGCCCGCCGCGAAATCGCGAATGGCCGTGGCACCGGCGGTGAAGGAAAAATCCAGACGCCGCAGCTCGGCGGTGCCGCGTGCGAGCCAGACGGTGCCACGAATCTCTGAGAGGGCACGGCGCTCGGGCGTCGGTTCGAAGGACACGCCGATTTCGGTGGTATCCGCCGCGGCCACGAGCCGCACGCAATGGTCCTCGAGAAACGGCGACGAGACCAGCACGTCCAGCCCCGGCGCGTAAAACGTCGTCCAGTCGGCGGCGTCCGTCTGCGTATAGCCGCGTCGCCGCAGCGTGTCCGGATGCAACGACTTCCACGGCTGCGTGACGTAGTCCGTGCGCACGCGCGCGCCCTGCGAGCGGATCTTGCGCCCGTCGGGCTCCATCGTGCGCTCGATCTGCATGGTGGTGGCCGTCAGCCCCCGCCCCGATGAGGTCAGCGAGGTCGCGGCAATGGACGTCATGGCCTGATCCCACGCCGATAAAATGGCGCCGGACTCCGCCGTGCTCTGCCGGCCGCAGGCGCTGCGTTCGACGACGCGGATGGCCTCGAGCGCCACGCGGACGCCGTCCAGCACCAACCGTTCGCTACTGACGGTGCCGTCGGCCAGCACCTTGGGTGCGGTCACCGAGGGTTGAAAGCCGATGCGCAGCGTGCGGAGGCGGTACGTGCCCGCGTGCGGCGCGGCGACGCGATACTCGCCGCGATCATTGGTGAGCGCGCGCGCCACGGCCGTCTGCGCCGAATCCAGCAGCACCACCACCACTCCGGAGACCGGATGATCGGTGGCGTCCACCACGGTGCCCCGCACGACCTGCGCGGAGGCCATGGCCGATACGCCGCACACGGCGAGAGCCATCGAGGCGAGCGTGAACAGCCGGCGGCGGTACGTCATAAGCATTCCTTGCGACTACGCGTGGACGACAGAAGAACAAACGGCGAACCGCCGAGGACTCAGCGGTTCGCCGTTCGTGTTCACTGACACCTGCTCAGTACGCGGCGAGTTCCACGTAGGCCGCGCGGAACGTCTCCACCTGCGGGAGCGTCGCATCTTCAAGCTGCGGCGCATAGCCGACGAACGTGTCGGTGCTGGCGATCCGCTTGACCGGGGCATCCAGCCACGCGAAGCAGTCGTCGGCGATGCGGGCGGCGATCTCGGCCCCGTATCCCCAGGACAAGCTGTCTTCGTGCGCGACGATCACGCGTCCGGTCTTCTTCACGCTCGCGTACACGGCCTCCTGATCCCACGGCGAGAGCGTGCGGAGGTCGATCACTTCGACGTTCGGCCCGCCCTCCTCGGCGATCTGGTTGGCCGCAACCAGGGCACGCTGCACGGTCGCGCCGTAGGTGACGACGGTGACATCAGTGCCCTCACGCACCGTCCGCGCCTTGCCGAACGGAATCATGAACTCCGGACCCGGATAGCGGCCCTTGTTGTACGTCTGGCGGTACAAGTGCTTGTGCTCAAGGAAGAGCACCGGATCTTCGCAGCGGATGGCGGTGCGCAGCAGGCCGTGTGCATCGAGGGCATTGCTGGGGCACACCACGCGCAGGCCGGGCGTATGCGTGAACAGCGACGCACCCGTCTGCGAGTGATAGATGCCACCGCGGATGTACCCGCCGTAGGTCGTACGAATGACCACCGGCGCGCTGAACGCGTTGTTCGAGCGCCAGCGCATGGTGGCCAACTCGTCGCGGATCTGCATGTACGCCGGCCAGATGTAGTCGAAGAACTGAATTTCGACGACCGGCTTGAATCCGCGGTGCGCCAGTCCAATCGCGCGACCGACGATGTTCGCTTCGGCGAGCGGCGAGTTAAACACGCGCGCACCGCCGAACTTGGTCTGCAGGCCGTGCGTGACTTTGAAGACACCGCCCTTGCCCTTGACCTTGCCGAGATACGCTTCCTTCGAGACGTCGGCCACATCTTCGCCGAAGACCAGCATACGCTCGTTCCGCGTCATCTCGTCGCGCATGCAGGCGTTCAGCAACTCCACCATCGTGGTGGGTTCGCCGACGAAGTGCGGATCGTGCTCCGTGTCGAACGCCGCGCTGGTCGGGTCCACGTCGGGCGAGTATACGGCAAAGTGCACGGTGCTCGCGTCGGGCTGCGGCTGCTCCAGCGCGTCGTCGGTGGCCAGCAACAGCTCCGCATCGACGACCTCGCGAATGGCCTCGAGTTCCGCTTCCGTCGCCACGCCCTCGCGCACGAGGAGCGCCGGAAACGTGGTCAGCGGATCGCGCAGCGCATCGGCTTCACGTTCGGCCGCCGGACGGTAGAACACTTCGTCGTCCGAGAGCGAGTGCGAGTACGGGCGGATCACCTTCGCATGTACCAGCGCCGGTCCCTTCCGCTCGCGCGCATAGGCCACCGCGCGCTGCATGGTCTCGAGCGAGGCGAACAGATCGCACCCATCCACCTCTTGCACATAGAGCCCCGGGAACGAGGCCACGAGCTTCGAAATGGATCCACCGGCGGTGTTCACTTCCACCGGCACCGAGATCGCGTAGCCGTTGTCTTCCACCAAATACACGATGGGCAGCTTGAGATTCGATGCGGTGTTGAGCGACTCCCAGAACTCGCCTTCGCTGGTCGTGCCGTCGCCAGTGGAGACGAGAACGACTTCGTCGTCGGCGAACCCGTCGGTGATGCCCATCAGCTTGGCGCGCATCGTGCCTTCGGCGGCACCGACGGCCTGCAGGAACTGCGTGCCGGTGGGGGACGACGCTGACACGACGTTGAGCGCCTTGTGCCCCCAATGGCTCGGCATCTGGCGGCCGCCCGAGTTTGGATCGGCCGCGGCGCCGACGGCGCTGTAGAGCATTTCGTTGGGCGTCATGCCGAGCATCAGCATGAGCGCGCGATCGCGGTAATACGTGTAGAACCAATCGTGCGTCGCGCGCAGCACCAGGCCGGCAGCCACGAGCACGGCTTCATGACCCGCGCCGGAGATCTGGAAGAAGATCTTATTCTGGCGTTTGAGCTGGATCTCCTTGTCGTCGATGCGACGCGACAGGTACATCGTTCGGTATGCATGCAGCAACTGCTCGCGGGAAAGCGGCAGTGCGCGAGAGAGCTCAGCGGCAGGGCCCTTGCGGGCGCGGCTCGGGCGGGTCGAAATGGCCATCGGTAGTCGATCTCGGGGAGGCAGGAGACAACACCGGAAAATAGCGTGTCGCGCACGCTACGCGAACATTCTTGCCTCAGTCGGGTTCCCACCGCACTTTGCATATATGCATGCACCTACCGCTCCCATGACGCCGACCAGCGGCCACTGCGCCTTCTGCGACCTGATTCGCGGTGCCGCGGAGGTCTCCATCGTCTACGAGGACGCCACCGCGATCGCCTTTCTGGACATCCAGCCGGTGAATCCCGGTCACGTGCTCGTGGTGCCGCGCGATCACTACGAGATTCTGCAAGACATTCCCCGGCGTGTCGGGGCTCACCTGTACGAAGTCGCGGCCAAGCTGATACCCGTGGTACAAGCCGCCTCAGGCGCGACGGACATGAACATCGTCGTGAACTCGGGCGCGGCGGCCGGCCAAAATGTGATGCACTATCACATTCACCTCATCCCGCGACGGAGCGGCGACGGCTTCGACGTCCCGTTGCCGTTCCCCGAGTCCACCATGCCCAACCGTCAGCAATTGGACGCGATGGCGGCACGCATCGGCAGTATGCTGCGCGACCCGCTGCGAAACAGTGGCATGAAGGAGTAGCCGCCGCGGTGCATGGACTTCACGGTCGCCCGCGTCCACTGTTCTCCATGCCACTTCGTCACTGGATTGTCGCGGGCGCGCTCGCGGTCACACCGCTCGCCGTCACACCGCTGGCCCTCGGCGCGCAGCGCCCCGCGCCGCCTCTCGCCGCCGCGCCGTCGGATTCGATCGTGCGACTCGCCGTTGATCCCGCCCGATTTGCCGGTCGGCCCTACGTCGTGCTGTTGGATGAGTCGATCAATCGGGTTGAGGCCGACGGACGGGCGCTCAAACGCGCGCGACAGGTGTACCAGATTCTCGATCCGGCCGTTGTGCGCGGACTCTCCGAGCGCGCCTTTGGCTACGCGCGTTCCCATCAGACGCTGACCGTCGACTGGATTCGGGTACTGACGCCCACCGGCGAGGTGCTCAGCGACAAGCCGGCGCAGGAGCAGGAATCCGACGTCGCCGCGCAGCTGTCCAATCCGGTCTATCAGGAGCAGCGCGTGCGTCGCGTCTCCCTGTCCGGTGTGGCGGTCGGCACCATCCTCGACGTGCAGTACACCCTCACCGAAAACGCCCCGTATCGCGTCGGTGATTTCCTGGCCGCGTGGACGATCAACAGTGTGCTCCCCGTCGTGCGCACGCGCTTCGTGCTCGACGTACCCGAGCGCTACACACCGCGCATCGTCGAACGCAACCTGACCTTCCGGCGCAACGACGTGACGACGGCGGGACGTCGTGTCGCGACGTGGGAAGCGCGCGACCTGCAGCCCATCCGCGCGGAGCCCTTCGCGGCCGACTCGAACGGCGTCGTGATGTCGATCGGCGTGGCGTCGCCCGATAGCTGGAATGACATCGCGGCATGGTACGCCGCGCTTGCGCGTGATCGCTATACCATCACGCCCCTCGTCGCGACGCGCATCGATTCGCTCGTGCGGGCCAGCGGTGCCCGCACGCGACTCGATACCATTCGCGCGGTGCATCGCTGGGTGGCGCAGGATGTTCGCTACGTCTCCGTGTCCCTCGGCATCGGTGGCTATCAGCCGCGCGCGCCGGCCGACGTGCTGGCCTCGGGATTCGGTGACTGTAAGGACAAGGCGACGCTGTTTGTCGCCGCGCTGCGCCGCTATCGCATCGCCGCCAATCCGGTGCTGCTCTCGCTTGGTGGCAAGCCCGATCCCGAGCTGCCGTCCATCTACCAGTTCAATCATGCGATTGCGGCGGTGCAGGAAGGCACCGGCTGGACGTTCACCGATCTGACGGCGGAGTTCGTGCCCTACGGTACCATCCCCGAACCGTATCAAGGACAGTTTGGTATTGTCGTGATGCCGGACGGGCGCGCGCAGAACGTCCGCTTCCCGCAATCACCCATCGACGCCAATGGCTCCACACTGCGCCTGCAGTTGACGCTCGATACCGCGGGACACGTGGAGGCGCATGTCTCTGAAGAGGCGCGTGGGAGCGTCGCCGCCGGGATGCGCAACGCCTTCGGCGCACCGCTGGATTCCGCGCGGCGCGGCGGCATGCAGAAGGCCCTCGCGCAGCGCCTGTTCGCGACCGATGCAACCGCCTCCGGGCTGGTCGCGTTTGATGGCCATGATCTCGCGGCCACGACCGCGCTGTCGTACGACGTCCACGCGGACAACGTGCTCAAGTCGGTCGGTACGTCGCGATTGTTCAGCATGAACGCCGTCTTCCGCGGGCCCGCGCGTGGCTTCAAGAACCTTGCGCGCGATCTCGAGTCCCGCACGCTGCGCCTGTTCCCGATCGATGCATCGCAGATCCTAGGGCAGCTCGAAACCGTCACGGATCTGCACATCACCGTGCCCGCGGGATGGAAAGCGGAGCTGCCCAAGAACATCGTGGCCACCAGCTTCTTCGGGCGCTACGAGTCCACGTGGACGCAAGACGGTCGCGACGTCCATCTGGTGCGACGGATCCGCGGTGAGCGGGGCATCTTCCCGCCGCAGCGGATCAGCGAGATCATTGTATGGCTCAAAGCGGTCGGCGCGGACGACTACGATTTCCTGTCCCTCACACCAACATCGGTGCCCTGAATGCGGTGGACTCCCGGCGGGCGTAGTCAAAATCTCGAGGATCAGCGTGGTGCCGACCCGTCGTCCGGCGGTGGGTTTCGTGGCGGCGGCGGTGGCGGCGGACGGCGCATGGGGCTGGGCGGTCTCCTCGTGCTCATCGTACTGAGTGTGATCCTCAAGAAGGACCTCGTCAGCGGTCTTGGCGGATTGCCCAGCGGCGGCGTCCCGGAGGCCTCCGCGCCCGTCTCCTCGGGGCGCGCGGCGCCCGTGCAGGATGCCGGCGAGGAGAACACGGTGCAGCTCCTCTCCATGGTGCTGGACAGTGCGCAGTCGGAGTGGGGGCGCGAGGTCCCGCGGTACCGCGATGCGAAGCTCGTGCTCTTCCGGGATGCCATCACGTCGGCGTGCGGATTCGCGGAAGCGGCCACGGGGCCGTTCTACTGCCCCGGCGATCAAAAGGTGTATCTCGATCTGGCGTTCTTCGATCAGCTCAAAGGACAGTTCGGTGCGCCGGGCGAGTTTGCCCAGGCCTATGTGCTGGCGCATGAAATCGGACATCATGTGCAGAATCTGCTGGGCACCGAACGCAAGTTGCGCGCGGCACAACGGGCCAACCCAGCGAGCGCGAATCGCCTGTCGGTGGCGATGGAGCTGCAGGCCGACTGCTATGCGGGCGTGTGGGGCTTCCACGCGGCGCAATACGGTCAGCTTGAGGCGGGTGATCTGTCCGCCGGGCTGAAGGCCGCCGCGGCCGTCGGCGACGACCGCTTGCAGCGCATGGGCGGCGGCCGCGTGAATCCGGAAACGTTTACGCACGGATCGTCCGCCGACCGCGCACGCTGGTTCACGCGCGGATTCGAGTCCGGCGATGCGAGCCAGTGCGACACCTTCGCGTCGGTGCGTCAGTGACCGACGCCATGCGCGATGCCCCGCGTCCCGGTGTCCTCGAGGAACTCGCGTGGCCCGCGGTCCGCTCGGCGCCATGGCCCGTCGCCCTCATGCCCTGGGGCGCGACCGAAGCGCACAACACGCATCTGCCCTACGGCACCGACACCATGCTGGGTCGCGAGGTCGCGGCGCGTGTGGCCGCCGCGTGCGCACAGCGTGACGTGCGCGTGGCGGCGCTTCCGGCCATGCCGTTCGGCGTCAACACCACGCAGTTGGATCTCCCCATGACGCTCAACGTCATGCCCTCCACACAGCTCATGCTGCTGCGCGATATGGTGCGCAGTCTCGAGCCGCACGGGGTGCGCGCGTTGGTGCTGCTCAATGCGCACGGTGGCAATGAACTGCGGGCGCTCGTGCGAGAGCTGCAACCCGAGACGACGCTGTTGCTCGTTATCGTCAACTGGTGGCAGGCGGGTGATCACGCGCTCTTTGCCGAGCCCGGGGACCACGCGGGCGCGTTGGAAACGGCGGCCGTGTTACACGTGGCGCCGCACCTGGTGGCCGATCGCGCGACGTGGGGCCAGGGGCACGCGCGACGCAGTGTGCTCGACGGCGTGCGTGCCGGGTGGGCTTGGATCCCACGGCGATGGACGCAGGTCACCGACGACACGGGGGTCGGTAACCCGCAGGAGGCGACCGCCGAGCAGGGCGCTGCGTTTGTGGCGCAGGCGGTGTCGCGTATCAGCGCGCTCTGCGTGGAGCTCGCAACACTCGATCCGGCGGCGATGTACATCTGACGGCAATGGGCGCCGTCAGATGTACATCACGGACGTCCTAGTAGTCCACCGGCCGGAGATAGGATTCGCCGATCCCGCTGTGGCTCACCAGTGCCGTTGCCGGCGGACGGCGCTTCCAGTGGGTGGTCGCTAACCGTCGTTCCACCAGAAACAGTTCGTCGGAATGAAAACCGCGCGCCCGCATGGCCTCGTGCGTAAAGCCATGCAGGAGGCCGTTGAGAATTTCATCCGCGCGTGCGTAGCTGATACCGAGATCGGCCTCATCCGTCTGGCCGACGATGAGGTCGGCCGTCGCGGGTTTCGTGACGATGACATCGGGCACACCCAGATGGCGTGCCAGCGCCCACACCTGCGTCTTGTACAGATCACCGATGGCGTTGACCGGTGGCGAATCATCGGCGTGCCACGTGAAGTAGCCGAAGAGACGCTCCGTCTTGTTGCCGGTGCCCAGCGGCAACGCGCGATATCGCGCCGACAAATCAAAGAGCGCGATCATGCGCGTGCGGGCCATCACATTGCCGCGCCGTGCCTGATCCGCGTCCGTCTCGAACGTGAGGTAGCCGTCCACCGCTCCGCTGATGTCGATGGTGCGCGATTCGATGCCAAGCGCATCGATGACCAGCTGCGCGTGCTCCAGCGATTCCACGCTGGAGGTGCGATACGGCAACCGCACGCCGATGACGTTCTCGGCACCCAAGGCGCGCACCGCGAGATACGCGGTCACGGCGGAGTCCACACCACCCGACATCCCCACCACGGCCTTGGTAAAGCCACGACGCGTGAACTCTTCGCGCAGGAACCCCGTCAGCCACTGCTCGGTGAGTACGGGATCGATGGCCAGTGGCGGCGGACCGCCGTGGTCGCGCATGGTCTGCCGGATGACCGGTAAGGCCTCCCGCCCGATCCGACCAACGATGTCGATGGACGCGGGCGGCATGTTCGGAATCGGGAATTCACCCGTTGTAAAGCCGCGCGCGCCGCGCAGCAGATCCTCGGCCACCGGTTCCGCGCCGTCGTACGAGAGCGTGACCGACGTGCGCTCCCGCACTTGCCGGATGTTCTCCAGCACATGCGGCAGCGCTACGCGAATGTCGCTTAAGAGCGGCGCGTCGGCGCGGGCACGCACGAGATCATCGAGATCAATCGTGATGAGGCTCATGCTTTCATCCCACACGGGCGCGCGCGATCGCACATCACCGCCCGGGCCGACCACCAGCGACGTCCCGAAAAAGCGCTTGCCGCCTTCGGTGCCGACGAGGTT
Source organism: Candidatus Kuenenia stuttgartensis (assembly GCA_943330235.2). Taxonomy (GTDB): domain Bacteria; phylum Gemmatimonadota; class Gemmatimonadetes; order Gemmatimonadales; family Gemmatimonadaceae; genus Gemmatimonas; species Gemmatimonas stuttgartiensis_A. Next base: position 39,888 of record CALQGY020000002.1, read on the forward strand.
GGCAAAGCTGGTGAACACGCCGTGTTCTTCGGCGATGTCGCGAATCAAGCGCTCCCAGCGCGCCGCACTGTACGGACCCGGAATCCCGTCATCACGCGGCCAGAGCCCGCGGGCGGGTGCGGCCGACGAGATGAACACCAACTGCGCGCCATCGAGCGCCGCGATGAGTCCCGACATCGAGTGCCACGCATCTTCGCAGACCAGAATCGCGGCGCGTCCCCACGGCGTCTCGAAGGCGCGGATGTCGGTGCCGCGCTCTACGAAACGCTCCTCGTCGAACAGCCCGTACGTGGGCAGGAAGTTCTTGCGATGCACATGGCGCAGCACCGGCGGCCCGTCATCCAGGCCGATGGTGATATAGGCGGCGCTATTGTGCAGCGTGTCGCGCCACCGTTCGTAGAAGCCCACCACTACGTCGACGGCGACCGTCGGCACGTGCGCCATGGCGCAGGCCGTGCGATACGCGTCATCGAGGTCGTTGGCGAGGGCACCGGCCGTGCAGGCCACCTCGCGCACCCCGCCTTCCACGAAATACCCGGAGAGCGCGGTCTCGGGGAACTGGATGATCTGCGGGCGCGGCTCAAGCGACGCGGCTTGGGCGCACAACGCCCCGAGTCGCTGCAGATTGGCCACCGTGTCCCCCTTACGAGGGGCGAACTGGCAGATGGCGAGCGTAAGTGGGCGGATCGGGTCACCGGGCATGCGTGGAAGCTGTGACGAAACGTCCGCGCGATCAACTGATGCCGGCTGGTGTATTTTGCACCACGATGCCGTTCATCCCCCCATTCGAGCCGCCCGTACCGGTCTACGCTGTCGCCACGGCGGCGATCGACGTTCTCCGCACGCAGCCACCGGTGGCGTCGCAGCCCGCCGCTGCCACCGGACAGGCATGGCAGATCGTGCCGCCGCCCCAAGTGTCGCTGGTGCTCGGTCGCGATGGTGGCGTCATTGGCGTCATCGGTCGGGAGCGACGCCTGAGCGTACCCATTCGCGGGTTGCCGCGCTATGTCGGGCAGGCGTTCATCGCGGTGGAAGACAAACGCTTCTATCAGCATGACGGCGTGGATCTCGTCGGCGTCGCCGGTGCGCTCAAGGACGCCGTCACCAAGGGCAATCTCCGCGGGGCGAGCACGATCACGCAGTTGCTCGTCGGCAACATGCACCCCGACCTGATCGATCGGCGGGACAAGTCGCCCGTACGCAAGCTGCGTGAGCAGCAGGCCGCGCGCGAAATGGAACGGCATTACTCGAAAGAGCAGATTCTCGAGGCGTTCCTCAATCAGATCACCTTCGGTCGCGGCGCCTTCGGCATCGAAATGGCCGCTCGGCAGTACTTCGGCAAAGGCGCCGCCGAGCTGTCGCTGGCGGAGGCCGCCTCGCTGGCGTCCATGCCCAAAAGCCCCGTGCAGTACGATCCGGCGCGCTATCCGGACCGGAACAAGCTGCGGCGCAATACGGTGCTCGCGCTCATGGCCGAGCAGGGATACATCACTGCCGCGCAGCGTGATGCCGCGCAGCGCGAGCCCATTCGGACCGTGAGTGGCGGTAACGCACCGGCGCCCTGGGTGGTCGACGTCGTCCGGGTGCAGCTCGAGCGTGCGAACGTGCCGGTGGGGCAGGGCGGCTATCGCATTCACACCACCATCGACCCCGCGCTGCAGGCCGCCACGCAACGCGCCATCTCCGACGGGCTCGACGAGGTGGAGACACGCCCGGGATTCCGCGGCGTGCCGTGCGCGCTGGGGGCGACAGCCGATGCCGCCAAGAGCGCACGCGCGAAAGTGCAGGCGTGTCTGGAAGGCGCCGCCGTCGTGCTCGATCCGGCCACCGGCGACGTGCGTGCACTCGTCGGCGGACGGAACTACGCGCATTCGTCGTTCAATCGCGCCGTGGACGGCAACCGCCAGCCCGGCTCGTCGTTCAAAGCATTCGTATATGCGCAAGCGTTGGCGCAGGGGATGACGGCCAGCAGTATCGTGGCCGACTCGGCGCTGCACATTCGTCTGGCCAACGGTCAGGTGTATAGCCCCGAGAACGCCGACAACGCCTTCAAGGGGCTCATGACCATGCGCGAGGCGCTGACGCAGTCGCGCAACCCGGTGGCCGTGCAGTTGGCCATGGGGGTCGGCATGGACTCGGTCATTGCGCTCGCGCGCCGCGCGGGCCTGCGCGCGCCCATCGCGCCGTATCCGTCCAGCGCCCTCGGCGCGTCGGTGGTGCAGCCGCTCGACTTTGTGGCCGCGTACGCCACGTTCGATAACGGCGGCATGGCGGTGGCCCCGCGCTTTGTCCTACGCGTGGAGGATCGCAGCGGCCGCACCGTGTACACGCCGCCCACGACCGCGCCGCAGCCGGCCATGGACCCGCGCGTGGCCTTCATCATGCGCGACATGATGCAGGACGTCGTCGCGCGCGGCACGGCCACGGCCATCCGCCGCTCCGTGCCGGCGCGCATCCCCGTGGCGGGGAAGACGGGCACCACCAACGACAACACCGACGTGTGGTTTGTCGGCATGACACCGGAGCTCGTCACCGGCGTCTGGCTGGGCTTCGACAAGCCGTCCATGATTTCTCCCGGCGCGGTGGGCGGCACGCTGGCGGCACCGATCGCCGGACAGATCCTAGCCAGCGCCTACGGCAGTCGCGCGAGCGCCGTGTGGATGCCGCCACCAGGCCTGGTGAGCGTTGAGCTCGATCGCGACAGTGGTAAGCCGTCGGATGCCAAGACGCCAAGCGATCGGCGCTACATGGAGTGGTATCTCGAGGGCACCGAACCGGGCGCCGCGGTCTGGCCGTGGAATCTCTTTCGGTTCGGGCCCATCGGGTACTGAGACGGAGCCGTGCTCGGAGCCGCGTCAACACGGTCGTTGGCACGACCGACCTCACGCTCTTCGTCATCGGCAGCATACACAAACGCGCACGGCATAGGCTGATCGCCCACGCCGTGCGCGTTGTGCATTCGCCGCTTACACGCCGATCAGCTCTTCAATCGCGGCGTTGGTGTGGCGTCCGCTGTCCACCAGTGCGATGCTGAGCACATCGCGCAACGTCTCCACCGGATGGAATGTCAGCAGCTGACGCACTTCTTCCGGCACATCCTCAAGATCCGCCTCGTTGGCCTTCGGGAGAATGATCTCCTTGATACCCGCGCGGTGTGCGCCAAGCACCTTTTCCTTCACGCCGCCAATGGGGAGTACGCGACCACGCAGCGTGATCTCACCCGTCATCGCCACGTCGCGCCGCACCTTGCGGTTGGACATTTCGCTGACCAACGCGAGCGCGATGGCGATGCCCGCACTGGGCCCGTCCTTCGGAATGGCCCCCGCCGGCACGTGAATGTGCGCTTCACTGGCTGAGGCCACGCGGTCGGCCGGAATCCCCAGCGACTCGGCGTTGTTCGTCGCGTAGGTGAGCGCGGCGCGCGCACTCTCCTTCATCACGTCGCCCAACTGTCCCGTCAGAATCAGCGAGATCGGTCCGACGCGCAGGGACTCCCCGTCCTCATCCTTTCGCGGACGCGTGGAGCCGCGGCGGATACTCGCCTCAACGAACATGATGTCACCACCCATCGGCGTGTAGTACATGCCGGTGGAGATACCCACCTCGTCGTGCTCAGCCGCACGCTCTGGATGCACGCGCGGGCGTCCCAGCAGTTCGCGCACTTCTTCGGCGCTGATGATCTTGTCATCAATCGCCGCCGTGTCACCCATGGCCACACGACGCGCGACCTTGCGTGAAACGGCGCCGAGCTGCCGTTCGAGTTGACGGACGCCGCTCTCGCGGGTGTACTCGCTGATCACCTTCATGACCGCTTCGTCCGTGAACGAGAGTTCACGTCCAGCGAGTCCCGATTCCTCAAGCTGACGCGGAATGAGATACGTCTTCGCGATTTCCTTCTTCTCGCGCTCCGTGTAGCCGCTGAACTCCACCACTTCCATGCGGTCCAGCAGCGGACCGGGAATGTTCTGGATGAAGTTAGACGTCGCGATGAACAGCACTTCGCTTAAGTCAAACGGCACGCCGAGGTAGTGATCGGTGAACGAATCATTCTGTGCCGGATCGAGCACTTCCAGCAGCGCGCTGGAGGGATCGCCCTGATACGACTGCCCGAGCTTGTCGACTTCGTCCAGCAAGAAAACGGGGTTCTTCGTACCGGCTTGCTTCATCCCCTGAATGATGCGGCCGGGCATGGCGCCCACGTAGGTGCGACGGTGGCCGCGAATGTCGGCTTCGTCACGCGCGCCGCCCAGTGATACACGCACATACTCGCGCCCGAGCGAACGGGCAATGGACTTGGCGATGGACGTCTTGCCGACGCCCGGCGGTCCGTTGAAGAGCAGGATCGGACCACGCGCCATCGCGCGCGCTTTCGCTTCGCGCGTGTCGGTAATGGGACGATCCGTCTCGCTGCTGCTCGTCGCGGGCGCCGGTTCGGCGCCATCCCCCTTGAGCTTCGCCGCCGGGAACTCGCCGGTTGTTGCAATTTCGTCGGCCACCTGACGCGCACGAAGGTGACGCACCGCCAGAAATTCGAGGATGCGATCCTTCACGTCCTTGAGGCCGTAGTGGTCCTCCTCAAGCACCTCACCGGCCCGCGCGAGATCCAGATGATCATCCGAGCGCTTGCTCCACGGCAGTTCGGCAATCCACTCTAGATAGGTGCGGATGACCTGCGCTTCCATGGACTCGCGTCCCGCACGCTCAAGGCGTCCGATCTCGCGCTCCACTTCTGCGCGCGCTTCCTTGGGCAGTTCAAGCTTCGTGAGCTTCTCACGCAGCTCGGTGATTTCCTTGGACTGATCGTCGTCGCCCAGCTCCTTCTGGATGGCCTTGAGCTGCTCGCGCAGAAACATCTCGCGCTGCCGTTCTCCGAGCTCTTCCTGGACCTGCGACTTGATGTCTTCCTGCGCCTCCAGCAGCCCGATCTGGCGCTGCACATGCACGAGCACTCGGCGAAGCCGCTCCTCGACGGAGAGCGTTTCCAGCAGCCCCTGCTTTTCCGGCACGGTCAGCTCGATGTAGCCGGCGACGAGGTCGGAGAACTTGCCGGGATCGTCGACGGAGTCGAGCACCTGATGCACGACCTCTTCCGGCAGTCCCCGCTTCTCACCGAGCTCGGCCGCGCGTTCGCGGGCTTCTTTGTGGAGCGCCTCGAACGCTGGATCCTTCGGGTCAAGCGGCATCATCTCTTCGGCAGGCACGATGACCGCGACGAGATGACCGTCCTGCTCGGAATAGTGCAGCGCCGTGGCGCGCTGCTCGCCTTGCAGCAGCAGCTGGACGCCACCGAGCCCGCGTTGGATCTGCCCGATACGGGCGATCACGCCGGTGGTGAACAGAATGTCCGAGGTGGGTTCCTCAGAGTTATCACGCTGGGCGACGGCAAAGACCAGCCGATCGCCCTTGACCGCATTCTCAATGGCACGCAGGGTGCCGGGGCGGCCCGCCGCGATGGGCGCGGTGATGCCGGGGAACATGACGGTTCCGCGCAGAGGCAGAACGGGGAGAGTCTGACGATGGCCCATAATGAACGATTCCTGTCGAAAGGAGGAGATACCCTCATGAGGGCACGTTTCGCACCGTCGGGTTTACGCCATCGCGGCAGTCTTTGCAACTTATTGCTGACCGCCTGACGTACGGAATGTCGGTTGACTGCCGGGACGGCCGGAATGTCCCACGCACCGTCCGTCGTTGTCATGCTGTCGCCGCCCCTAGCTCCGTGCTACACTTCGGAACAGGAACTGGCCCCCTTCGATCCCCAGCGAGTGCCCGACTCAGCCGCCCAATTCTCCGAGGATCTTGAACTCCGCGCGCACGTCGAACAAGCGCTGAGTGCCACCTATGAGGTGGATCAAGAGATCGGACGCGGTGGGATGGGTATCGTCTATCGGGCGCGCGACAAGCGCTTGAAGCGCCATGTCGCCATCAAGATTCTGCCGCCCGAACTGTCGTTCCGGCGCGAAGTGCGTTCGCGTTTCCTCCGCGAAGCGGAAACGGCCGCGCAGCTCAGCCATCCGAACATCGTCCCCATCTACTCGGTCGACGAGGTTGGGAACCTGGTGTTCTTCGTCATGGCCTGCGTCGACGGGGACAATCTCGCCACGCAGCTCCAGAAACGCGGACCCCTCCCCATCGACGACACGCGTCGATGGTTACAGGAAGTCGCCGAGGCGCTGGCCTACGCGCATGCGCGCGGGGTGATCCACCGCGACATCAAGCCCGACAATATTCTCGTCGATGCCATTGATGGTCGCGCGTTGGTCACCGACTTCGGTATTGCCCGCGCCATCACCGACAGCGGCGACACGCCGAGACTGACCGCGACGGGCATCGCGATCGGCACGCCCGCCTACATGTCGCCGGAGCAGGCCTCGGGCGACCGCGACCTTGATGCCCGCAGCGATCTCTACTCGCTGGGCGTGGTCGCGTATCAAATGCTCGTGGGGGAGCCGCCTTTCATCGGTAACACCACGCCGGCGCTGTTGGTCAAGCATCTGGCCGAAATGCCGGTGCCCGTCGATCAACGGCGTCACGATGTGCCGCCGGATCTGGCGCGCATCGTCATGCGGTTGCTCGAGAAGTCGCCCGAACAGCGTTTTCAAACGGCCGGCGAATTGGTGCAGGCCATGAAGAGCGGCGTGGTCCCGCACACGCCGATCCCCGCCGGCACCATGGGGGGCGAGAAGCCCATCATGTTCAATGGGGCACCCATCGGTGGCATGCGGCTGCCTGGCGGCTCCACCAATGCATCGGCGAACCGCGGCTACGTTGCGCCCGCCTACTCGTCGCGCACGGGCGTCGCGCCGTCCGTCGCGGCCCCACTCGCGGGCATGGGCGGCGCGTATCCGCGCCCCATGGCCGACGAGTCCTACGAGCCCGGTCTGGAAGAGCGCGCGCGGTGGGACGTGCCGCAGGTGCGCAAGTTCCGCAAGTCGCTTGGACCGTACCTCTTCGTGAACGGCGCGTTCGTGTTGGTCAGCGTGTTCGGAAACAGCAACTTCTATAGCGTGACCACGATGTGGACCGTGGTCATGGCGTGGAAGTATGCCAAGCTCTGGAGCAACGGCTACGACTGGCATGATGTGCTGCGGCAGCCGCGCGATCGCATGCTGGGCGAGGTCATCTCCGACTTCGTGGACTCGGTGCACGCCACGTTCAGCCGCAAGAAGCGCGACGAATTGCGCGCGGAAGGACGACTGAACAGCAACCCGTTGCGCGGAGTGCTGGCGCCCATGGGGCCGACACCGGTTGGTGGGTCGATGGCGCTACGCCCGACCGGCTCGCCGCGTCGAGGATCGGCGCCGTCCGCCGCGCCGGCGCGCGACGATGAACTCGGGTCGTATCTGAACGCGGTGCGACAGGCGCGCGCAGACCGTGATGAAATCCGGCGACTGCTCGACACCATCCCCGCCGCCGAACGCGGGCGCATCCCGAATGTCGGGGCGACGGCGGTTGAGCTCGTGCAGCGCATCGAGCTGATGGCCGTCGACGTCGAGCGGAGTGCACGCGACACCGGCCCCGATCGGGCGTCCGCGATTGATCGGGAAATCAGCGTGCTGGAGTCGGAAGCCAATCCGCTCGACACGACCAACAGCGAGGCGCGCGTTCGGCGCTTGGCGCAGCTGCGTCGCGATCGGCGCGCCGTGGTGGACACCGAACGAAAGCTCGAGGTACGTCGCGCGCAAATTGAGAGTTGCCGGATCGCCCTCGAAAACATGCGGCTGGATCTGGTTCGCTTGCGGACCGGGAACAGCTCCGTGCAAAGCGTGACCCTGATCGCAGAACAAGCCATGGCCTTGGCGCGTGACGTCGATATCGCCGTGGGGGCCGCGGGCGAGGTGCGCGACCTGACGTCCGTCCGCTCCACGTTGCCTGCGTAGTCGCGTGACGTACCCGCGTCGCCCGTATCGAGTATTCGCATGACCGACGCACGGCGAGCCGCTGTCAGCGCTGCCAACGCCGCCGACGCAACGCGGCTGCGCGATCGCGTCACGGCCGCCTTCGGCGAGCAGTATCTCATCGGCGAGGAGTTGGGCCGCGGCGGAATGGCCGTGGTGTATGCGGCCGAAGACGTGCGGCTCCAGCGACAGGTGGCGCTCAAGGTACTCCCGCCGGATCTCGCCTTTCGGCTCGATGTGCGCGAGCGCTTCGTGCGCGAGGCGCAGACCGCCGCGCGACTCAATCATCCGCACATCGTGCCCATCTACGCGGTGCATGAAGACGCCGGCATGGTCTGCTTCGCCATGGGACTCGTGCGCGGTGACAGCGTCGCGGCGCGACTCGTGCGGGATCCCCGTCCGCCGTTCGAGTTCGTCGCGTCGGTGCTTGAGCAGACCGCCGACGCGCTCGCGTACGCCCACGCGTGCGGCGTGGTGCACCGTGATGTGAAGCCCGATAACATCCTGCTCGACAGCGAGTCCGGGCGCGCCATGGTGACCGACTTCGGCATTGCCCGCGCCGCCGAGGGCGGGTCGCGGCTCACGCAGACCGGCGTCGCCGTCGGCACACCGGCGTTTATGAGTCCGGAGCAGGCCACCGGCGACAAAGAGGTCGACGGACGCAGCGACGTCTACTCGTTGGGGGTGGTTGGCTTTTTGATGCTGGCCGGGCGGTTGCCGTTCGAGGCCAGCACCACGCCCGCCATGCTGCTCAAGCATGTCAGCGAATCGCCGCCGCCCCTCGCCTCAATGCGGCCCGATGCGCCGCGGGCCTTGGTTGGCATTCTCGAACGCTGTCTGGCCAAACGTCCGGCTGATCGCTGGGAGAGCGCGCTGGCGTTGCGCGATGCGCTTCGGCGTGTGCAGCGGGACGGGTCGCTCCGTGCGGATCGCAGCGCTGCGGCGTCGGGCTATACGCCTCAGCCGGTCGTGCCCGCGCTCCCGCGCGTGCGCGATGAGCAGATCGACCGCGACCGCGACCGCGATCGCGACCGAGATCGGGGCCGCATGGAGCGCGCGTATGCCGAGAAGGCTGGACATCGCGCCGAAGACTGGGCACCTCGCGCCATCGCGTACGCGCCGCAGCACGGCGAGGCGGATGGCGGCGCGCGCATCGACCGGCTGTCCGATCAGCACGCTCCATCGCACCATTCGCCGACGGGGCGCGCGGAGCGTATTGCGCGAACCGCCCCAGCGTTCAAACGACATCTCACGTGGGTGCTGGGGAGCGCCATCGTGGGGGGCGGTACGTTTGCGATTGGTGCGTCGCTCAGTCTTCCCGCTCTGGTCGTCCCGTTTATCGCGAGCGTACTGGTCGGCATCGCCAGCACGCAGATGCTGATGATGGACTTCCTCAAGCTGCGTCGGCTCGGTGTGACGCCGAGCGAGGCGCTGGGCGACGGGTGGAAGGCCATCGCGGCGCGCGCCGATGATCGACCCCGCAGTGCGCTGGTGGCGGAGGCGCTGGAACGCGTCGCGGGCCCTGCGGTCCTGCAGTCGAGGCATGGCAGCACCGTTCGCAACGCGGTCGACGACCGCCTGAGCATTCGCGAGACGGCGGCGCGGTTGTCGGCGGCAGACAAGGCCATGGTGCCCGACGTGGAACCGACCGCCGAGGCGCTGCTCGAGCGCATCGGGTCGTTGGCCGGTGGATTGGAGCGGCTCGAACGCGACGTGCCTGGCGAGGCGATGGCGCAGCTGGACGCGCGCATTGCGATGACGCGCGCCGAGCCGGAACACGCGCCGGACCGCGAGCGCCGGCTGACGTTACTGACGCGTCAGCAGGCGTCGTTGCAGGAATTGCTCGATCGGCGTGGCACCATGCAACGCCAACTCGAGAGCGCATCGGTCGCGCTCCGCTCCCTGCGCTTCGATCTGGTGAAGTTGCAAACGTTGGGTGTCGGGTCGGCGATGCGCGACGACACGCAGGCCACGCAGGAGGCGCGCGCGGTGTCGGCGGACATCCGGCGTGCGCTGGAAGCCGCCGAGGAAGTGCGCGCGCTCTAGGGCGCTACGCGAGGGCGCTAGGCTAGGGCGCTAGGCTAGGGTGCCACGCGAGGGCGCTAGGCCCAGTCGTCCAAGCGCGACTCCAAGTCGCCCACGAGCGCGCCATGCCCGTGCCGATGGGCGGCGTCGATGCCGCGCTGCGCCGCCACACGCGCCTCGTCCGTGCGTCCGAGCACATGGAGCACGTCGGCGTAGCGCAGCCACCCGTTCCCTTCGTCGTCGTGGCGCGCCAGATAAGCCGCGAGTTCGCGCTCGCCTTCGGCGTGTTCGCCGGCTTTGAGGAGCTCGTTCGCGAGGCCGAAGCGGGCCAGCGGATTTTCGGGCTGCTTCGCCACGAGGGCGCGCATCGCGGCAAGTCGATCAATCATCGGGAGACTCTGAAGATGGAGTGGGGAGCGGGCGCGTCAGCAGTTCCGTGATGAGCGCGCCCAGTTGGTCCGGCGCTTCCTCGGGGGCCACGTGCGCGACGCCGGGAAGCCGGTGGATGGACAGGGCGCCCCGCGTCGCGGCGGCGAGTGCTGTCGTGAGTCGCGCGGTCCGCGATTCGCTGCGCAGCGGATCGAGCCGGCCAACCGCTAGCAGGACCGGGCCATGCAGTGCGCCAGGTTGCAGGGCGCTGACGGTATCGGCGCGCGAGGCGCGAAGGGCGGCCAGCTGCGCGCAGGCCGCGTCCCGCCCGTCGCGCGTGCGAAAGCCCCGCAGATACACGTCAAGCGAATGGGCCCCGCGATCGCGCTGCGCGTAGGCGGGCAGGAGTGACGCGTGCAACGCCGAGGCCAGCCAACCCGGCGCCAACCATCGCCACAGGGGGAGCAGCGCGGCGATACGCGCCAGCCTCCCGCTGATCATGGCGTCGCGCGGCGTATCGGCCAACATGGTGGGATTGATCAGCGCGAGGCGCGCCACCCGCGTGGGCTGGCGCTGCGCGATGGCGGCCGCGACGGCCGCCCCCATACCATGGCCCACCAGCGAGGCCACCGGTACGCCCATGATGTCCAACAGCTGCGCCACCCGTTCGGCGTGCGCGGCGATGGTCATGGCCGCACCTCCCGGCGGGTCGCTGCGGCCGTGTCCGAGCAGATCAAGCACCAAGACGCGGTGTCCCTCGGGGAGTCGGGGCAGCAGATCCTGCCACAGATGCGAGGAGGTGAAGGCCCCATGGATGAGGACGATCGGCTCGCCGACCCCGCGTGATCCAAACGCGTAGCAGTACATCCGCGCGCCGGCCAGATCGACGAACTCACCGCGCATCAGGAGGTCCCACCCGGAATCACGAGGCCGCAGCAGCCGCAGTAACGGTCGGGCACGGCGGACTCGGCGGATGGTGCGCCGTCCAACGTCCCGGTGCGCGATCCACAGCGGGGGCAGCGGACGGACCGCGCGTGCGCGACGTGGTGCGACGCGGCGGCCGATCCGGACGGGGGCGCCGCGGGGCGCTCGGAGGGCTCATGAGGGGCGGCCATGTCAACGCGCAATCTCGGGGCGCGGCGCCGCACGGACAAGCGACGGCAGTGGCTGGCGTGGCTTCATTCGATGGATGGCCGAAACGCAACACGGGGGCGCCGTATGGCGCCCCCGTGTGACCAGCGATGTCGTCGACGAACCGTGCTTGCCGACGAGGTGGTGCGTGTGACGCTTAGAGTCCGCCGCGACCGCGGCCCTGCGGCATCGCGGCGAGGTTCTTGTCAAACGTGGCCTGTCCTTCGGCGTTCAGCAGCGCCTTGAGCGCCTTGTTCCGATCGGCGTTCATTTCGGCCATCTTGGCCTGACCTTCCGGCGAACGCATGTCGACGCCAGCCGCACGGGCCTCGGCCTGCTTCTTCGTCGCGTTCATCATGATGGTGTCGGCCTGCGCGGACTGCGCCGGCGTGAGCGTGATGCCGGCGAACAGCTGCTCCTTCTGACGCGCCATACGCTGCTCGGGGGTCATCTGCATGCCACCACCGCCACCACCGCCACCCTGCGCGTAGAGGGGAGCTGCAACCGCGAGCGACGCGGCGACTACGAGGATGCGAAGGGATGTCTTCATCGGTAGGGTCCTGAGGTGGGGTCGTCCGGCACGGACATCCACGCATTCGCGCGGCGGCACTTACCTCAACATGATAGACGCGGAACCTATCAAAAGCGTTAACAGGTTATGCGCATGCGAAAGGGCATTGACGACAGGCTCCGCATGCCGAAAAGTGGAAAATTCGGTGATCAGAAGGCGCCCCGCGCAGGGAAACTGGCGCGAGACTCTAGCGAAATGCCCGCCACGTCGTAAGATAGCCCTCTGTGACGGTCCCTTCATCCCACTCCGCGTTCGATCCGCCACCGAGCGAGCGCTCTCCGGCCCAAGCAGGCGGGACTGTGTCCACGCCCGCCGCCGGTTTTTCGTCTGGCGAGTCGCTGGCCGGCATCGCCGTGCCGCCGCCGCCGCCCACGCCACCAGCGGTTCTTCTGCCCACCACGTTCGCGATCTGTCGCGTGCTGGAGCGCGCTGGCCCCGCGGTGCAGTACCGCGCGCTATTGGATGTTGCCCAGTATCCAGGCGGCGCCCAGTTGCGTCGGGTGCCGTACGGCTCACGGCAGGGGTGGCAACTGCTGATGCAGCAGGACATGGACGGTACATGGCCCGGTGGCATGCTTACCGTGCCGACGGCGGGCGGTCTCGCGGGGGTTGGCACCATTCCGGCCTATCGGCGACTGCTGGAGCTGGGCTGGGACCCCGAAGGGCCGGGGATGTCGGCGACGAAGCGGTTGCTCTTTCGTTTGCTGGCCGAGGACGACGATCCGTCGTTCCTGGCCGAGATGATGCCCACGTATCACGACGAAGATCTGATTCTCCGCGGGCGACTGATTCTGCGTGAGGCGGCCGCTGCGGCGCTCGCGCAGGCCGGCTACGAACAGGATCCGCGACTGCGCGGGGCCGCGCGCCGTCTCGTGCTACGTGTCAACGAGTACCTCAAGTCGCCCCTGGCCCAGAAGCCGTGGATCCGCCTTGGGAACCAGCACGTGCTGCCCCCCGAGGTCGCGGCCCCGTCCTTCCATCTGCTGGTCATGCTGGCGTACATGCCCGCGTTCCGTAGCGAGCATCACGACTTCATGGACCGGCTCTTCACGCATCTCACCCAGCCGTGGCCTCGGCAGTCGCCGGTGCAGCAGGTCGGTGCGCACCTGCTGGAACAGCCGCATTTCGTGATGGGGGATCTCCTGGCCACGCGGCACATCATGGACGCCGACATGCCGTCCGCTCTGGCGTGGCTCGAGCTCATGGCGCGGCTGGGTTTCCTCCGAAAGCACGACGGGTGGTACCGGCTGTTCGATCGCCTGCTGGAGGATCGCGACCGCAAGGGGCTGTGGCACCCGCCGCGCTCCGTCGTGATGCCCGAGACGGTACCGGCCTGGTCGTGGCCGGTCCTGCCCCTCGACGACCAGCCGGACGCGGTGGTAGGGGCGTCTATGGACGTGACCTTCCGTCTGGGACTGATCTCGCGCCTCTCGGGGCGCGGCGTCGAACTGATCTGAGCCATTCTCCCCGATCGGGGTGGGTGTCGATTAGTTTTCCCGCAAACACATGACAGCGATAGAATCTGAAGTCTCCCTCGGCGAGCCGACGTTCGCCGACCTGGGCTTGGCCCAGCCATTGCTCGACGCCATTCGCGACGCCGGCTACGAGCACCCGACCCCCATCCAGCGTGATGCGATTCCGGTCGCCCTCAAGGGGCGCGACCTGATCGGGCTCGCGCAGACCGGTACCGGCAAGACGGCCAGCTTTACGCTGCCGATCGTCAATCGCCTGTTGGGGGGGCCGCGCCGAACGCGCGTGCTCATCCTGACACCGACACGCGAGCTCTGTCTTCAGGTCGAAGAGAGCTTCCGCAAGTATTCCAAGTACGCGCCGGTGGATGTGATTCCGGTGTTCGGCGGCGTCGGCTACGAGCCGCAGGAAAAAGCGCTGCGCCGCGGCGTCGATGCCGTGGTCGCCACGCCGGGCCGCCTGCTCGATCACCTCGAGAAGCGGAACGTCGACTTCTCGTATCTCGAGACGCTGGTGTTGGACGAAGCGGATCGCATGCTCGACATGGGCTTCGCGCCGCAGATCAATCGCATCGTCGAACAGATTCCGCGCTATCGCCAGACGCTGCTGTTCAGCGCCACGATGCCGCCGGAAGTGGAAGCGCTCAGCCGCAAGTATCTGCGCAAGCCGGTGGTCATTCAGGTGGGGCGCCGGTCGGCCGCGGCCACCACGGTCACGCACGCCGTCTATCCTGTGCCGCGCCAGCGGAAGAACGAACTGCTCGTGCACTTGTTGTCTGCCACGCATCATGACTCGGTGCTGGTGTTCACGCGCACCAAGAGCGGCGCCGATCGCGTAGTGGAAGATCTGCAGCGCGCGAAGATTGATGCCGGCGCCATGCACGCGGACAAGTCGCAGAAGGACCGCATGAAGGCGCTGGAAGATTTCAAGAGCGGCAAGCTGCGTGTGCTGGTGGCGACGGACATCGCGCAACGCGGGCTCGATATCTCGGGGATCACGCACGTGATCAACTTTGATGTGCCGCAGCAACCGGAAGACTACGTGCACCGCATCGGTCGTACGGGGCGTGCCGCCTCGACGGGTGACGCCTACACGTTCATGTCGGCCGAAGAGATCGGGATGGTGCGGACCATTGAGCGCACGATTGGCCAGGAAATTCCGCGCGTCAGCGTGCCGGGCTTCGACTTCGGCACCTCAGCCGACTGAACCATCGGGCGGTCGCGCGCGCCGCAGGGCGGCGCGTGGCCCCTCAGCGCCGAACACGTCCCAGTCGCGACACCAGAATGGTGTCGCGACTGGCGCCTCGTGACAGCACAATGCGCAGGTTCGCGGCGCCGAAGCCCAGCCCGGAGGCGAGGTACGCCATCGAGTCGCGCGTGGATTCGAGTCGTACCGCATGGCCCCGCTGCAGCTCCAACCGTGCCAGCGTATCGGTGTCGGCATGGATCACGAGGCGCTGCCCTGGCACGTCGAGACGTACCGCGGTGCGTGTCCCCGTGGCCATCGCACGGTCGCGGGCGAAGGCGAACAGCTCCACCACTTCCTGCGCTGCACCGTGGACGTGGGCCGTGTCCATCGCCCGCACCCCGGAGGCGAACGCCACCGCCGCGCAGCCGCTCAGGACCGCCAGCAGGATTACCTGTTCGATGAGTGTGCTGCCCGTGCGACGGATCATGGCGCACTATCTCGACTTGTTCGCCATACTGCATCATCCATGCATCGCGCATCAGATCGAAATCACGCACCTCTTCACCCGCGACGCTCATGTGGCACACTGAACGGCACCGTGCGGATACGCCGCCCCAACATTCGTGGCGTGCACTGCGGACCTCCCGCTCCACCCCTCCCGCGGGCGCCCGAAAAAAATTCTTGATGCTGCAAACGATTGCGATTGCAGGATTCTTCGTCTCGAGCTGTTCGGGCGGTATGCCAAACCCGAACCGTGATATATCCTCGGGGCAGGCGATACTGGACCTTGGTTCAGCCGTCTTCGAGCTGCGCGAAGAGAACGCCCTGTTGCAGGCGCAGATCGATTCGTTACGAGGGACGGTGGCGTATCAGGATACCATCCTTCGTCAGTTGGCGACGCTGTCGAACGTCTCGGTTCGACCGTCTCCGTGGTCCGTTCCCTGACGTCTGTACACCCGACACTCGCACTCTATGCGTATCGCACTGTCCACCGGTGGCGGCGACGCCCCGGGCCTGAATGCCGTGATTCGTGCGGCCG
This sequence comes from Candidatus Kuenenia stuttgartensis, assembly GCA_943330235.2. Taxonomy (GTDB): domain Bacteria; phylum Gemmatimonadota; class Gemmatimonadetes; order Gemmatimonadales; family Gemmatimonadaceae; genus Gemmatimonas; species Gemmatimonas stuttgartiensis_A. The sequence continues at coordinate 55,579 of CALQGY020000002.1, forward strand.
TCCTCTCGGCACGCACGCGCGGCTGGGACGTCCTCGGCATTAAACGTGGGTTCGCCGGCCTGCTCGGTGAAGACGAAGTCATCCCGCTCACGGCGGACACGGTGAAGGGCATCGGCGGGCTGGGCGGCACGATCCTGCGCACCACCAACCGCGGCAGTCCGCTCGCCTATCCGGTGCAGCAAGCCGATGGCTCGTGGAAGGAAATCGACCGCTCCGACGAGCTGGTGGAGAACGCGCGCAACCTCGGCATCGAAGCGATCATCTCCATCGGCGGCGACGGCTCGCTCAAAATTGCGGCGCAGCTCGCGGCCAAAGGCATGCGCATTATCAGCGTGCCCAAGACCATCGACAACGACGTGCCCGGCACCATCACCACGTTCGGATTCGACACGGCGGTGAACACGGCGATGGAAGCCATCGACAAGCTGCACACCACGGCGGAATCACACGATCGCGTGATGGTCCTGGAAGTGATGGGACGCGACGCCGGATTCATCGCGTTGCACGCCGGTGTCGCGGGAACGGCCGATGTGATTCTGATTCCCGAGATCGAATGGGATATCCAGAAGGTCTGCGAGAAGATCCTGGCGCGTGAAGCGGCGGGGCGCGGATTCAGCATCGTCGTGGTGGCCGAAGGCGCGAAGCCCAAGGGAGGGACCGAGTCCATCATCGGCGCCTCGCTCCCCGGGCAGGAGCGTCGGCTGGGCGGTATCGCCGAGCGGCTCGGTTACGAGATCCAGAAGCGGACGGGGAAGGAAACGCGCGCGATGGTGCTGGGGCATCTGCAGCGCGGTGGTTCACCCACCGGCTATGATCGCCTGTTGGCCACCCGCTTCGGGGCCGCGGCGGTGCAGGCAGTGGCTGACAAGCAGTGGGGGCACATGGTAGCCCTGCAGTCGCCGAATCTGGTCTGTATCCCCATCGCCGAGGTCCTGCGGGAGACGAAGCGGGTTGATCCGGCGCACGATGTCGTGCAGGCCGCGCGCATGACGGGGATCAGCTTCGGAGATTGACCCGCGCTGGGCGGAGGGTGTCCTCAGGCGGGGTGACGATCGTCCACTCCAGATGACGCCCTCCTCTGTCCAACCGGTCTCATCGTGCCGATACTTAGCAGCGAGAGGCGGGTACCACCCGCCGAATACGTATGGCACGGTCTGTGCACTCTGTATGGGTATCGGTGCTCCGATGGCCCTCCGTCCTGGACGGCGCGCGAGTCACCGGATGGGCCATGAGCGACTTGCATGAGCGTCTTGCTGGAGGGAGCATGATTCGACGGAACCTGTTGACGGTACTTGGTGCGATCAGCGTGGGCCTCGCGGCCGCGGGAGCAATGCCCGTGGCGGCCGGCGCGCAGGGCGCGGCGGGCGCCGCCTCGCGACCGGACAGCGTGCCACGCGAGTATCGCCCGCCCGCCAAGATGTGCCGCGTCTGGATTGACGGCGTGCCGCCCGCGCAGCAGCCGGCGCCGACGGATTGTCCCACGGCCGTCCAGAAGAAGCCGGCCAACGGCCGAGTGATTTACGGCGAGGAGACCGGGCGCGGCATGGACAAGCTACCGGTGAAGGGCTTCACGAAACCCGGCACGGAGAAACGTCCGCCGCTCATTCCACCGGACCTGCCGACGGTCGATCCGCGCTTCGCTCGCGCTGAACACGAGAGTAAGCGCATCACGGACGCACAACTGTATGGCGAACAGCCGGCAACCGTGCCGGCTTCGTCGTATCCGGGAGCGCCGCCGTCCATGCAGGGCCCCATGGGATCCTTCGGGGGCTACGTCACGCCGGGTGGCGTGGTGGTACCGCAAGGCGCCGGGACCGACCCGCGCTACTTCAACGCCAATCCGTCGGTGCGTCCGCCGGGCACCGGCTCATCCGCCTGCCTCGATCGGGACGGCGATGGCTGGTGCGATGATTCGCGCTATGGCCCTCCGGTCTGTCTGGACAAGGACAAGGACGGCCGCTGCGATGACCTGCCCGGGTTTGCCTCACAGGCGTACCCGCAGGTGCTGCCGCAGATGCGCGCGGTTCTCGACGTCATTCAGGGGCGCCCGAACAGTGAAGTCATGACGTGGCTGGGCACCAACGAGTTCACCGTCCGCGTTCCCGATCAGGGGCGAGGCGGGCTGCCATGGCGCGCACTGTTTCTTGACCAGAACAGCGAACTCTTGCAGGTCTGGACCGACACCAACCGCGATGGGCGCGCGGACCGTGTCGAAGTGTTCAAGGGCGGACAACGCGTGAAGCTCATCGCGCGGTAGGGCGCGTACGAAGGGTCGTGTAGTAGCTTTAGCACGTGCGCATAACTCATGATCGGTATCTCCCGCCGGATCGCGACGCTTTCGTCGCGGCCAAACCGCCTACGGGCCGAGTCATTGTCATCGCGCCGACGCGCGCGGCGTGTGAAACGATTGAGCTGGCCGTAGGCCTGCATCTCGACACGTTTCTCGAACGCACGCGCGGCGCCGAGGTGCGTGCGCTCGCCGAGAGCGGACAGGGCTTTGGCATCGTAGCGGGCACGGGAACGGGCAAGACGCTCGCCATCCGCCCCATCGCGGAAACGATTCTTCAGACCACCACGCTGCGCGTCGGCGTCGTCAATCGCGAGCGCGAAGCCACGCCGGAGACGCCCACGTGGAATGTGGTCATCGTCACCACCGGTATCGCGCGACGCTGGTTTCAGGACGGCGACATCCAAGCGCACGACACCCTGGTCGTCGACGAGATTCACCAGACCAGTGCCGAGTTGGAGCTGTGTCTGGCGTTGGGGAAGCGCGTGGGGTGCCGCTTTATCTGGCTGTCGGCGACGGTCGACCCGACGTTCTACGCGCGCTATCTCGAAAGCGCGGACGTGCTGCAGGTGTCGGCGTTTGACGCGTCGAAGGCCGCCAAGGTTGAGGTCATGCGTCGGTCGCCGCTGGAATTCCTCGACGACAAGTTTTTGCAGAAGCTTGCGCGCTCCGAGCGCGGCGTGGCGATGTTCCTCCCCACGCGTGCGGCCGTTGAAGAGGCCGCGGAGTGGGTGCGCACCCGCTATCCGCGCATCGCGGCGGCGCACTATCACGGCGGCGAACCGATTCGCGTCATCCGACCGTTTCTCGAGGGCACCGTCGAGAAGCCGTTCTTCCTCGCCATGACGGCGGCTGGTCAGAGCGCGCTCAACGTGCCGGGGCTCGACACGGTCATCATCGACGACACGCGCTTCACCAACCGCATCGATCGCGGACGCAACGTACTCACGCGCGTGCACCTTGGCGCGAACGAAATTCTGCAGATGGCCGGGCGTGTGCACGGGCGCGTGGAACACGGGCGCGTGTTCATCCTGAGCGATCGGGATATCCGGTTTGAGGCGCTGCGTCCCACCGCGCCGGAGTTCCAGTTGGCGGGCGACTCCGAACGCGTGGCGCTCACGTGTGCCGATCTCGGCGTGCAGGCCGATGCGCTGGATCTGCCCGTGCCGTTGGATCGTGGTGCGTATCGCAAGGCGATGACGCTGCTGGAATCGCGCGGTCTCATCGAGAACGGCGTGCTGACACCCTACGGCCGCGCCGTCGAAGCGTTGCCGGTGGAGCGCGAGTGGGGAGAGCTGATCGTCAACGGCGACGACGAGCTGTTGCCGGCGCTGGCCGTGATGAGTGGCATCGATTCGTTGCATCGGATGACGCGCGAGGGGCGCGACCTCGAGGGGCTCGCGCTCCGCGGGAGCGATCATCTCACGGCGTACAACCTGTATGCCGAAGGCTTTCGCGCCGCGGGCTACGTTGGTGATGTGTACGGGCTCCCGCGACATCTGTTCGACCCCGAGCGGATTCCGCAGTGGGCGGAGCAGCGCGGAGTGCTGGTGAAGTCGCTCGAAGATGCGGCGCTCGCCATGGCGAGTGTGTATCGCAGCGTCGGCATGCCCATTCCGGTGACGCTGCCGATTGCGCGCGAGAGCATGCTCCGGCGCTTTGCCGATCTGGTTGCGCAGTACATGCCGTTCGATCTGGTCATTGAAGAGCGCACGGTTGACGGTCATGAAGCGCGCGTCTCGAAGACGAGTGTGTGTGGCAGCTGGGGCGCGGTGGCTGGTTCGTTGCGCTACTTCGCCGATCGCTTTGGTGTGCCGCGGGCGTCCATCGAAGGCACGCAGCTGTCGATGGATTTGATCAACAAGTACGCCGAGCGTCATCCGCCCGAGCTGGTGCTCGATGCCGAGCGGAAACACGCTCCGGTGCTGCTATCGCGTCGTGTGACGTACCACGGGTTTGAGCTCTCCGCGGAGCGCGAACCGTTACCGACATTTCCGCCGGCCCTCGCGCCGGCCGCGCGCCATTTGCTGGCCGAGTCGGCCGCGCGTGGCGAGCTGCGCCATCCGGCGATCCGTCGCAATCAGCCGAACGTGGATGAAATTCGCACCGTGTGGCGGAAGCTGGGTGGGACCACCACGCGACTGGGTCAGGCGGAGCTGACGGCGTGGTATGAGGCGCAGCTGTCCGATGCCTGGACCTACGACGACGTGCGCGCGTTGCCACTCAAGCTTGACCGACGCGAGTTCATCACCGATGAACAGATCGCGGCCGCGCGGGTCATTCCGGATGCGGCGGCGGTGCGTGATCGCACGGTGGAGTTGGAGTACGACATCGAGGAGCGCGACGGTGTGCAGACGGCCGTGGTGCGCTACTGCTTGCCGGAGAAGCTCGCGCGCACCGTCATTGCCGAAGAGCTGCCCGTCCTCGATCGTCCGATACGCTTTAAAGTCATGCGCGGTCAACGCGGCGCGGTGCGCGCGGACGATCTGGACACCTTGCAGCAGCGGCTCGACGATCCCTACACGGACGAAGAGCGGTCGCGGGAGCAGCAGGCCCGTGAGGAGCGCTCCCGGGGCGATCGCGGGGCCCCCAGTCGGTCGGGTGGTTCACCGCAGGGGCGCTCACCGCAGGGGCGCTCACCGCAGGGGGGACGTCGCAACGGTCCCGGCGGATTTCGTGGCGGTGGCGGCGGCCGGAGCGGTGGGTCTGGCGGTGGGTCAGGCGGTGGACGCGGGGGCGGGGGCGGGAAGCACCGTGGGGGCGGGAAGCGACGTTAGGGTTTCGGGAGGTCCAGTCGATGCGCCGCCAGAAACTCCTCAATGCGGTTGGCGGGCATCGGCGTGCTGTACAAAAACCCCTGGCTGCTGTCGCAGTCGATGGAGCGCAGGAATTGCTCTTGCTCGGGCTCTTCCACACCTTCAGCGACGACTTCGACTTCCAGCGACCGGGCGAGCGACACGATGGTACGAACCAACGCGGCGTCTCGTTCCCCCGAGTCGATGCGACGGATGAATGACCGATCGATCTTGAGCTCATCCACCGGGAAATGCTGGAGATAGGATAGCGACGAGTAGCCCGTCCCGAAATCGTCGATGGCCAGACGCAGTCCGAGCGCCTTCAGCGATTCCAGCTTTTGGCGCGCGGAATCCGGCTCGCGCATGACATCGCTCTCGGTGATCTCGAGAACGAGTCGGCGCGGGTCGAGCCCTGATTCGCTGAGGGCCGTCCGCACATCGTCGGCGAGTTCGTCGCTGTCGAGCTGCTTGGCGGCCAGATTCACGCTGACGGTAAGCGGATCGCCGTCCGCACGCCGCCATCGCACGGCGGTGTTGCACGCTTCGCGCAGGACCCAGCGTCCGAGTTCGACGATCATGCCCGTCTCTTCGGCGATGGGGATGAAGGCGAGCGGGCTGATGACGCCTCGGCGTGGATGCCGCCAGCGGACAAGCGCTTCGAACCCTCGCACACGGCCCGAATCGAGGCGGATGATCGGATGGTATTCGAGAAAGAATTCCCGACGCGCGAGGGCGAGTCGCAGATCGCTCTGTAACTCAAGCCATTCGACCGCCTGTTGGTGCATGGCGGGATTGAAGACGCGAGCGCACGCCTTCCCGGAGGCCTTCGCGGCATACATGGCGGTGTCGGCGTTGCGGAGCACCGTTTCCGCATCGCCGTCGTCGGTGGCCGTCGCGATCCCGAGACTGAGTCCGACAGAGACCTCGCGCCCACCCACGCGCATCGGTCGGCCCAATTCGGTGAGGAGTCGGTTGGCGAGCACTTCCGGCGCGTCGCCGTCTTCAACGGATTCAATCACCACGGCGAATTCATCGCCGCCGAGACGCGCGACGGTTTCGCCCACGCGCACGGTGCGGGAAATCCGACGCGCGACGACCTGCAGCAGTTCGTCCCCGATGGCGTGTCCGAGCGAGTCGTTGACCCGCTTGAACCCGTCGAGATCGAGCAGGATCACGGCCACGTGCTGATGACCGCGCCGACTCCGTTCGAGCGCATGATGCAGACGATCGCGAAAGAGGACGCGATTGGCGAGGCCGGTCAGCTCATCGTGAAACGCCTGCTTGACGAGCTGCGACTCCATGCGCTTGCGCTCGGAGATGTCCTGGATGATGCCCAGCAGGCGCGGCTCTTGGCCGTCGTTGACGACAGAGACCGTCAGCTGGCCCCAGACGATATGCCCGTCCTTGTGCTGGTAGCGCCGTTCCAGCGTAAGGCGTTCGCGCATCCCGGCCCGCAGCTCGCGCACCATCTCACGACCGGCCTCGAGATCTTCGTTCGGCGAGAGCGAGGCGGCGGAAATGCCGACCAGCTCGTGCGGTTCGTAGCCCAGCAGCTCCTTGCAGGCATAGTTGGCCTCGAGGATGATGCCATCGAAGTTCAGCACCTGCATCGCCACGCCGGCGTAATCGAAAAAGGTGCGAAACCGCGCGTCGCTGGTGTGCTGCGCGCGCTCTGATGCGCGCTGCGCCGTGACATCGCGCACGTGGATGAGCACCGCCTCCTGTCCATCGATGTCGCGCGTCTGGAGGACGATATGCGTGTCGAGCCGCTCGCGGGCGCGCGTGAACATCGTGCGATCCTGTCCGGTCGTCGCATCATCCGGCGCGTGGTGCAGGTCCAACAGCGCGGACAGTTCGCAGGGGGCCTCCGCGCTCAGGCAGAGGACATCGACGGTCTGGCCGACGACCGCGTCGGATGCATGGCCGAGGAGCTGCTGGGCGGCACGATTCCACGCGAGAATGCGGCGGCTGGCGCGTGCGACGGCGAACATGGCGAGGGGGCTCTCGTCGAACAGCACGCGAAAGCGGCGCTCGCTGTACTCGAGGCGTTCGTAGCGCCCCTGCAGTTCGCGCGACAGTTCGGTCATCGCGGCCGCGCTAAGCTCCCGCTCGCGATCGACGTCGTGCAGCAGTGCGCTTACCGAGAGCACGACCGGCACCAGCGCCGGTGGCGGTGCGTCGTCGGCGAAGTGTCGGCGGAGCTGGCGGACGACGTACGGGTGCACGCTCAGCGCTCACCGATGGTGGTGACCGTCATGGTCTGATTGTGCAGGACGGCCTGCGCAAAGTCGCGACCGTCGCTGGGGGGCGCGATCTCCCCGTTGCTGTAGAACCCGATGACGGGCACCGTGCGATCGCCGAAGACAATCTCCTCGAGCTCTTCCTCGACGCGACTGCGCATGACGGCACGGCGACCGATGCAGGAGACGCAGATGGTGAGGCCGGGGGCGACGGCGGCCGAGTCGGCGGCGAGGCGCGCGGCGGCGATGCGTGCGGCGCTCGCGGCACCGTCGATCAGCTTGTCGGTGCTGGTGCGCATGAGGCGCACGATGCTGCCTTGCGGGATGTCCCCCGCGAAACGCAGCGAGCCCACGGCGTCGTCAACCGCCAGAATGGTGCGGACGGACACGGGGCCACCGTCGCGCTGCCAGACAGCGAGCGGAAAGAGCAGCGCAATGCCGGGCAGCTCGCGCGCGAATTCCCCGAGATATCGCTTGTACACGTCGAGCGCGTTCTCGCCGTCCAGCTCAAACACGTTGGAGAGCTCACTGCGGGAGACGATCCGCTCCGGTCCGAAGGCTTCCCATCCGCCGACCGACCCGGTGGCGGTGACCAGTGCGTCGCCGGCCAAGCCGATGGCGACAATCTGCCCCGACTGCGGCGGCGCATTGAGCCCGACGACGGTGCGCGTGAGGGCGAGTCCATCGGACGCCAAGCCGCCGCTGACTTTCACGGTGGTCGGGAGCGTCTCGTTGAGCGCTGTGAGGAACTTGGTGGCGTTCATGGCCACGCCCTCGGCGAAGACGAGGACATGATTGAGCGCGGGGACGTCTGCGAGCGCCCGCCCAATGTCGGCGCCGAGGCTGGCGCAATGTCCGAGATCCGCCCCGTCACGGACGATCGGGTGTACGGATGTGGAGCTGAACTGCACGGCGGTCACGATGACGCTGGCATCATCCACCACGCCATCCATAATCTGTCCGCCGCCGGAGCAGTAGACGCGTGCCGCCGCGGGCCAGACGTGGGCCACGTGGTCAAACCAGGCGGCATCGGGGGCGTCGACGGGGCCGAACATGAGGACGAGCTGCGTGCTGGTGTCCGGCTGCTCGGGCAAGGGAGTGGCCCATCCCTGGTCGTGCGTCCAACTAAATCGAAAAACGAGCATACGGTGATGTATTGATGAAGCCCCTGCGGGAGCAGCGGGGGCGGTGTCGCGAGTCTCGGTCGTTACTCACAGACGCGAGAACGAATTCGAGGATACGAAAATTCGGGCCATCGGTCGGCGGCGGCGCGACCGATGATGCTCCGGCGCCGGACTCGGCGGTCTTTCGGCTCGGACTAGCGAGTCCTAGCCGTGATCGGAATTGTCTTGGATCCGAGGCCCGCCGAAAGCCGAGTGGAAATTGTAAGCTCTTGTAATGCAACGCATTACAGAATTTGAACGTCGCCACTTGCCAGTAGGACCGAACGGTCCTAATTTATCGAAATGACAGAACGCCGTCTCCAAATTCTTGATGCCGCTGCCACGCTGATCTCCGAGCGAGGGTTTACGTCGACCTCGGTGGACGACGTGATCAAGGGCGCGAAGCTCAGTGGGAAGAGCCACTTCTACCACTACTTCAAGTCCAAGGAAGAACTCGGCTACGAAGTCCTGAACCGGCAGTTTGAGCGGTTCGCGGACCGCGGCCTGGCCATCCTGCGGGAGCCGATGATCGATCCATTGGATCGCTTGTCGCTGTTCATCGATGCGGTGGTGGCGTTGCAGGCGGAGAGCGGTGGGCGGGGTGGGTCGCCGTTCGGGAATCTGGCCGCCGAGTTGGCGGATGCGCACGAAGGGTTTCGCATCCGCATCGAGGCGGTGTTCGAACGCTGGGCCAGTCAGATTCGCTCGCTCTTGTGGGAAGCGCGGCCGCAGTTGCAGGAGGATGTCGATGCGGTGCGGTTGTCGCGCTTCATCATCGCGGCACTCGAAGGGGCGGTGCTGATGACGCGGGTCAAGCGCGACCTGTCGGTGCTGGAAGGCATTGCGCTGGATCTCAAACGTTTCATCGCCATGCACGTGCGTGACGGCGTGACGACGGTGAGGCCGCGGCGCGTCGAGTAGGGATCGAACAGGACACGAGGGTGGGACGTGGCCGCGGTGATCCGGACTCGGATCGGGGCGGGCGCGGCATGCGGGGCCCAGCGATCGACGCTGCTGGGGCATCACGTCGGTTCCATTCATCAGTCATGACGGATACATCGCGCAGCGCGCGGCTCGGAGGCTGGACGCATGGTGAGCATAAACAACGACCGACTGCTTGAGGCGGTGCAGGATTCGTCGCTCGATTCGGCGGACCGTACGGCGCGTCGGGCGCAGTTTGAGCGCGAGGCGATGGTGCATCTCGATGCCCTCTACTCGTTCGCGCTCAAGCTCGCGCGGTCGCGCGACGATGCCGAAGATCTGGTCTCCGATACGTTCCTCCGCGCGCTCGAGCGGTGGGAGCAGTACCACCTTGGCACGAACATCCGCGCGTGGCTCTTCACGATCCTGTATCACGTGTTCGTGAGCCGGAAGCGTCGGATCGATGCGCGCGAAGTGCAGCAGCCTGAGGATACCGAGGGCTGGGCCATGTTCGAGGCCGTCGGCGAGGCGGATCCCGAGGGACGCTTCTACGACTCGTTCCTCGACGAGGAAGTGACGAGCGCCATTGGGGCCCTGCCGGAAGAGTATCGCGCCGCGCTCGTGCTCAGCGATTTGCAGGGGCTGCGCTACGCCGAAATCGCCGACATGCTTGGCGTGCCGGAAGGCACGGTGAAGTCGCGCCTGTTTCGCGGCCGTCGGCTGCTGCAGCGGAAGTTGGCGAACTTTGCGGTCGAGATGGGCTACATCAAGGAGTCGGTGGTCCGCGCCGCGCTCGCGCCCGTGGTGTCCGCGACGGCCGCCTAACGCTTCGCGTTCCGTACGCTAGCGGCGGTCGTCGGCCAGCGTACGCGCGCCGCTGACCAGTTCGTTCAGCGCGCGCTCCACGGTACCGCTCCACTGCTGAAGCCGTTCGCGCAGCGACGCCAGTTCGGCCCGCGTGTGCGCCGCATCCTGAGCGGCATCATCGTGCAGCAACATCAGCTCCTGCACGCGTGCCGCGAGCACCGCGAGCTCGGTGGACTGCGCATCGCGCTGGCGTTCGGTGTCGTCCAGCAGTTCGTGCACGCGGGCGCGCGTCTGCGTCAGCAGGGTGCACATGGCGCGCCATGCATCCCGCTCAAGGGTCAGCTGCCGGCGCGTGGCGGTGTCCTCGGCCAGCCGTTCGCGCAGGCGCGCCAACCGTTGCACGAGCGACCCGTTCCCGTTGATCGCCGTGCCTGGGCCCAGCACCGCGAGGGCGGCCTGCAGCTCGCGGTCGAGATCGGCCGACCGCTTCGCGTGCTCATCGCGCGCCGCGCGGGTTTCGTCGAGCGTCGCCAGCGCTTCGCGCAGGGCGCGCAACTCGACCGCAATGCGCCGCACGCCACGCGCGTCTCCTTCCGCCACGAGCCAGCGCAGCGATGCGACGAACCCGCGCTCCAGCGAGAGCTCGCCGTTCGGTTCCACGCGCTCAACCGCACGTGCCGGGGTGATGGGAGTCTGCGGTGTGTCCACGATCAGCCCACGTCGCGGTCGCGGTCGCGGTCGCGGCCGCGCGCCGGCGGGCGGGTGGCGCGCGCGAGCCGGTTGGCGCGATGGGTCGCGGCCTTCGCGCGGTTGCCGCACGTCCCCATGTCGCACCACCGACGGAGGCCGTTCTTGGAGTTGTCGGCGAACACGCGGTGACAGCGGAGGTCGGCGCACTGACGCACGCGCGCGAGATCGCCGTTGACCAGCGCGTCGGAGGCCGACTCCACGATGGGGATCATGAGCCCGGCGAAGGCATCACCGGTTGGGGCGAACGTGCGGGTGTAGCCGCCGTCATCCTGCCGCTCGAGACGGCGCGTGCCCGCGCTGCGTCCGAGCACGCGATTGATTTCCGTCACCGCATCGTCGCACACACGCGCTGACGTGTTGCCGCGCTCGGCCAGCATGCGCAGCGCCGCGCGCACTCGACGGGCATCCACCAGCGTAGCCGCCGCGGCGGCGGGCTGGAGCACGGCGCGGCGGCGAATACCGCCGGCCCGATCGTGCTCGAGCGCACCGAAGGCGGTCAACCAGCTCACCAAGGAGTCAAAGTCGCGCAACAAGTCCCCGCGCGTCGCGTGAGCGGCGGCGTCCGTGTTCACAAACTCGAGCCAGAGGCGGGAGCGTGAGGGCGGCGGAGACGGCGGCCGGTCGAATGCATCGGCTCGCCGTGAATCAGAGGTGGAGACGGGCATCTCGTCGGGTGACGTTACATGGCTACGTGCCTCCGAGCAAGATTGCCGTGCGATTCCTCGCCGCATATCCTCTCACCCATGCTCAGTCCGATGAATCTGGTGGTCGTGGGATCAACGAATCCGGTGAAGGTCGCGGCGGTCGCCGCGGTCGTCGCGCGCGTCTGGCCGCAGTGCCGAGTATTTGGGGTGGCGGTCGCGAGCGGGGTGCCGGACCAACCGATGGGCGACGAGCAGACACAGGAGGGCGCGCGCACGCGCGCGCGCGCCGCGTTGGCGATGGACGGCGGCGCGGACTTGGCCATCGGCCTCGAGGGCGGCGTAGTCGTGTCGACCGCGGGGGCGATGCGCACCTGCGCGTGGGCGCTCGCGGTGGACCGCGAGGGGCAGGAGGGGCTGGGCGGGTCGCTGTCCATGGCGCTGCCTGAGGCCGTCGCGGCGCGGATCCGTGCCGGCGAGGAGCTGGGGCACGCGATGGACGCGGTGGCCAACGCGGTCGGGACGAAGACGGGACCGGGTGCGGTGGGGATTCTGACGGGCGGTTTACTGGACCGCCAGCGGGCGTACGAGCCGCTCGTCACGTACGCGCTGGCCCGCTGGCTGGCCCCAGTTTACTTCGGGTCGTCGGGACGATAGACAAGCATGGGGAGCGCGGCATGGCGGATGAGTTCATCCGCGACGCTGCCAAGCACAAACCGTGAGATGCCGCTGCGGCCGTGGGTGACGAGCGCGATGGCCCCGGCGTCGATGCGCGCGGCCTCATCGAGAATGGCCTGTCCCACCGCCATATCCGTCACCTCATGCGAGATGCTCCCGGAGGGACACCCCTCGAGCAGGCGTGTCAGATAGCTGGCGCGGAATCGCTCCTCCTCCTCGATGGCCACTGGGTCGGCGAGGAGGGCTTCGGTGCCGAACGGCGCGAGCGAGACCGCATGGGGCGTGTTCACGCTGAATAGCTCCATGGTCATCTCGCAGGCGGCGGCGAAGACTGAGGCGTGCGCCAGAATCCGTTCGCCGAAGGGGGATCCATCCAGCGCGCAGAGCAGCATGCCCGTGGGGAGGGTCGGTGGTGCATCACTCCCGCCGCCGCGTACCAGCAGGACCGGCGTGGTCGCGCGGGAGAGATACGCGGTGGTCACGGAGCCGAGGCGAAGACGCGCGAACCCGCCGCGTCCGTGCGTGGTCATGATGGTCAGCTCGGACGCCACCTGCTGACCGTACTCCAGCAGGGACTCGATCACCGTGCCTTCCAACAGCACGCCAACCGCGCGCACGCCGTTCGTGTTGAGCTCGGCCACATGCCGATCGAGCGCGGCTTGGTCGGCGTCCCGTCGTTCGCGCACGATGTCCGCGTTGTAGACCGGAATCGCGACCTCGCCCGGGACGAAGGGGATGTAGCTACTGGGGTCGTTGACCAGGGCGAGATGCACCGTCGCGCCCGTGCGACGGGCGAGGTCGACGGCCACGACCAGCGCACGGGCGCTGAAATCTGAGCCGTCGAGCGGAACCAGCAGGGTTCGATACATGGCTCTACGTTGCGGCAGCGGCCGATCGACGTCCAGAGGGGAATCACTGACACGCCGCAGGATTTCGGCCAGCGGTCGGCGAGGCGCCCCAGACTCTGCTAACTTGGGGCATGACTGACACGGAATCCGCGCCCGTCGGCGCATCGTCAGCCGAGGGCACCTACGTCCGCAAGGGCTTCGGGCTCAAGGCTCAGGTACAGGACACTCTCGCGGCCGATTACACTGGGCATCTGGTGGATCTCCTGCGTTCGCGCGAATACACGCTCGTTGCCGGTGACACGACCGTGCGATTGGCGAAGGAATTCGGCTTCTGTTACGGCGTGGAACGTGCGGTGGATTACGCGTATCAAACGCGACGAAAATTCCCCGACCGCCGCATTTTTCTGGCCGGCGAAATCATTCATAATCCGCACGTCAACGCCAAGCTTCGCGAGATGGGCGTGATCTTTCTGGCGGCGAGCGGCAAGGGCTTCGACTACTCGACGGTGGAGCCCACCGATGTTGTGATCCTGCCGGCGTTCGGCGTGACCATTCAGGATTTCCAGACGCTGCGCGAACTCGGGTGCGTGGTGGTGGATACGACGTGCGGCTCGGTGCTGAACGTGTGGAAGCGCGTGGAGGTCTACGCGCGCGACGGATTTACCTCGCTCATCCACGGCAAGTACTACCACGAGGAGACGCGTGCGACCGCGTCGCAGGTGGAGAAGTATCCGGGCGGGCAGTATCTGGTGGTGCGCGACATGTCCGAAGCGGATCTCGTGATGGACTACATCGAGGCGAAGGCGGGCAAGGCGACGCCGCGGCCGGCGATCACGCGCGAGGCCTTTCTGGAGCGCTTTGCGAAGTCCGCCTCAGATCATTTCGATCCGGATCTGCATCTCGAGCGGATCGGCGTGGCCAACCAAACCACCATGTTGGCGCGCGAATCGCTGGCCATCGGTGCGGCAGTTGGTGAGGCCATGGTCCGTGCGCACGGTGAGGCGCATCGCAGCGAACACTTCCGCACCTTCGACACGATCTGCAGCGCGACGCAGGATCGGCAGGACGCCGTGGTCGAACTGCTTGCGGAGCCGCTCGACCTGATGGTGGTGGTGGGTGGCTACAACTCCAGCAACACCATTTCGCTGGCCGCGCTGTGCGCCGAACAGGTGCGCACGTTTCACATCGCAGATCCCGACGAAATTGACGTCGAGAACAACCGCGTGCGCTTTCGGCTCATCGGTGCGCACCACGCGGAAGATGAGGTCGCGCCGTGGATCCCCGTCGGGCGCGCGTTGCGCGTGGGGATCACTGCCGGTGCCAGCACGCCGAACAACAAAATCGGCGATGCCGTGGCGCGCATTTTCGCGATCCGGGGCATCGACCCCGCGTCGATCACCTAGCGGGGCGCGCCGCTGACGGCGCCGGAGTTGACGATGAATGGCACGATGGTGGAATTCGCGGCACACGGTGGCACGGCGAATGGATATCTGTCGCTGCCGCCTCAGGGACATGGTCCCGGGCTGCTGGTGCTGCAGGAATGGTGGGGACTCGTGGATCATATCAAGGACGTGACGGATCGCTGCGCGGCGGCGGGGTTTGTCGCGCTGGCGCCCGACCTGTATCGGGGCGAGTCCGCCACCCACCCCGACGACGCGCAGCGCTTGTTGATGGCGCTGGATATCGCCGAGACGGCGCGCGCCCTACGAGGCGGCGCGGAGTATCTGCGCGCGCACTCGGCGGTGCGGCCGCAGCGGGTCGGTGCGATGGGCTTCTGCATGGGCGGGCAGTTGGCGCTGTACGCGGCCACCGCGCACCCTGATGTGGTCGACGCGGTCGTGGACTTTTATGGCATCTTCAACGCGAAGGTGCCGGTGGATATCTCGGCGCTACGTGCGCCGGTGCAAGGGCACTTCGGTGCGCATGACAAGTCCGCATCACCAGACAAGGCGCGCGCGTTGATGGCCGAGGTGGCGGCCACCGGTGTGGCCTGCGAATTGTACGAGTACGACGCGGGGCACGCGTTCTTCAACGACACCAGGCCGACGGTGTACAACGCGGCGGCGGCATCGCTCGCGTGGGATCGCACCATGACCTTCCTGCACAAGACGCTGGTATGAACCGCGCCGCGGGCCTCATGCGGCGCGTGACGATCGCGACGGCGCTTGGCCTCGCGGCGTTGGGTGCGACCGCCTGCCGGTCGGGCGGGGCCGCGCCCAAGCGTGCGGCCGAGAATGCGTCATCCACTGGGCATGGGCGCACGGTGCGCATGCTGCTCGTTAATGACGTGTACGTCACCGATACACTGCGGGACGGGCGCGGCGGGCTGGCGCGCGTTGCGGCCATTCGCGACTCCATCGAGCGCGTCACGGGCGAGCCCGTGCTGTTCATGCTGGCCGGCGATGTGCTCTCGCCGAGCGTGTTGGGGAAGTGGTACGGCGGCGCGCAGATGGTTGATGCGTTCAACGCGGCGCGACTCGATTATGCGACGCTGGGGAATCACGAGTTCGATGGTTCGCGCTCCAATCTGGTGGCCCGTCTCGGGGAGTCGAAGTTCCGCTGGCTGTCCGGAAATTGTGGCGAAGCCAACGGTTCGCCGTTTCCCGCCGTGAAGGGATGGGACACGCTGCGCGTCAATGGCGTGCGCGTCGGTATCATCGGGACCACGGTGGTGCGTGATTACTCATCGTACGTGCGATGCCGCAACCCGGACAGCGCGACCACGGCGCTGGTGGATACGGTGACGGCGACCGGCGCGGAGTTGGTGGTGGCGCTGACGCATCGGTTCATCTTCGAGGATCTCCAGACGCTGGAGACCGAGCCGCGGATCACCGCCATTTTGGGTGGCCACGAACACGATGGTCGTCGCGCCGAACGCGAGGGGCGACTGCTGGTGAAGGCGGTGTCGAATGCGCGTACGGCGGTGCTGGTCACGTTCACCCAGTCTGGAGCGCCAGGGGCATCGCGGTGGTTGGTGCAGGATCGCGTATTTCCGATCGGCCCCGGCATGCCCATGCAGGCGCAGACCGTGGCGGTCGTGTCGCGTTGGCGTGATACGCTCACGCGGCGTATCGGTCCGGATCGCGTCTTGGGGCAGGCGGTGGAAGCGATCAACGCCGTCGATTCCATCTCAAAGCGCGAGAGCCGGTTCGGTAATCTGATCACCGATGCCATGCGCGCGGGCACCGGTGCGGACATCGCGATGATCAACTCGGGCGCGCTACGCTTTGACGATGTGATGGCGGCTGGTCCGATCACGCGGCACATGATTGAGGGCATTTTTCTTTTCGCGGATGAAACGCGCACCGTCACGGTGCCCGTGACCGGCGAACGTCTACGCCTGCTGCTGGAGAACGGCGTCAGTCTGCACGGACTGGGGAGTGGTCCGTATCCGCAGGTGAGTGGCGTGCGCTTTACGTTCGACGCGCGTCGTCCCAGCGGTTCGCGCGTGGTGGGTGACCTGCTGCGCGGTGACGGGCGCGTCCTTGCGCCCAGCGACACGGTGCGGGTGACGTTTGTGACGTATCCCGCCTGCCGCGGCGGCGATGGCTATCGCATTCCGGAAGCTGCGTCCGCGTGCAAAGCGCTCGACGCCAATCCGTCGTCGTTCCCTCGCACGGCGGATCTGGTCATTCAGTACCTCGAGGCGATGCACGGACGCATTGTGCAACCGCCGACGGGCCGCGTGACGCGGCTCGACCGGTAACACGCGGCCGCCGCGCGGCGACCGACGACGCATCACTCCTGTCCAGGATATCCCGTGTCCACACATGAACCGCTGGTTTCGCCGCACGCTGATGCGCTGGCGCGCCTTCGTCTCGATGGCAAGGTGGCGATTGTCACCGGTGGGACCCGCGGCATCGGCCTCGCCATCGCGACCACGCTGGCCCGCTCCGGTGCGAAGGTCGCGATCTCCAGCCGCAAGGCGGAGCATGTGGACGCGGCCGTGAAGGTGTTGCGGGACGAGGGCCACGACGTGGTCGGCATTGTCGCGCACATGGGGAAGGCGGCGGATGCGCATGCGGTCGCCGCGCGCACCGTCGAGCACTTTGACGGCATTGACATCATCGTCAACAACGCGGCCACCAACCCGATCTTTGGACCGCTCCACCAAGCGGGCGATGACGCGTTTGATAAGATCTTCGCCGTGAACCTGAAGGGGCCGCTGGAGTTGTGTCGCACGGCGCACAGCGTGATGGCGCAGCGCGGCGGCGGCTCCATCGTGAACATCGCGAGCATCGGTGGCGTATCCCCCGAAGCCGGACTGGGACTCTACAGCGTCAGCAAGGCCGCGTTGATCTCGCTGACCAAGGTCATGGCGCAGGAGTGGGGCGCCGAGGGTATTCGCGCCAACGTGATCTGCCCGGGGCTGATCAAAACGAAGTTCAGTCAGGCGCTGTGGGACGATGAGCACATCAAGAACCAAGTGCTGGGCCACCAACCCATCCGCCGTATCGGTGCGCCCGATGACGTGGCGGGGCTGGCGCTGTTCCTCGCCTCGGAGGCGTCGTCGTATTGCACCGGCAGCGTGTACATGGTGGACGGCGGGTATCTCTCGTGAGCGCAGGCGCTGTGGTATCGGCGGACGAGTTAACGCTGTTGCTGGCGACGGCGCGTCGATTCGTCCGGGAGGAGTTGGTGCCACGCGAGGCCGAGTTGCTGCGTGCGCCGTGGGCTGAAGCCGAACCGGTGCTGGCGTCGTTGCGCGTGAAGGCCCGCGCGCTGGGACTCTGGGCGCCGTTCTTACCGGAGTCGCTGGGCGGCGTGGATTTGCCGCTCGACGCCTATGCGCGGCTGTCGGAAGTGCTGGGCTGGACGCCCTTCGGACACTACGTCTGCAATTGCCAGGCGCCTGACGTCGGCAACATGGAACTGCTGCTGCAGTTCGGGACCGCTGCGCAGCGCGTGGAGTTTCTCGAACCGCTGGCGCGCGGTGATGTGCGCAGCTGCTTTGCTATGACTGAACCGGAACATGCGGGCTCCAATCCGGTGGTCATGTCCACGCGGGCGGTGCGCGACGGTGATGCGTTCGTGCTCAACGGGCACAAGTGGTTTACCTCCTCCGCCGACGGCGCCGCTTTCGCGGTGGTGATGGCCGTGACCGATCCGGACGCCGCGGTGCCGCATCAACGGGCGAGCCAACTGCTGGTGCCGCTCACCACGCCCGGCTACACGCACGTCCGCAATATCTCCGTGATGGGCGAAGCCGGCGGCGGCTGGGTGAGCCACGCCGAAGTGCGCTTCGATAATGTGCGCGTGCCGGTGGCCAATCTACTCGGCCCGCAGGGCGCCGGCTTTGCGTTGGCGCAGGAGCGGCTGGGGCCGGGACGTATTCATCATTGCATGCGCTGGATCGGCATCTGTGAGCGCGCGTTCGACTTGATGTGCCGGTATGTCGCCACGCGTGAGATCGCGCCGGGCGAACTGCTGGCCGGCAAACAGGCGGTGCAGTTCTGGATTGCCGAATCACGCATTGAGATTCATGCCGCGCGTCTGATGGTGCTGGACGCGGCCTCGCGCATTGCGCGAGAAGGGCAGGAGGCCGCGCGCGAGGAGATCGCGTACATCAAGGTGTTTGTGGCGGGCACGTTGCAGCGCGTGCTCGACCGCGCCATTCAGGCGCATGGCGCGCTTGGCGTGACCGACGATACACCGCTGGCGTGGTGGTATCGGCATGAACGTGCGTCGCGCATTTATGACGGCGCCGACGAAGTGCACAAGACGGTCATCGCGCGACGCGCGCTCAAGCCGTATCTCCCCGCGCGTGGGGCTGCGCGATGAATCACATCATGCCTCGCGTGGACACGAGCGTATGATGCCGATCCGCGACGATACCGTCCTCACGCGCCCCAATGAAACGGTGGATCTGGAACGCCTGCGCACGTGGCTACAATCCACCGTGCCGGAAGTCCTGCCGGCCGGGACGCATCTGGAGGTTCGCCAGTTCCCGTCCGGATTCTCCAATCTCACCTACCGTGTCACGCTGGCCAGCGAGGACGGGGATCGCGCGTATGTGTTACGTCGCCCGCCGCGCGGGGTGAAGCCCGGTGTCGCACATGACATGGCCCGCGAGTTTGGCATTCTCTCGGCGCTGCATCCGCTCGGCGTCCCGGTGCCACGCCCCGTCGCCTACTGCGAGGATGTGTCAGTGGTTGGGGCACCGTTCTACCTGATGGCGTACGTCGACGGCGTCATCTTGCGTGGATCGGTGCCGACCGATCTGCGCGCCGATACGGGCGTCTCGTCGGATAGTGTGCGCGCCCTCTCGCACACGTTCGTCTCCACGCTGACGCAGGTCCACGCGGTGGATGTGCGCGAAGGACCGCTGTCCACCTTGGGGCGTCCCGACGGCTATGTCCAACGACAGGTGGAGGGATGGGCACGGCGCTGGCAGGCCGCGCGCACGGACGCGGTGCCCGATCTCGAGCGCGTCGCGTCGTGGCTCGATGCCCATCGTCCGCCCGATCGGGATGTGGCGTTGGTGCATAACGACTTCAAGTTTGACAATCTCGTGCTGGACCATCGCACCATGCGTGACGTGGTGGCGATCCTCGACTGGGAGATGGCCACGATCGGCGATCCGCTCATGGACGTGGGGACCTCGCTGGCCTACTGGGTGCAAGCCGGCGATGCGCCGATCTTCCGTGCGCTGGGGCTTGGCATCACGGCCCTTGCGGGCAGCTTCACGCGCGCGGAGTTGGTGCAGGCGTACGGGATGGCCAGTGGCCGTGATGTGAGCGATGCGGTGTTCTACTACGCCTTTGGTTTGTTCAAGGTGGCGGTGATCGCGCAGCAGATCTATGCGCGGCACCTGCAGGGGCTCACCGCCGACCCGCGCTTCGCCGCATTGGGTGATGTCGTGCAGGCGCTGGGTGGAGCGGCCACTGCGGCGATTGATCGCGGCGATCTCTGAACCCGCGTGACACCTCGTGAGCTCGCGCCCGTGCCCGCGCTGCTGATCCGCTTCAAGCGTCATCCCGATGCGTCGGCCAGCATCACGTGTACGCGCGCCAACGGGTCGGTCACGTGGCAACGCCAGCGCGGACAGCTTGGTGTGGTGTTTCCGCCGCACGATCTCACGCACTATGCAGTAGAAACCACGTTGGGCTATCGCCGCGGCTTTTACGGACTGCTGGCTGAGGGCTGGGAGATCACCGACTTCGCCAAGCCGTGGCCGCGTGGCCCCATTCCGGACGAAGCGTTGGACGTGGAGCTCATCGTGGGGTTTCTCGACGCCGAGCGTCGCCAGGGCATTCGCTGGACAGCGGAGGAGTTCGCGCAGCACGCCGACACGTTCGTGGCGTCGCGCGCGGCCACTCGGCACGAGGTGCCCCGCGAGGTCCCTCGGCCACTGCGCGTGTTAACGGCGGACGAGTTGGAGCGCGTGCGCGCCTGTCGAGATGCTCTGCTGCAGCAGTGGCGCGCTATCGCCGCGGGCGAGGAGATGGTGCTGACCTTCTGAGCGCGCGCGGCGATCATCCGCCGCGCGCGTGGTCGTGCATGCCGTTTACGAGCGCGCGTACACCTCAAAAATCCCCGCCGCGCCCATCCCGCCGCCGATGCACATCGTCACCATGCCGTAGCCACCGCCGCGACGCGCCAGTTCGTGCACGAGCTGCGTGGTGAGCTTCGCGCCGGTGGCGCCCAACGGATGGCCCAGCGCCAACGCGCCGCCGTTCACGTTGATGATGCTGCGGTCCATGTCCAATTCCTTGATGACCGCGAGCGCCTGCGCGGCAAACGCCTCGTTGAACTCGATCAGCTTGAGATCGGCGAGGGTAAGCCCCGCACGGGCGAGTGCTTTGGGTACGGCCTTGATGGGGCCGACGCCCATGATGTCCGGATCAACGCCGGCCGTCGCAAAACTGACAAAACGCGCGAGTGGTGTGAGCCCCAACGTCTTCGCACGATCGGCGCTCATCAGCAGCACGGCGGCCGCGCCGTCGGAGTACGGACTCGCGTTGCCGGCCGTGACGGTGCCCGTCGGCGAGAACGCGGGCCGTAGCTTCGCTAATCCTTCCACCGTGGTGTCGGCGCGCGGGCACTCGTCGGTGTCGAACATCACCTCGGTGACCGTCTTCGTCGCGCCCTTCCATGCGAACCGCTGCACCGGGATCGGCACGATTTCGGGTGCGAAGACCTTGTTCGCGATGGCCACGACCGCCTTCTGCTGACTGTCGTACGCGAACTGGTCCTGCTGCTCGCGCGTGATCTCCCATCGCCGTGCCACGCGTTCGGCGGTAAAGCCCATGCCGATGTAGCTCTCGGTGATGTCAGGCGAGAGGCGCGCGTTGTATCCCGACATCGGCACCTGCGACATCATCTCGATGCCGCCGGCCATGACGGTGTCGCCCATACCCGCCATGATGGCCTGCGCGCCGTAGGCCACCGCCTGCAACCCGGACGAACAAAACCGATTGACCGTCGCCGCAGAGGTTTCCACCGGCAGTCCGCCGCGCAGCCACGCGAGTCGCGCGTGATTGAGCCCCTGCGAGGCTTCCGGCATGGCACAGCCCCACTGCACATCTTCGATGCCCGCTGCGTCGATACCTGCCCGCGCGATGGCTGCCTTCATAACGGTGGATGAGATATCCACCGGATGCACGCCGGCCAGCGATCCGTCGGCCTTCCCACGGCCCACGGCGCTACGCACGGCGCTGACGATCACGACCTCGTTCATGGCGATCTCTCCGTATGGCGATGCGACAGCGTACGCGCGCTCAATTGCGCAGCGGCTTGCCGGTCTTGAGGGTGTATGCGATGCGTTCCTGCGTTTCCTTCGTACCGAGAAGGCTGAGGAACTGCTCGCGCTCGAGGTCGAGAATGTCCTGTTCGGTGACGTCGCGCGGTGTGCCATCACCGCCGCACAACACGTACGCGACGGCGCGTCCAACGCGTACGTCGTGCGCGGACGCCTGTCCGGCTTCCTTGGCGGCCCACAGCGCGTATTCGAGGTTGCCCACGCCGTCGCGGCCGAGCGCGCGTACCGACCGCTCCAGCGGCGGGAGATAGCCCGGCGCCAAGTCGAGCACGCGCTGCTTCGCGTCGGCAATCTGATGATCGCGGTTCATGCTGACGCGATCCCGCTCACGCAGGAATCCGAACGCGCGCGCTTCGAATGCCGAGGTGCTCGTGCTCGCGAACGCGATGAGCTTGAACGCCCGCTTCACGGCCGCGAAGTAATCCACCTCTTCGTAGTTCGCGAGTTCGCCGGTGAAGCGCATCAGCAGTTCCTTCGTGCCGCCGCCGCCCGGCAGCAGGCCAACGCCAGCTTCCACGAGCCCCATATAGGTCTCAGCGTGTGCCTGCACCGCATCGGCGTGCAACGTGAACTCGGCGCCACCACCCAGCGTCATGCCAGCCGGTGCAACCACCACCGGGAACGGTGCGCGACGAATGGACATCACGCTGTCCTGGAACGCTTTGCACGAGAGGGCAATGTCATCCCACGCGCCAGCCGAGACGGCAAACGACACGAGGGAGAGATCCGCACCGACGCTGAACGCGCGCGGATCTTCGTTGCCGATCACGAGGCCGTTAAAGCCCAATCGCTGGACTTTCGTGATCGCGCTCTCGAGTCCTTTGAGCACGCCCTCGCCCAGCGAATTCATCTTGCTGCGGAATTCGAAGCACGCGACGCCGTCGCCCAAATCGATGAGGCGCGACAGCCCGTTGTCGTCGAGCACCTTACCGCTGGCCGCCAACCCCGCGAGCGCAATGCGCCCGGGAATGCCCGGGATAGGCTCGTAGCTGTGGTGGTACGTGAGGTACTCGCCGTTGCGATAGAATCGCTCGCCCGCCGCTTCCAACAGCAGTGGCATGCTATCGCCACGCTCGGCGAATTGTGCGCGCAGCCAATCCAGCCCCAGCGCGTCCATGATCTGAAACGGGCCCGCTTCCCAGCCGTAGCCCCACTCCATGGCGCGGTCGATGGCCACGATGTCGTACGACAGCTGCGCGGCCAGCGTCAGCGTGTAGTGCGCCGCATCCAGCAGATGATCGCGTACGAACGCGCCGTGCGCGCCCGTCATTGCCTTCGCGGCGGGGAGTCGCTGCGCGATGGGCAAGCGAATGGCCTGGCCGATATCGCCGCCTTCCAGCCGCTGCTGCGGCACGTAGTGCTTGGTCTTCCAGTCGTACGTCAGCGTGCCGGTCTTGGTCTTCGTGTAGAACCCGCCGCCGGTCTTGTCGCCCAACTTCCCCTGCGACACCAGCTCCAGCATCCACGACGGCAGCGAGAAATCCTCGCCGGTAGCGCCCCCGATGCCCTTGGTGACATGGGCGAGGACATCAAGCCCCGAGAGGTCGCCGGTGCGGAACGTCGCGGTGCGGGCGCGTCCCATCAGCGAGCCGGTCAGGCCGTCCACTTCATCGATGGTGAGCCCGTGCTCTTCCATGCGACGCATGGTGCCCACCATGCCATACACGCCGAGGCGGTTGGCAATAAACCCCGGCACATCCTTCGCGATGACGATGCCCTTACCGAGCGTGCGCTCGGCGAACTCGCGCATCGCGCCGATCACCGCCGGATCCGTCTCGGGCGTGGGGATGATCTCGAGGAGATGCATGTAGCGCGGCGGATTGAAAAAATGCGTGCCGAGAAACCGGCGACGGAATTTTTCACCGCGTCCCTCGAGCAGCACCGACATCGGGATGCCCGAGGTATTCGACGCGATGATGGCCGTTGGCTTCATGAGCGCTTCGATGCGCGCAAACAGCTGCTGCTTGGGCTCGGGGAGCTCGATGATCGCTTCGCAGATCCAGTCGCAGTCGGCGAGCCACGCGAGATGATCCTCGGTGTTGCCGGTGCGCACCCGCTGCACCGCGGCGGCTTCCATGAAGGCGGCCGGCTTGGCCTTGGCGGACTTGGCGAGTCCGGTCTTGGCGGGGGCGCTGCGGTTGGGCGACGCCGGATCCGGGTCGCCGGGGATGTCGAGCAACACGACACGGCAACCCGCAGAAGCGGCGAGAGCGGCAATGCCGCTCCCCATCGCACCAGCGCCTACCACGCCGACGGTTGTCACACGCATTCGGGAAATGCTCCGGAGAAGGGATACCGGAAAATCCCGTCACGGGCGTCGCGGCGGAAGGGGTCAGGCGGAAAAATATGACGGTTGCGTCATGTTCAGGTCGCCGGCGACCGCCCGAGTCACGGATTGAACCAGTAGCTGAACTTCACCAGCAGCGTATTGAGCGGGCGCGCGCCAAAGAGGTCGCGCACGTCGCGCCCCGGCACGAAATGGCCCGGGTTCAGCTGGTCCTGGGCACGCCCCTGTTGCCAGACCAGAAAGACCGTGCTGGCCGGCCGGTACTCCCACCGCAGCACGGCGTTGGAGTTGAACTGCTTCACGTTAAAGCCTTTGGGCGCCACCGTTCGAAATCCGGTGAAGCGGTCGGCGAAGTTTTCGGCGCGTGCGTTGGCGAGGGTGCGCCAGTTGCTGTACTCGCCGGTGGTGACGAACGGCTGCAGATAGAGTTGCAGCGACAGCGTGGGCGTCGCGGTGAAGTTGCCGCGTGTGGTCAGCGTGAAGATGTGCTGATGCAGCCGCGCGAAGGTGAAGTGCGTGGTGTCGCTCAGCACCGCACCGTAGTTGCCGATCCACTGCTGATCGTTGGTGACTTCATCGTACGTGAGCGCCATGGACGTGGAGAAACGGCTGGCCACACGGAGGTCCACGCCGGCGTCAGCGCCGCGATACCACGACCGTCCCTCGTCGCTCGTACCGATGCGATACGCCGCCTTAGGGACAACGGCCGGTCGCGGATCCCCCACGAGATCAAACCGGATGCCGCTCTTCATGGACTGACGCAGCGCCGGCCCGCCACGCGCGCAGCTGACGCAGAAGGTCCCGCCGAAGTCGCTGAGCGAGGCCGTGATGGCGCCGCCCCAGTTGTTATGCAGGGAACCGCTGGTGTGCAGCGATAACGCCTGCCCGGAACGAAGGCCGCCGGAGGTGAAGTGGTGCTCGAGCGACGCTGTGGAGAATGCCGACCGCAGCAGCGCCGAGGGACGGAGCTGCCGCACTTCGTAGCTTTGCTTGAAGGAGACGTCGTTGATTGTGTTGACGAATCCGAAGTCGTTGTATTCGACGTCGGCCGGTGAATACCGAAACGTGGCCTCGTAGCGCGTACGTCCGCCCACCTGCTTCAGCCCCGTAGCAAAGTTCACGCCGCCCATGGATGTGCGTGTGGAATCGAACGCTTTCTCGTGATCAGGGCGCTGGTAGTAGTGCACGCTGTTGAGCTGCGTGAGCGCGATGGCTTTGGCCGATCCCTGCACTTGATTGTAGGCGGAGTACGCGGTCCACTCCCAGCGATCCCGTGCGAAGCGGTGGAAGCCTTGCACCAACAGCGTGGTGGCTGACCGGCGGAGGATTGGGTCCGTTCGCGCATCCGGCTGCCGTCGCACGTCGCTCAGCTCCATACCAATCTCCGAACGACCACCGCGCATTTCGCGCAGCGCACGGGCCACGAGATAGTTCGTCTGCGGCTCGATGGTGAGGCCACTGACGCCTTTGACGCGCTGCGTGGACGCGTCCACCAGGCCGAAGGCTACGCCGTTGTCGAACCGTCCGGTGAGCTTGACGGCGCCAGTGATGTTCGTGAACACGGGATCGGCGGCGCCGCGCAGCTGTGGCGTTCGGCCGATGCGTCGCGTGTAGAAGATGCCTTCGCAGGGCCCGTTGCATTTGTACAAGCCCGCGCCCTCTTGGAAGAACGGGCGACGCTCATCGAATTTGATTTCGAACGCACTCAGGTTGAGCACAGCGGGGTCGGCTTCCACCTGTCCGAAATCGGGATTGAGCGTGGCGTCGAGCGTCACGTGCGAGCCGAGTCCCGCTTTGAGATCGAGCCCGCCGGCAAACTCGCTGTGCGGGCTGCCCACGCCGGCGACGGCGTTGGGCACGCTCTTGGTAACGGAGTACGGCAACAGCTCCAGCCGCCGTGGCGTCCCGATGCCGTTGATGCCGACGATCGTGCCCAACTGCGAGATGATCGTGCGGCCGGACATGCGGTACGTCGGCCACGCATCGCGTTCGTTGAGGCGAGCAATATCCCGCCAGACGCCGAAGCCGAACTCCTGCACGTCTTTGGCGGTGAAGCGCAACTGACTGAGCGGCACGCGGAATTCGGCGACCCATCCGGTACTGTCAATGCGTGTGGCGGCGTCCCAGACGCCGTCCCAGGTCACGTCTTCAATGGCGTCGCCGTAAATGGCAAAGTCTCGCTTCACGCCGGCCGGATTGACGGCCATCTCGACACCGCTGCGTCGGTCTTTGTATGCGTCGATGATGATCTTGAGCTGATCGCTCGCCGTCTTCACGTCACGTCGGCTCAGCAGCGACGAGATGCTGTCGGGGTGCGGATCGAAGGCGCGCACGAACACGTACAGGTTGCGGTCATCGTAGGCGACCTTCGCTTCGGTACGAAACGTCGGCGGCAGGTTCTCGCCCGGGTCAAACTGTCGGAAGTCGGTCATGGCCGGCGCCTGACGCCAGACGGCGTCGTTCTCCTTCCCGTCGAGGACCGGCGGTGTAGCCGCGCGCACGGCGCGGCCGACGACCTGCGTGTCCGCGGTGGTCGCGCCATTGGGCGCTTTCAGGCCCTGGGCCCGAACGGCGGGCGCACCGAGCGCGCCCAGTATGAAGGCCAGCATGAAGGCCAGCGCGGGGGCCGTGAGGGGGCGGCACCACGCGACAGAACGAACGGAGAGAGAACGCATACTGCAAGCTCCCGCCTCACGCGCGGCGGGGGAAGTGCTCGCCGCGCACTGGTGCCGGCGGTGATCGGCGACCGCGGTCGTAGACCTCGCCGTGTTACGCCTGCTGCGACGGGTGGCGGCCCTGCACGTCGGCGTAGTAGCGGCGAATACGCGCGATGCCATCGGCCGGGTCGTCCTCGTCGGGCATGGTGGTCGGGCCCACGCGGATCACTTTGCGCGGGAAGTCGAAGGCCACGCAGCAGATCGGAATGCCGGCGCCCTTGGCGACGTGCCAGAATCCGCTCCGCCACTGCGTCACCTTCTTGCGCGTCCCTTCCGGCGCGAGCACGAGCACGAACTGCGCGTGCTCGCGGATCTCCTCGATGGTCTTCTCGACGACCTTCGAACTGTTCTTGCGATCGACCGGGAGCCCACCGTTGGCCCGCATGAACCAGCCCAGCGGCGGTGCGAAGAGTGAATCCTTCCCCCACCAATGCGCGTCCAGCCCCATCGCCCACTTGGCCGCCATCCCGATGGGGAAATCCCAGTTCGAGGTGTGCGGCGCGACGATGGTGACGAACTTGGGGAGGTTGGGCCACTGCCCCTCAAAGCGCCATCCCGTGCGCGTGAGCAGCCAGAGCCCGACCGCGCGCAGCAGGCGGCCGCGTGTCTGCGGAACCTGTGGCCCGAGCCGCCAAGCGTCCGGCGTGGAGGGGCTCGGCGAATTCGCGGAATCGGAGCTGGGTCCGCTGGCGAGAGATGGCGTCATGGCGTTCATTTGACCCATGAATTCATCGATTCGCAAGACCCTCCCGGAGACGACCGCGTGAATTGTGTCCAGAGCCGACGGGCCGTCCGCGCCGTCATGACGGTGTTGACGTCGGCGTGTCTGACCGTGTCCATCGGGGCGACGTTGGCGTCGCCGGTGCTATCGCCGTTAGCCGCACAGCCGCGTGGCGAGGGGCCGCTGGTGCTGCGCCTGCCAGCCAGTGCCCGGGTCGCCAGTCTGGCCAATGCCGGTATCGCCTCCAATGACGGTGATGCGATGTTCTACAACCCCGGGATGCTGGCCACGTCGCGCGGGGCCGCGATCTCGCTGCAGCGCTACGGCGCCAACGGCGCGGCGGGGGCGATGGGCACCACGTCCACCATCGGGGCCACCACCATCGGCATCGGGGCGCAGTTCGTGAACTACACCGCGGCGGCGGGCGCCTCGTACGCGGATGTGGTGAAAACCGGGGGCACGCACCTCGCGGATCATGGCACGGTGGCCGCGGCGAGCTCGGCGTTCACACTGGGCATCGCCCGCACCATCAAGGGGCTGCGGCTTGGCGCGAACGTGAAGTACGCCGAAGATCGACTCGGGGCCGCGCACGACGGCACCCTGGCCGTGGACGTCGGTCTGCAGCGTCCGCTCGGACCGGGCACGTTGGGCGTGGTCATCCAGAACTTGGGCGCCGGCCCGCGGATTGGTGGCGTGCAGGGCACACTGCCACGCCGCATCGGCGTGGGGTTTGGCGGCTCGCGCGCGATTGCTCCCAACTGGGATCTCGGGGCGCAGATGGCGCTCACGCTGGAGGGGGATCTCTTCGTGCGACCGGCCGGAGGTGCGGAGCTCGTGTACGTGCCCATCGACGGCGTCGCCATCGCCCTGCGGCAAGGCTTCCGTCTGCCGCGCGAGCGCGATGAGTCGCTGGTGACCGCGGGCGTGGGCATCACGATCGATCGGATCGCGGTGGACTACGCGATGGAACCGATGCGCGCCGGGCGGCCCATCTCGCACCGGATAGGACTGCGGCTGCGCTGATTCTGCGCGAACAGTGCCCTGATCGTGCGTGTTGTCGCCGAGGGTACGCGGGGACGGTGGTAGCGACGTACCGTACAAGAAACGGGAGACATCCGCCGGCGCGATCTGCGCGCCACTCGGACATCTCCCGTTTCTTGCTTGTGCATCCACGGCACCCAACGTGTGCTTCGCCCTACCCTCCGCCCCTCCGCGGAGGCCCTACGACCTTCGCCCGCTTACTGGCAGCTCGGGCGGCCTGACGGCAGCGGCAGCGAGCAGGTCTTGCTCGTCCCGTCGTGGGTGATCACCAACGTGGCCGTGGCCGATCCGTTGTACGTCACGACTTCGCGCCGCAGCGACGTGGTGGTCGTGCCGTCCACCGTCATGACCACCTTCATCGCGCGCACCACCGACCCCGCGGTCGGATACGTCGGACGCCCGTTCTCGACGGGGATAGTGAGGCCGGTGGTGGTGTCGCCCATGGTGCGGACCGCCGTGAAGGACTTACCATCGCGCGTCTTGCCCGTGGAGTTCTCGGACCCGCGTGCCGTGCCGTTGACGGTGCGCAGCGTGCTGCCCACGGCCAAGCCGGTCACCGTACGATCGGACGCGTTCTGCACGGTCGCGGTGACGCTATCACGACGCTGCACCGACCCGTTGGCCGTCATGCGGGTGCGCACCGAGTTGGTGGTGCTGTCGAGCTTGGATTGCGCGGCGCCGCTGGCCGTCTTGAGCGTGAGAATGCGCGTGACGGTGAGTCCGTCGCGGCCGACCGACGCGCACGTCAGGTCGCCCGTGGCGGCCGAGAAGGTGCAGTTGGCCGTTTCGGTGGCCGCGAACGGTCCGCGATCAGGGCCGCGACCGGCGCTGACGCCACCCAAGAACGCGGGATCCATGCCGCCGCCCATCATGCTGCCCATGCCCAGGCCGCCCATCATGCCACCCATCGGGCCGCCGCGGCCGCGCTCCGGTTGCCATGGCAGTCCGGACGACGCATCGCCGGGGCCCATGCTGCTCGACACCTGATTGAAACCGGCCGGTGCGGTGAAGAATGCATCGCCCAGCGACAACATCTGCGGGCCGGTGGCATCGATGCAGGCGGCCAGTCCGACGACCGACGCCGTCAGGGCGACCGTCAGGATGCGGGTGCGTGACATGGAAAAATCCTCAAGGACGGTCGTCATCAGCCGCAGCGGGAATCGCTGCGTGGTGTTCGACGTGCATGCGCCAGAGACACGCTGTGCGCTGCATACCCTACGCGGACTGCCCGTTACTCGCTGCGGTCGGGGAGAAACGAGGCGAGCTGATCCCGCAGAATGCGCAGCGCGCGGCTCATATTCGCTTCCACGGCCTTCACCGACACACCCAACGCCTCGGCGATTTCACTGTAGCGCA
>CALQGY020000003.1 GCA_943330235.2 Candidatus Kuenenia stuttgartensis
GACGCCATGATGCGGACGACTTTCCCCTCGGCGTTCAGCACGACCAGCGCGGAGGTCGACGGATCGACGATGATGGTCGAGTCGCCGAGATACGGGATGATGCCGGCGGAGCGCTGCCCATACGGGAGCAGGGCGCCAGGCGCGGTATCGGCGATGACCCGCACGTCTTTCAGCGCCGCGTCAAAGCGCAGCATCTGACGCCGTTGCGTGTCGTTGACGTACAGACTGCCATCCGGGAGCGCGCGCAGCATCGTCACCGCCGATAGGCCTCGCGTGGAGCGGGCCTCGACGGGCGCGAGCTGCTTGACCGGCACCTTCACGGTGGAGGAATCCTGCGCCGACGCGGACGAAGCCGCCGCGGACGCGGCGACGAGCGCCATCCCGGCGCTCAGGCAGCTCGTCCGGAGCAATCGAGCGTGTGTGTTCATAGTGGTCTCACCTGTGGGTCGAATGTGCGAAGTGCTGCGCGGTACGGCTGCGGAAGCGAGAGAAGGCATCTGATTAGCGTCCACGACCGCCGCCACCACCACCACCAAACCCGCCACCACCACCACCACCGCCACCACCGAATCCACCACCCATACCGCCACCGCCACCGCCCGCAGTGCCGGAGCGAATGCCCAGCAGTGTGCGCTTATCCATGAAGCCGGCCAGCTGCGTCGGGAGAATGCGATACTGCTCCGCCGTCAGCAGCTTCCGCAGATCGGGCGCGATGCGAATGAGCATATCCACCGTCTTCTCGCGCGCCGTGATGTACGCGTCGTACGCCTTGCCGTGGTCGTAGTGGTCCGGAAGCTCCGAGAGGAACTTCGCGACCGGCGTCCACACCGAGTCGGACTTGAGGATGTACCAGTGGTTGAGCGTGGCGATGCTGTCGGCCTGCTTGCGCGTGAGCTTGAGCGTGTCGGCTTGCTGCAGCAACTGCTGCATGGGGTTGATGATGCCCACGTTGGCCGTGCCACGGAGCTGCTGCAACGACGGCTTGTTGCCGGCGCGCGTGCGGCCACGATCGAGCTGCTGCAAGAGCTGCTCGCGTTCGCGCGTCGGTCCGAGGTCGTAGCGCACGATCGCGGTGATGGACGTCGGCGAACCGCCCTGGTTCTGCGAGGGGCGCGTGGAACCGAAGCGCTGGTTCACTTCATACTTGAACGCGTTGGTCGTCGCATCGAAGCCGCGCACGTACAGCAACTGCTGCGACGGCTGGATGTTCTGGCCCCAGCCCTTCAGATCGCTCTCGCCGTTGATCATGCGGTCCACGCCGCCCAGCAGGTTCTGCACCTGGATGGACAGGTTGACGCGCTGCGGCAAGCCGATACGCAGGGAGTTGACCGAGATACCGAGGTTGCCGCTGGTCGTCCACGGGCCGCGGCACGAGTTGCGCTGCGCCAACTGACCGAGCTGCGACCGCAGACACGCCACGGCTTCCGGCGTGCCGTTCGTCAGCAGCGACTGGATGCCGCTGGCCACCACCGGATCCCGCGTATTGGCGGGATCGAAGATGAACGCGCGATCGTTGCCGTAGCTGTCGCCGTTCACGTCGCCCTGGATCTGCGGCGTGTACAGCACGCCGGAGCGGAAGTTGCCGTTCCACGACACGCGCATCGTGTTGAGCCAGTTGTAGCTGAGCGAGTACTGGATCTGGTGGCGCGAGAAGTTCTGCCCGGCCGACCAGGTCTTTGAGCGCGGATCGCCAATGGTGCTGGTAAAGCCCGTGAACTGCTCGCGGACATCGGCCAGCACATAGGACAGGTTCCAGCCGATTTTCGAGCTGAAGCTCACCGGGCGCAGGCTGAACGTCATCTGCCGGCTTTCCGACTGGAGATCCGAACGCTGCTCCGTCACGCGGCCGTACGCATCAGCCACGCGCGACCCGCGCCACGCGATGGCGCCGGACGTGGGCACGATAGACGTCACGGGGACGTAGATGGGGCGGTTCCCTTCGTTCGCCAGCGTGAAGATGGGCGTGCCGGGGAAGTTGATGTCCCATCCGCCCGACTGATGCTGATTGCGCGACCACGTCCCGTCGACCGTGGCCTGGAAGCGGTTCTTCAGGATCGCGCCGCTCCACTGCAGGTTGGAGCGCAACGACCGCTGCGCGAGATAGCTGTCACTGAACATGGTGACATTGGGCGCGCTGTTCGAGAACACCGTGCCGTTGGTGCCGTCGGCGCAGGCCGTGGGAATGCTGCTCACGTCCGCGGCATAATTCGTCCACTGCGGAATGGGCGCCGCACCACCAAGGCAGGTGAGCGACTGCAAGCCGGAGGGGAGACCCGTGTTGTCGACCGCGCTCTGAATGAGCTGCAATCCCGGCGTGTTCTGGAAGATGCCGAAGCCGCCACGAATGACGGCCCGCGGTGCGCGCGCCATGCCGGGCATCAGCGTCAGCTGATCGGCCTGACCGTACGTCCACGAGAAGCCGAGCCGCGGGCTGATGTAGAGCTGGTTGGGCACCTGCGCATTGTCGCGGTTGAACTTCGTGAGGACATCCGCGTTCGCGTTCGGGCCCTGCAGATAGTGATTGCCATCGACGCGCAGTCCGTACTGGATCTGCACATCGCGCGTCGGGCGCCAGGCATCGCCGAGCGACATCGCACCGACCATCTGGCTGCCGTTCCGACGGCGCGCCGACAACGAGCGCGTGAACGAGGCGGGGGTGTTCGCGGCCAGATCGGCGAGCGAGTTGTAGCTGAATGACCCGAGCTGGTTCTGCGTGAAATCCTGCCAGTAGCTATCGCGACGCAGTTCGCTGGTCAGCTTCACACGGTGACGATTATCGCTGCTGAACCAGGACAGCGTGTTGTTG
This sequence comes from Candidatus Kuenenia stuttgartensis, assembly GCA_943330235.2. Taxonomy (GTDB): domain Bacteria; phylum Gemmatimonadota; class Gemmatimonadetes; order Gemmatimonadales; family Gemmatimonadaceae; genus Gemmatimonas; species Gemmatimonas stuttgartiensis_A. Next base: position 2,807 of record CALQGY020000003.1, read on the forward strand.
CCGGCGATGGTCGCGTTCTGCGAGGCGGTATTGAGGTTGGTGCTACCGGCGAAGCTCAGGTTCTGCACGGACGACGAACCGTCGGCCAACACGGAGTTGACGCGCACTGAACCGGCCGGCAGCGACACGAACGGATCCGACGAGTTGCGCGACAGGTTGTAGCCGAGGGTGGTTTCCGTGAACAACCCGAAGAAGCCCGCCTGACCACTGTGGCGCAGCTGCGCCGCCCCGCCGTAGCTGGCACGGCTGCCGTCACGCGAGGGCGTGAAGAGCGCCGTCTGGCCGTTGCCCACCGGCGACGTGGCGCTCAGGTTGGCCGACAGCGTGGCGGTAAAGGTGTTGCCGCGCGTGGAGTTCTGCGGCACGAAATCGAAGCTGGAGAGGAACGAGCCGCGATCGAGGATGCGCTGCGAGCCGTAATCGCCAACGTTGAACGGCACCTTCTGCGCGCCGAGCAGGCTAATGAGCCGCGCCACCGAATCGGGCGCGACACCAACCGTCTGGAACCCGAGATCACTGCTATTCAGCAGCGTCTGCAGGTCGCGCATGTTCCGGTCCCACTGGAACGACGTGTTATAAAACGCGTGGTCCTGGCTGATAGGGCCGGACGCCGCGCCACCGAGGGAGAGATTCGTGTACTGCTGGGCCGTCGCCATACCGGCGCGACCGACGGACTGCATCGGGGGCGCAATCAAGTTGGAACTGAGCGACCGCTTGCGGAAGTTGCTGCCCGAGGACGTGCGGACCTGCAGCTGACCGCCCGAGAATCCGCCGCGTGCGACATCATATGGCGACGTAGAGAGCGACGTGCTGACGGCCGCGTCGCGCGGGACGCTGGCATCACCGAAGTTGAGCCCGTTGAGCTGCGTGTTGTTCTGGTCACCGCCCAAGCCGAACACCGAGAACGCGTCCGCCGCGCCATCGGCGCCAAGCAGCAACTGGACACCAGGGATGGAGGCCGCCATGGCGGCCAGATCACCCATCTGATCAGCATTCAGGAACCCGGGGTCGGCCGTCACGGCCTTCTCGGTGCCACTGACGTCCGCCACGGTGTCGCTGCGGGAGAGCGCCGCCCGTTCGGAGACTTGAATGGCATCGAGCGTCACGGTGGCCGCGCTCATGCGCGCATCGGCGATGAGGATTTCCTGATCGGCCGTCCGCAGCACCTGATACCGACGCGGGCTGAAGCCGAGCGCCGTGAAGGTCACCCAATAGTTCCCCTCACCGCCGGGGAACGAGATGGTGTAGCGACCGTTCTTATCCGTCCGGGCGCTGCGGCTGACGTTACCCGTCAGCGTCGTGGCGGTGACGAGAACATTCTGCACGCCGACCGTATCGGGGCCGAGCACACGACCGCGGATGATATCGACGGACTGCGCGCGGGCCGAAGCCGTCGCACACAGGAAAAGACCGAGCACCGCAGCGAGGCGGCGCAATATAAGACGAGGAGTCACGTGAGACGTTGACGTTAAACCGATCATTCGTGAAGCGGTCTGCGAGGCCGCCTCATGCAGAGGGACCACACAGCCGCGCTGTGTTCTTTACACCCGAGTCGTCGAATTCGTTGGACGATCCCCGGTCATCGTGCCTGCAGCCCCACCGAGCCGTCGAGGCGGGGCCACGAGATGCGGGCCACCGGCCCGCCGCACGTCCGGCCCTAAACACGCCGGGCAGACGTCAGTGGTTCAAGGCACGACCACGCTACGAGTACGGTGGAATTGTGCCTGTCGTTGACAGCCGGTCTCGGTATCTTGGCGGTATGGAGATTTTACGCGACCCGCTGTGGAATAATGTGCGCCTCGACCCGCTGGCCTTGGCGCTGCTGGACACCCCCGTCGTCCAGCGCCTTCGCTACGTGCGGCAGCTGGGACTGGCGTTTCTCGTCTACCCCGGGGCGACGCATTCGCGCTTCGAACACGCCGTCGGCGCCTACCACTTGGCCGGCGTCGCCATCCGACTTCTTGAAGAACGTGGCGCGCTCGCCGGACGTTCCTTCGGCGGTACATCAGAGATGGGCCGCCACCTGGCGCTGGTCCGCGCCGCGGCCCTCTTGCACGACGTGGGGCACTACCCGTTCTCGCACGCCCTCGAGGAAATCGGGGTCACGCACCACGAAGAAATTGCGCGCCCGCTCCTCCTCGAGGGGCCGATCGCCGATGTCCTCGTTCGCGAACTGGGCGCCACCGCGCCCGATGAGGTCTTCGCGCTCATCACCGGCCGCAGCGAGCATCCCTTGCAGGGGCTCATCTCGGGATCGACCGACCTCGATAAAATCGAGTATCTGAAGCGCGATGCCACCATGTGCGGCGTCCCGTACGGTGAAATCGACGTGGACCGGCTCCTCAACTCCTTGGTGCTCGTCGAGCATCCCGAGCACGGCCGCGCCACCATCGGCATACACGAAAAGGGGCTCTCGGCCCTCGAGTCGCTGCTCTTTGCCAAGTACCAGATGTATCGCAACGTGTACTGGCATCATGCAGTGCGCAGCGCCACGGCCATGTACAAGCGCCTGGTGGCGGTCAGCCTCGATGCCGGGGCGGTCACCGGCGGGGCGGTCGCCCGCTTCACGGACGAGGGGCTGTTGGTCCATCTCGACACGCCCTCACTCCCCGCCGAGGCGCGTGCCCAACTGGATGGGCTCCGTGTCCGGCACCTCCACAAGCGGGCCTACGAGTGCCCCGCGGCCACCCTCGGCGACGACATCGGAGAATGGATCGCGTCTGACTATCCGCTGACCCGCCGCGTCGAGGACGCGCTGGCGCTGGAACTCGGGCTGCCCCAAGGTGCCCTCCTGCTCGACTATCCGGCGAAGACCCAGATGCTCGGGCTGGACCTCCCCATGCTCCGGCGGGATGGCCGGGTGGAGCTCCTGACGGCCGCGGGCTGGGAAGGCGCCATGAACCTGCCGCGCCTGAGCGACGAGTTCTATCGCAGCGCACGCCGGCTGCGGGTGTTTACCGCCGAGCGCGCCCCCATCCCCACGGAGCGGGTGCTCAAGGTGCTGCAGCAGGACGCCGACACGGTCCGCGATCGGCTGGACCGCGGTCTCCCCTTGCTGGTCTAGCCGGCGCGTTGGCGCAGAAGGATTAGGGCGCGCCCCGCAGGCAATGCACGTCGCCCCGCTTGGCCGCTTCAAGCATTTCCACGGCCTCGGTGGTCATCCCGACGCCATGATTGCTGGCGTAGTACGCCCGGATCCCCGCATGCAGCGAATCGGCGCTGACGGTGCTGCGTACACCGTGCGCCCAGTCGCGGATGGCCTGTGGCAGCTCGACGATGCACCCGACGTCCTTCCCGGCGGCATCGAGCAGCACGATGGTGGGCGTCGCGATGCGGCCGTCGAGGGACCGGTGTGCGGCCTGCACGGGGCGCCCCTGATCGGGGTGCACAATCCGCAGCTCCAGCCCCGGCACCTGTTCGGCCAGTTTGGCCAGATACGGCACCGAATTCATCGAATCGCCGCAGCGGTCCACGGCCACCACCAGCAGTCGCCAGGTGCCGCCACCGGCGCGGGCCCGCGCCACCAGGCCGGCGTCCACACGGGCGCTGTCGTTGATCGCCAGCCAGCCCTCGCGCCGCGCCTTCGCATCGGCCAGGAAATCGGCGAAGGTCTTACCGCTTGCATGCAGCTGCAGCGGTGTGCTATCGGCGACGACGGCGCAGCGGAGGGACGGCCGCCCGGTCGGGGCGGACGGGTGGCCCAGTATCAAAGCCGAGGCCAGCAGCAGCGTGTTCGCGAGCATGGAGCGATCCGGCGCTAGGGTTGCGGCTCGATGCGCTTGGTGCGCCCGTGGGCATCGGCCAGCTTCCGTCCGATCCCCCGATAGAAGGCCGCATCCAGCGGCTTCCCCTCCCCGTCGAGGGAGAGGGCGCAGTGCTCGAGCGCGTACAGGATGTTGCCGAGGTACAGCTGGGCCAGCCCGCCGACTGTTTCATCGGCGGCCCCGGGAGCCAACGGCTCCTCAGGCACTCGGGATGGCCGCCATTTCACCGGTGGTCCCGGTGGGCATGCCATGCACCGACATCACCTGGATGACAATCGCCGTGATGTTGTCCAGACCGCCGCGACGGTTGGCCTCGGTGATGAAGGCGTCCACCATGCGCCCTGGGGTCTCGCGCGTCTCGAGGATCTTCCGGAGCTGCGGGTCCTCCAGCATGCCGGTGAGCCCGTCGGAGCAGAGGAGCCAGAGGTCCCCGTTCTGGATCTCGCCCTGCAGCACATCGGCCTCAACCGCGGCATTGGCGCCGACACACCGCGTAATCACGTTGCTGTACGGGTGGTAGCGCGCCTGCTCGGGGGTCAGGAATCCGGCGTCGACCTGCTCCTGCACATAGGAGTGGTCCTTCGTCACCTGACGAAAGATGCCGTCGCGCATGAGGTAGACGCGGGAATCACCAATATGTCCGATGATCCAGCGGCCGCCGGCCATGACGAGGGTCGAGGCGGTGGTGCCCATCCCCTGCTTGTCGGCCTCGACGATGGTGCGCTCGTAGATGGCGCGATTGGCTTCGCGCAGCGCCGCGGCCATGGCCGCTAGCGGTGCGGGACCGGAGAGATCCCGATATCCGGTGAGCTCGCGCGCCACGATCTGCACCGCCATCTCGCTGGCGACCTCTCCCGCCGCGTGACCGCCCATGCCGTCTGCGACGATGAAAAGTCCGCGCTCGGCGTCGGCGTCGGCGTACAGGCTGTCTTCGTTGCCTGCGCGGACGCGCCCGACGTCGGTTCCTGCGGCGACGGAAAGCTGCACGTGGATGGGGTAGGCTTGGCCCGAAGGAGACTACGAGAGGAAGTCGAAGCTACCCGAGCGCAACACCGCTCCGCAAGCGTAGCGCCGAGTTCACCACCGCAAATCCGCGCGCGCCCGTGGTGCGGGTCAGTCCACGGCCTCGCCGACTTGCAGGCGAAAGAGCCGCTCGTAGAGGCCACCGGCCTCCCGCAGTGCGCGATGCGACCCGCGCTCCATCACCTCACCATGGTGCAGCACGAGGATCTCATCCGCATCGAGAATCGTGCTCAACCGATGCGCGATGGCGATGGTCGTGCGCCCCCGCATCAACTCCGCCACCGCCGACTGGATCTCGGCTTCAATCTGCGAATCCACCGCGCTCGTGGCTTCGTCCAGGACCAGCACAACCGGGTCGGCCGCGATGGCCCGCGCGAAGGCGAGCAACTGCCGTTCGCCCACACTGATCCCCGCGCCACGCTCGGCCAGCTCATGCCGCCACCCACCGGGCAAGCGATGCACCACGCGATCAGCCCCCACACGATGCGCGGCCGCCTCGAGCGCCGCATCGTCCAACGCCGACCCCAGTCGGATGTTAGTGGCGACGTCACCGGCGAAGAGGAAGATGTCCTGCTGCACATAGCCGATCACCGCGCGCAGCACATCGACCGGCACCTCGCGGATGTCGACCCCATTGATGAGAATGCGACCGCGCTGCGGTTCGTAAAAGCGCAGCAGCAGATTGACGATGGTGGTCTTGCCCGCCCCCGTGTGACCGACCAGCGCGATCCGTTCCCCAGGACGCGCCGTGAAGTCCACGTCGCGGAGCACCCATCGCGCTTGGTCCGCGTCGGCGGGGGCCGTTTCACCGCGCGTCGCCACGATGTCCTCGGTCAGACCGCCGTCCACGTCATAGTGGAACCACACGTGTTCGAAGCGCACCGTCACCCCGGCATCACGCAGCGCCGCCACCTGCCGATCACGATCCGCGGTGGGCAACAACCCCGGCGCGTCCGGCGTGTCGAGCAGCCCGAAGATGCGCTCCGACGAGGCCATGGCCTGCTGCAGGATGTTGTACTTCTCTGAGAGATCCTGCAGCGGCTGAAAGAACCGCCGCACCAGTTGCAGGAACGCGGCCACGGTGCCCACCGTCAGCGCTCCACTCCCCACTCGCCAGCCGCTGCTCACCAACAAGCTCGCGAGCGCCAGCGTAGTCAGGAACTCGATCACGGGGAAATACATCGCGTACACCGTGATGGAGGCGAGCTGCGCGTCGAGATGCGAGGCGTTGAGCGCATCAAACCGCGCCGTCTCGTCCGCCTCGCGCCCAAAGAGCTGCACCACGCGGACCCCGGCGAGCCGCTCCTGCAGAAACGCATTCAGCTGCGCGACGCGCGTCCGGATATCGCGATAGAGACGACGGACCTGCCCCTGAAAGACACGCGACGCCAGCAGGACGAACGGAATGACGGCACACGAGGCGAGGGCCAACCGCCAATCCACGACAAACATCACCGCGCCGATCGCCAGCAGCGTACACAGATCGCCCAACCCGGCCACCACGCCGGACGTAAAGAGCTCGTTCAAGGACTCGACGTCGCTGGTCACCCGCGTCACCAACCGACCGACCGGGGTCCGGTCGAAGTACGGAATGGGGAGCCGCTGGATACGCGCAAAGAGCGCGTCGCGCAGATCGCGCATGACCCGCTGCCCCAACATGCTCGTGAGGACGGTCTCACCATAGGCCGCGCCGAACTGCACCAGCAGGAGCCCCACGTAGGCGAGGGCCACCTGCACCACGAGCGTGGCATCGCGCGTCGGCAACGCCGTGTCGATGACCCAGCGCGTCAGCAGCGGACCGGCCAGCTGCATGCCGGCCTCCACGACCATGAGCAGCAGCGAGCCGATCACCAGCGCCCGATACGGACGCACGTACCTGAGCAGCCGCCGCACCAGTCGTGCGTCGTAGGCTTTCCCCGCCGATTCGGCGGATTCGTTGGTGGAGGTGCGGACATTCGCCATGCAGGCAGGAATCTAGCCGCCTGCCAAGGTACTTTTCACCGCATGAAGGATCGTATTCGCATCCGTGGCGCCCGCCAGCACAACCTCAAGGGCTTCGACCTCGACATCCCGCGCCGCGCCCTGACAGTCATCACGGGCGTGTCGGGGTCGGGCAAGTCGTCGCTCGCGTTTGACACGTTGTATGCCGAGGGGCAACGGCGGTACGTCGAGTCGCTCTCGTCGTACGCGCGGCAATTTCTGGAGCGCATGGAGAAGCCGCTGGTCGATTCCATCGACGGCATGTCGCCGGCGGTGGCCATCGAGCAGAAGAATCCCACGCGTACCTCCCGCAGCACGGTGGGCACCGGCACGGAGATTTACGATTATCTCCGGCTGCTCTGGGCCCGCATTGGGCGCACGTACTGTCGCGTCTGCGGTCGCGAGCTGCGCCCGGACACGGTGCAGTCGGTCACCGACGTGGCGTTGTCGCTGCCGGAGGGCACGCGGTTCGCGGTGGCCTGCCCGCTCATCCGCTCGGAACACGTGACGCATGCGGTGATTGACGAGAACCTGCGCGCGCGCGGCTTCGTCCGCATCGCCGCCGGTGAGCAGCTGCTGCACCTGGATGATGTGGCCGCGGCACAGATTGATCTGGCGACCGCACCGTCGCTGTCCATTGTGGTGGACCGCCTGCGCACCGATGCCGGCCAGCGCGGTCGCATCGCCGACGCGGTGCAGACAGCGTTTCGCGAGGGCGATGGCGATGTGCTACTGCTCTTTCCTGAGCCCATCGTGCCGCCGGAGGCGTTGCGGGCGTCGGTGAACGGTGCCACGGTGACGCGACTGCGCTTCACCGATCGATTCGAGTGCCCCAACGACGGCACCCGCGCACCGCTGCCCACGCCACAGCTGTTCTCGTTCAACAATCCGCGCGGCGCGTGCGCGACCTGCAACGGCTTCGGCGCCACGCTCACGTACGATGAATCACTGATCGTACCCAATGCGGAGCGCTCGGTGCGCGACGGGGCCATCGATCCGTGGACGGCGCCGCGTTATGAAACGCAGCGGCGCACGGTGGTGGAGTACGCGCGCACGCTGGGCGTTTCGCCCGACGCGCCGTGGCGCACGCTCCCCGCCGCCGCTCGTACGCAGCTGCTGCGCGCCAAGACGCGCGGCTACACGGGGATCTATCCGTTTCTGGAGGCGCTGGAGGAGAAGCGCTACAAGCAGTACATCCGCATCTTCCTGCGCAAATATCAGCGGGCGATGCCCTGCCCCGATTGCCTAGGCAGCAAGTTGCAGCCGGACGCCATGGCGGTGCGCGTGGCGAACAAGACCATCGCGGACGTGACGCAGATGCCCGTGCGCGAGCTGCGCACGTGGTTAGAGACGCTGTCGCTCACCGAAACCGAGCATCAGATCGCCGACACCGTGCTACGTGAAGCACGCTCGCGCACGCGGTTTCTGGCTGACGTTGGGCTGACGTATCTCACGCTCGACCGCGCCACCCGCACGCTCTCCGGTGGCGAGGCGCAGCGCATCACGCTGTCGAACGCCCTCGGTGCCGCGTTGGTGGATGCCACGTACGTGCTGGACGAGCCCAGCATCGGCTTGCATCCGCGCGACTTGGATCGCCTGCTGACGCTGCTCAAAGCGCTGCGTGATGGCGGTAACACGGTGATCATGGTGGAGCACGATCTCGAAGCCATGCGCATCGCCGACTACATGGTGGAGATGGGGCCGGGCGCCGGGGAATTAGGCGGCGAGGTGGTGTTCGCCGGCCCGATGGCCGACGCCGCGCAGAGCCCGCTCACGGGGCAGTATCTCACCGGCGCCCGCCGCATTGAGGTGCCCACCAAGCGCCGCGCGATCGATAAGCGGTGGGTGGAGCTGCGCGGTGCAACGGCGCACAATGTGCACAACGTGGACGTGCGCATTCCGGTGGGCGCCATGACGGTGGTGACCGGCGTGTCGGGCTCGGGCAAAAGCACGCTCGTGCACGACATTTTGTATCACGCCATCGAGTCACGACTGCACGGCGAGCATTCGGCCAAGGAGCACTTGGGCGAAACGGTGGGCACGTTCACCTCGCTCACGGGCGACGACGCGTTTGATGATGTGGTGCTGGTGGATCAGAGCCCGATCGGGAAATCGCCGCGCTCAAATCCGGTGACGTACGTGAAGGCGTACGACGAAATCCGGCGCCTGTTCAGCGAGACTACGCTGGCCCGCACGCGCGGCTACGGCCCGGGGCACTTCTCGTTCAACGTGCAAGGCGGCCGCTGCGAAACGTGCGAGGGCGCCGGCGCGATTGAAGTGGAGATGGTGTTCATGGCGGACGTGTTCGTCCCGTGCGATGCGTGCGGCGGCAAGCGTTTTAAGCCGGAGCTGCTGGAGGTGCGCTTCAAGAACAAGACGATCGCCGACGTGCTGGAGCTGACGGTGGACGAATCGATCAAGTTCTTCCCGCGCGAAGACAAGCTCGCGCAGGCGCTGTGGCACGTGCAGCAAGTGGGATTGGGCTACCTTCGTCTGGGTCAGCCGGCCACGACGCTCTCGGGCGGCGAAGCCCAACGCCTCAAGATCGCGCGCGAATTGGCGCTGTCCGCCAAGGGCGGCGCACGGAAGCTCTACGTGCTGGACGAACCCACGACGGGGTTGCACCTGGAGGATATCCGGCGACTGGCCACGGTGTTCGAGCGATTGCTGGAGCAGGGGCACACGTTGCTCTTGATCGAGCACAATCTGGATGTGATCAAGTTGGCGGATTGGATTATCGACATGGGGCCGGACGGTGGGGATGGCGGAGGAACGGTGGTGGCGATGGGCCGCCCGGAGTCGATCGCGCAGGTGTCGGAGAGTCATACGGGGCACTGGCTCAAGACGGTGCTGTAGGCCGGCTCCGCGTGAGTCCGCATTGAGGGAGCAGCGGTGCGTGCGACGGGGGGCATGCTTCCGCTGACCCCCTGCTCCCTTGAGCTGTTCCTCGATTCTGCGACTCCAAGCGCAGCGGGGATCCCAACGCTGGGGCGGTGCACAGCACGGGACAGAAAGAACGGCAACGACATCCGGAGTCGCAGGATCGAGGAACCGATGCAGGATAGAGGGAGCAGAGGTGCGTGCGACTCGGGGCATGCTTCCGCTGACCCCCTGCTCCCTTGAGCTGTTCCTCGATCCTGCGACTCCAAGCGCAGCGGGGATCCCAACGCTGGGGCGGTGCACAGCACGGGACAGCAAGAACGGCAACGACATCCGGAGTCGCAGGATCGAGGAACCGATGCAGGATTGAGGGAGCAGAGGTGGGTGCGACGCGGGGCATGCTTCCGCTGACCCCCTGCTCCCTTGAGCTGTTCCTCGGTCCTGCGACTCCAAGCGCAGCGGGGATCCCAGCGCGCGAGCCATTCAAACAAACGCCCCCATCCGTGCATTTCCCACCCGCCCTCGCTTGACTTGTACCTCCACCTCAATGAAATTCTGAGGCTCTGGGGTTTGCGCCTCAGGGAGTATTCCCGGGTAGCTCAGGTGGTAGAGCAGGTGACTGTTAATCACCCTGTCGGGGGTTCGAGTCCCTCCCCGGGAGCTGTTGAAAATCAACAAGTTACAGAACAGGCGATCACAAACGTGGTCGCCTGTTTTGCGTTGGGGGACACACCGGGGACACTCCGCCCCCCTGCAAGCGCGCCGACCCCAATGCACGGGCATGTAGCCCTCCGTTACCGCGTCGCTGCACCACCGCGCGCCAATCGTCACACCATCAGAGGACGTTGAGGGACCCGATGCGGTCTCCCCCTCACGCTCCGATGGATGCCCTTCCCTCCTGTTCGCATATTCGCCGCGACGTTCGCCGTCGCGCTTGCCGTGGCCATCGTCAGTACCAGCGCCTCCGCGCAGACCGGCAGCGTTGCCGGTGTCATCACCGGCCCGCGCGGCACCCCGGTCGCCGGCGCGCGCATCGCCGCCACGCGACTGCCGTCTGGCCCCTCGTTCACCGCGCTCTCCGGCAGCGACGGCCGGTTTAGCATCACCGCGGTCCGCGTGGGCGGTCCGTACTCCATTAGTGTTCGCGGCCTCGGCTATCAGCCTAAAACGCAGGACAGCGTCTTCATCAAGGCCGGCGAGCGCACGACGGTCAACGTCACGCTCACCGCGGCCGATACGCGCCAGCTGGAACAGATGACCGTCGTGGGTTCGCGCACCGCGCCGCGGACCTCGCTCACCAGCCTCGCGCCGGTGGACGTGATCTCGCGCGAAGCCATCGACCAGACCGGATCCGCCGAGTTGGTGGAAACGATCGCCAGCCTCGTCCCCTCGTTCAACGTGCAGACGCTGCCTGCGCTAGACGCGACGATCTTTGTGCGGCCAGCGCGCCTGCGCAATCTCTCGCCCGACCAGACGCTGGTGCTGCTCAACGGCAAGCGCATCCATCGCTCGGCGATGATGATGAACCCCAGCTACGGCAGCGCCTTCCAAGCGCCGGACCTCGACCAGATCGCCAACTCGGCCCTCAAGTCGGTGGACGTGCTGCGCGACGGCTCGGCGGCGCAGTACGGCTCCGACGCGATCGCCGGCGTGATCAACATGAACCTCGACGACAGCCCCGGCGTCCGCGGCTTCGCGCAGTACGGCCGCCAGTTCGCCGGCGACGGCGAAGGCCCGCGGCTTGGCCTGCACGGTGGCATCCGCAAGAACACGAGCTTCCTGGCGCTTACCGGCGAATACGTGAAGTCGGGACTCACCTCGCGCTCGGAACAGGGCACCAATGCCACGGCGTCGCAGGCGGCGTATCCGAATGTGAAGGTTCCCAACCCCGCCGTGAACTGGGGCAAGCCGGAACGTGAGGCCACGCGGCTGGCCATGACGGCCGGCCACGATGTGGGCAGCGTGTCGTTGTACTCCTTCGGGACCTTCGGCAAAGGCACCGGCGTGGGCGACTTCAACTACCGCGGACCGGTGGGCGCGTACGCGAGCGTGTTCAAGACCAGCTCCGTGTTTCCGGGGTGGAATCTGCTGTCGCTGTACCCGGCCGGCTTCACGCCGCACTTCGGGAGCCACGACATCGACATGAGCCTCGTGGCCGGCGCCAAGACCGAACGCGCCAACGGCCTCAAGCTCGACCTCAGCGTCGGCTCGGGTCGCAATCGCATCGACTACTTCATGACCAATTCCATCAACGCGTCGCTCGGCCCGAACAGCCCGACGTCGTTTGATGACGGTGCGGTGGAGCAGAAGGAGCTCAACGTGAACGCAGACGGCTCGTATCCGCTGCCGCGCATTGGCAAGGCCGATGCTGGCACGCTCGCGTTTGGCGCTGAGCATCGCTCCGAGCGGTTTACGATCATCGCCGGTGAGCCTGCGTCGTACACGTTTGGTCCGGGCGCGTACGGCACGCCGGCGCTGCCTTGCTGCTCCAACGGCTTTCCCGGCTACGCACCGGTGAACGCCGGCTCGCATACCCAGAACAGCGACGCCGCGTACATCGATCTCGATCTGCCGATCACCAAAGCGTTGACCGTGGCCGCGGCCACGCGCTACGAGCACTTCTCCACCTTCGGCCAGTCGGTGACGTACAAGCTGGCCACGCGACTTGCGCTCACCTCGCAGTTGGCGCTGCGCGGTACCATGTCCACCGGCTTCCGCGCGCCCACCACGGCGCAGTTGTACAGCGAAGGCTTGTCGCAGTTCCTGCCCAACGCCACCTCGTCCATCACGACCACGGGCCGCTTCAGCCCCGTTGGTCCGGTGGCCCAACTGCTGAATAAGCGGACCGGCGTCAGCATCAAGCCGTTGGAGCCGGAAACGTCGCGCAGCGCGTCCGGCGGTGTGGTGTGGGAAAGCGGCTTCGGGCTGCAGACGACGCTCGATGTCTACCAGATCGACATTGCGCATCGTTTGAACACGAGCACGTCGTACACGCTGACCGCCGCAGAAAACGCCGCGCTCACCGCGCTGCGCATTCCGAACTTGCAGGACATCTTCTCGGCGAACTTCCTGCAGAACGACTACAACACGCGCAACCGCGGTATGGACCTGGTCACCGTGTATGGACACGGACTGGGCGCCGGCAAGCTCACGCTCACCGCCGCGCTGAGCTACCTCTCCACGCAGATCACCGGCGGCTCGCGCGCGCTCAACCCGTACGCGAAGCAGATGACCGAGAATTCGCTGCCGAAGAAGCGCGCCACGGTGTCGGCGAGCTACAAGGTGGGCGGGTTGGATATCACGGGCCGCGTGCGCTACTACGGCGAGTGGTCGGACTGGACCGATGCCTTCCCCGCCAACGCCGCGCCGGGCACGACGTACCCGACCTACGCGCCGCAGACGTTCAAGGCCATGCCGTTCACGGACCTCGTTGCGACCTACACCGTGAACCGCTTCCTCGACGTCCGCCTGGGCGCCGAGAACGTGATGAACACGTATCCCGACCGGTCCAAGTACCAGAGCTTCCGCGGCCTGATTTACTCGCGCAACTCGCCGTACAGCACGGACGGTGGCTACTACTACTCGCGCCTCGATTTCCACTTCTAAGCGCGTCCGGTCGGCTGGTGGGCGTTGTCCCACGAGTGATTGATTGGCCAATGTTGAGCGTGCGTACGACAACGGCCCGCCAGCGTGATGCTGGCGGGCCGTTGTGTTTTTGCGGTAACGACTGCGGCGACGACTGCGGTGATAAACGCGTAGGTGCATGCGTCGGCAAACGCCTTGCTGCGCGCGACGCACACCGCGCGCCTCACCGGCCGTTCTGCAGCACCTCGTAGTTCGCGCCGATTTTTCGCACGTATCCCAGCGTCTCCTGGTAGCGCCAGCGCGGAATCTCCGGCGCGACCGCCTCAATGCTGGGCCAGATGGCGTGATCGAGATGCTTGGCACGCGCGGCCGCTGCCGCGCGCGTGATGGGCCCCTCGCCCGCGTTGTACGTGCCGAACATGAACGGGAACCGTGCGCTGTCGGGCACGGAGCTGGCCCACATCGTCCACAGATCGCGATCGTGCAGGATACCGGCGGCGATGTTCCACTCGGGATCATCGATGGACGTGAAGCGCGGCACGTGCGTCGCGATGGCCTGATACGTGGACGGCATGAGCTGCATCAGGCCTCGCGCGCCCACGCGACTGACGGCGCGCGGATTGAGTTCGCTTTCGGCCATAGCCTGCGCCTTGAAGTGCCGCCAATCGAAGGCCACGCTGAAGTAGCGCTTGGAATACTTGCGGAAGATGGCGTCGTACTTGGACGACACCGCCGCCCCCGCGGCGCCGGTGCGCTGCGCCGCGCTGGTGTGCCAGGGCAACAGGACCGCGCACGCCGCAGCGCAGGCGACGACCGCCCGCCGTACCACCCAATGGGTCATGGCGCGCCTCAGTTGAGGGAGTGCCCGATGATGATCGCGATGGAGAGGAAGATGGCGGCGATGAAGATCGCGACCGCGATGTTCCCCTTCTTGAGCTCCTCGGGGAAATCGACCTGCGGGGTGAGCCGGTCGATGAGCCGGTAGCTCAGAAACATGAGGATGACGCCGAAAATGGCATACCCGAAATTGACCGCCAAGATGGACAGCTGCACGCGACCTCCGCTGCGGGTGGAACACGCCGAACCGTTAGGCGAAGGTACGGCGCGGGGCGCGCGGGGGCTACGTCACCGCCGTCTCCCCCTGACCCCGCCGTGCGCGTCGTGGTATTCTCGGGCGTTCGGGGACGCCGCCGTTCACGCGCCCCCCGCCCACCTCGCGCCGGCTTGTCCGGCCCACCGCGCCGCACGGGAGATGTCGCATGAGCAGTACGCCACACGATCGCCTCGACCACCTGCAGACCCAGGTCGCCGCCATGGCCGAGGAGCTGGAAGCTCACTCGGGCATCGACCGGCGGCAGTTCATGTACTTCTCGATGGTGGCCGCGGCCGCCAGTACGTTCGGCGCGGAGTCGGCGCGTGCCATGGGCGCCAACGTCCCGTCGCTGGACCACTGGACGCCTGATGTGGAGATGCCGGTCAGCCTGTTCCAGCCGCCCGCGCAAACGCCGCTGGCGCTGGGCAATGGCGAAGCACCCGCACTGACGTTTCAGGCCTACCCGGGCGGCACCGGCGCACTCATGGAGAAGCTGGCCCGCGAGCGCGGCCGCGCGGCGTTCGATCGCGCCGTGTTTCTGGTGGAGAAGTCCACCGGCGCCATGCCCACGTCCGACGAAGACTTGGCCTTCCTGCCGGCGCACCGCATCTCGGCGCTCATTAAGGAGCGCAAGCTCACGTCGGCGCGCATCACGGACATCTACCTCGCGCGACTCAAGAAGCTCAACCCGACGTTGCTCTGCGCCGTGACCATCATGGAGGACTCGGCCCGCGCCGAAGCCAAGAAGGCCGACGCTGAGATTGCCGCCGGGAAGTATCGCGGCGCCCTGCACGGCGTGCCGTACGGCATCAAGGACCTGTTCTCGACGAAGGGCGTGCCCACTACATGGGGCGCGAAGGATTTTGAAGATCGCATCATCGACGAAGACGCCGAGATTGTGGTGCGGCTGCGCGAAGCGGGTGCGGTGCTGCTGGCCAAGTTGTCCACCGGGTTGTTCGCGCAGAACGACCAGTGGTTTCGCGGGCGCACCAACAATCCGTGGAACCTGAACATCGGTGCCAGCGGCTCGTCGGCCGGCCCTGCGTCGGCCACGGCGGCCGGGTGCGTGGCGTTCAGCATCGGCACGGAGACGCAGGGATCGATTGTGTCGCCGTCCACGCGCTGCGGCTTGAGCGCGCTCCGTCCCACCTTCGGCCGGTCCACACGTCACGGCGGCATGGTGCTGGCGTGGTCGCAGGATCGCGTCGGGCCAATCTGCCGCACCATCGAAGACTGCGCGATGGTCTTCAACGCGTATCACGGCGTGGACGAGAAGGACCCGTCTACCCTTACGACACCGTTCCAGTTTGACCGCGCCATCAAGCTGGCGTCGTTGCGCGTGGGCGTGGACCCGCAGGCGCCCAAGGAGCTGGTGGACAAGCTCAAGGCACTGGGCATGAATCCCAAGGACGTGGGACCACGTCCCACGGTGCCAGGCGTGGGTGGCGGCGGGTTGAATGTGGAGTACGCCGCCGCGTTTGATTCGTATGTGCAGCGGAAGGCGAAGGAGATCGGACTGGACTTGAATGCCCTCCCCGCGCCCGCCGCAGGTGGTCGCGGTGGCGCGGCGCCGTTTGGCAATGCGCCGCCAAACACCAGCCCCATGGCACCGGCCGACTGGAATCCGCGCTTCGTGGGCGGACGCACAGCGCTGGCGTTTGAGTTCATGCAGAACCAGCGCCGCCGCATGGTGCTGGTGGCCAAGTGGGGCGAGTACATGAAGGATCTTGATCTGTTCATCGGCGGCCCGAATGCCGACGTGGGACCGAACGCGCAGACGGGCCATCCGTGCGCCGTGGTACCGTACAAGTTCGACGTACCGCAGTTCGGCGGCGGCGGTGGTCGCGGCGGTGATACGACGCCGGCACCGACGTACAAGCCGCAGCCCATTTGCGGCGTGATTACCGGCGCGCTGTTCAACGACGACAAGATTCTGTCGGTGGCGCACCAGTTCCAGAAGGCGACGGACTTCCACACGAAGCGGCCGGCGCTCTAAGCCGAGGCAGGCCCGCGGCACCAAGGGGGGCGAGGGGATGCTGGATTCCCCCTCGCCCCTTGTCGCGTCATCCCCGTGAAAGGATGCGTGGGCGATCTTGGTAGGTTCCCACGTTCCTCATTCTCCGGCACGCATGTTCATGCCCCGTTGGTCCGTCGTTGAACTCCTCGCTGCGCGTGCTCCCGCAGCCGGTGTGCACCCATGAGGCGCCGCCACCTCTGGCTCGCGGGCCTTGGCCTGTCAGCGGCGAGTCTCGCACCCATGCGCACCTTTGCGCAGTCGGCCGTCACGCGCACGGCCGTATCGCGCACCGAGGTCATCGCCGCGGCCGTGGCCAACAACCCGCGCACCGCCATCGTCACCGCGGACCGCGCCATCGCCTCGGCCGACGTGCGCGCGGCCCGTCAGTGGGACAACCCCATGTTCGGCGCGAGCTTCACCAAAGACGCGCCGCAGCAGCATTACACCGTGGACCTGCCGCTGGATGCGTGGTGGCTGCGCGCGCCGCGCGTGTCAGCCGCCGAATCGGGGCGTGATGCCACCGCCCTGCGGCTGCAATTTGAAATACGGAGCATCGCGCTGGATGCGGACACCGCCTACACGCGTGCACAATTGGCGATGGCACGCAGTCGCTTGTCGGCGCGCACCGCGGGCGACGCGGATAGTCTGCTGGTGCTCGCGCGCGTGCGACGCGACGCGGGCGACGCGAGTCAGCTGGACGTCGAACTCGCCTCGGTGTTTGCGGGGCAGGCGCGCAATCTGGCCAGTGCCGATTCGCTCGCCGCGCGTGCCGCGCTGCTGGCCATGCAAACGATGATGGGGCTCGCGGCCGATGCGCCGTCCATCAGTGTATCTGACTCGCTGACTCTCGAGCGTGCGGACGATGACGGTCGCACCACCACGTCGCCGCTGGCGCTGGGCGCGGTGGCCCGCGAGGTGCAGGCCGCTGAATCGCGGTTGCTGGCCGAACAGCGTCGCCGGTTTGGCGCGCCATCGTTGTCGCTGGGCGTGGAGACGGCCAATCCCGACGGTCCCGCGGGCGCGCTGCCCACGGTGGGGCTGTCCATTCCCTTCCCGCTGTTTCATCGCAACGAAGCGGGCATTGCCGGCGCGCGCGCGGAGCTCGCACGGGCGCAAGCAGTGCAGGCGCTGACGCGACTGGAATCGAGTGCGGCCGTGTTGGCGGCACGTCGGGATGCCGACGCGGCGCGCGCACGGGCCGAGCGGAGCGCGACGCTCGTGGCATCAGCGGATCGCATCACGGCCATGTCATTGCTGGCCTATCGCGAAGGCGCGTCCACCCTGCTGGTCGTACTCGAGGCGCAGCGGACCGCGCGCGAGACGCTGTTGCAATACTTCGAAGATGTGGCCGCGTCGCGTGTCGCGACGAGCGTGCTCCGTCTGTTGACGACTCCTGTTACAACTCCTGCTCCCGAGACCCGTCCGTGATGCGCTCTCCTATTCCGTTCGCGCTGCCGATGAGCGCCTTGTTGTTCGTCGTCGCGTGTGGTGCAGACAAAGACGACGCCGCCGAGGAAGCCGCGAAGGTCACGCCGTCAGTAGCGGCGGCGGTGGATACCGTGCGCGTCGGCGCGTTTTCCGAAACGGTGGATGGTGTGGGTGCGGTGGTCGCGCGCACGGGGCATGTGGCCTCGCTGGCCGCGCCGGCCCCCACGCGTATCGCCAAGATTTACGTGGCGCTGGGTGATCATGTCGCGGCCAACGCGCCGCTGGTGGACTTCGAGCAGCCCGCGTTCGACGCCGCGGTGGCGAGTGCGGACGCTGCGTTGCGCGCCGCGGAGCTGGCGGCCGCGCGCGCCACGCGATTGGTGGAGGCGGGCGTCGTGCCACGCAAGGACGCGGAGGCCGCGACCGCCGACCTGGAAGCCGCACGACTGGCCGCCGTGACCGCGCGACGCGCGCGCGAACTCGCGCACGTCACCGCGCCGTTTGCGGGCGTGGTAACACGCCTTTCCGTCGCGATGGGCGCGAACGTGGATGTGGGGCAACCGCTGGTGGAGATCACCGATCCGTCGCAATTGGACGTGGTGGTGCCCGTGGCGCCGGGCGATGCGGGGCATATTCGCGCGGGGCAGACGGCGCGTCTGTTTGAAGGGACCGGCGCGGATACCGTCGCCATCGGCGACGCGCGCGTTGCCGACGTGTCGGCCGTGGTGGACAGCCTCAGTCGCGGCGTGCCGGTGCGCCTGTCGCTTGGCCGGACGGCGCGCGTGCTGCGCATTGGCGAGTCCGTATTTGCACGGGTGCTGGTGTCGCAGCATACCAACGCCATTGTGATTGCTGACGACGCGCTCGTGCCCACTGGCGAGGGTTTCCATGTGTTTGTGGTGGATAGCGCGGGCGTCGCGCACGCGCGGCCGGTGACGGTGGGCGCGCGCATGGATCATCGCATCTGGGTGAGTGAGGGGCTCAAGGCCGGTGAAGTGATCGTCACGAAGGGCGCGTACGGCATGGATGAAGGCGCGCGTGTGGTGGGCGGCAAGCCGTGAGTCACGACGCACAGCACGACGCACAGCACGACTCACAGCACGACGCAGAGCACGACGGACAGCAAGGCGCCAAGCCGGACGCATCGCCACGCGATGCCTCGTCGAAACAACGAGGCGGCATCGCGTTATTCGATCTGTTGGCGACGCAGCGACGCTTCATTTATCTCGTGGTGGCGTTACTGAGCGTGGCGGGCATCTGGTCGGCCACACGCCTGCCGTCAGCCATCTACCCCGAGCTGGTGTTTCCGCGCATCACCATTGTGGTGCAGGGCTCGTCGCTGGGAGCGCGGCAGGTGGTGTTCGCCGTGACGCGCCCGATCGAGGAAGCGGTCAGCATCGTGCCTGGCGTGGAGCGCGTGAAGTCGCGTTCGATTCGCGGGTCGAGCGAGATCAACATCTCGTTCGCCGAGAATACCGATATGGCGTATGCGCTACAGTTGGTGCGCACACGCGTCGATCAGATTCGCGCGGAGCTGCCGGCGGGGTTGAGCATTGAGGTGGAGCGTCTGGCGCCGGCGCTGTTCCCCATCATTTCGTACAATCTTGAAGGCGGCGACGCGGCCACACTGTACGACATCGCGCGATACCAGATTCGCCCTGTGATGGCGCGCGTCCCCGGTGTCGGGCGCGTGGACGTGCAAGGCACCGACATTCGCGAAATCGAAGTGGTGGCCGATCCGGCACGACTGACCGCGGCGCGATTGACCTACGAGCAACTGGCCGCCGCCATTCGCGAAAATATCACGGTCAACGCCGTGGGTCGCGTGGCGCAGGACTACAAGCAGTATCTCGTCATCACGGCGCAGGAAGCGCATTCGGCCGACGATGTGGCCAACGTGGTGGTCGCCCCCGGCGTACGCGTGCGCGATCTCGCCACCGTGGTGTTGGGCACGGAGGATCACGTGCGCATCATCTCGGGCAACGGGCATCCGGCGGCGCTGCTGAACGTGACGCGGCAGACGGGCGGCAACACGGTGGCCATCGCCGACAGCATTGCCGGCGTGGCGCGGGCGCTGCGCCCCACGTTACCCGCCGGTGTGCGGCTCGTGCCGGTGTACGATCAGTCGGAGCTCGTGCGCGACGCCGTGGCCTCGGTGCGTGACGCGATGCTCGTGGGTGCGGGGCTGGCGGTACTGGTGCTGCTGCTCTTCCTGCGCGAGTGGCGCATTACCGCGATCAGCGCATCGGCCATTCCGCTGACGCTCGTGATTACGGTGCTGTGCATGCGCGTCTTCGGGCAGACGTTCAACCTGATGACGCTGGGTGCGATGGCGATTGCGATTGGCTTGGTGATTGACGATGCCGTGGTGGTCACCGAGAACATCGCGCGTCACCTGCAGTTTGAGCCCAGTCGGCGGCTGGCCATTCGCGGCGCGCTGCAGGAACTGTTGTGGCCGGTGACGTCGTCCACCATCACGACGGTGGTGGTGTTCGTGCCGCTCGGGCTACTCAAAGGCGTCACGGGCCAGTTCTTTGCCGCGCTCTCGTTGACGCTGACGGTGAGTGTGCTGGTGTCCCTCGTGCTGGCGCTGACGCTCATTCCGCTGCTGAGCCAGCAGTGGCTGCGCGATGCCGCCGCGGAGCAGGCCGTTGCCTCGCGCAGCGTTGGCGCGACAATCGGTCGGCTGCTGGATGCGCTCACGCGCGCGTACGAGCGGCTGCTGGACGCGCTGTTGCATCGTGTGGGATTGGTGCTGGCGGTCGCGGCATTGCTGATCGCGGGCGGCGTGTTCACCTATCGCGCGCTGGGAACGGGCTTTCTGCCGGACATGGACGAGGGGTCGTTCATTTTGGACTACGTGACGCCCGGCGGCACGGCGTTGGCGGAGACCGACCGGCAGCTGCACATCGTGGAGAAGATTCTGGCGGAGACGCCGGAAATTGTGGGCACGTCGCGTCGCACCGGCGCGGAGCTGGGGCTCTTCGCGACCGAGCAGAACACCGGCGATATCGCCGCGCGACTCACGCGGCGTTCGGTGCGGGACCGCGGCATTCTCGAGGTCATCGACGACGTCCGCACGCGGGTGGAGTCGGCAGTGCCGCGCATGCGCGTGGAGTTCGTGCAGATCCTGTCCGATGTGCTCGACGACCTCTCGGGCGCGGCGTCGCCGGTGGAGATCAAGCTGTTCGGGCCTGACCTGGCCGCGCTGGAGGCGTACGCCGGCACGCTCTCGGAGAAGATTGAGAAGGTGGAGGGGTTGGAGGATTTCTACTCGGGGTTGGCGGAGCCCAGCGCGGAGCTGGCGATGTCCGTCCGGAGCGGCGACGCCGTGCGCGTGGGATTGACCGCCGATCAGGTGAGTGCTGCGGTGGGCGGTGCGTTGTTGGGCGTGGAAGCCGGCGAGATTCGCCTCGACGACCGGTCCATCGGTATCCGCGTGCGTGCGCCCGATTCGGTGCGATTCGACGCCACGCGACTGGGGGCGCTCCCCGTGCTGTCCCCGTCGACGGCGCAGGCCGTTCCCCTGGCATCGCTGGCGTCGTTTTCGGCGCAGGATGTGCGCAGCGAACATCTGCGCGAGGATCAGCAGCAGGTGATCATCATGACCGCCGGCGTGGAGACGCGTCCGCTCAGCGAGGTGATCACCGACGTGAAAGCCATTCTGGCGGCGGTGCCGGCGCCGACGGGCGTGCGAGTGGAGTTGGGTGGCCGCTACGCCAGCCAGCAGGAGGCGTTCGAGTCGCTGCTGCTGGTGCTCGCGCTGGCCGCGCTTAGCGTGACGGCGGTGATGGTGGTGCAGTTCCGGTCGTTCCTCGAGCCGCTGGTGGTGCTGCTGGCCGCCCCCCTGTCGTTTGTCGGTGCGTTCGCCGCGCTGCTGGTGACGGGCACCGCGCTCAACGTATCGAGCTTCATGGGGCTCATTCTACTGGTCGGACTGATCGTAAAAAACGGCATCATTTTGCTGGACTTCACGCGCCATCGCATGCTGGAGGGCGGCGTGGATCTGGAGACCGGCCTGCGCGAGGCCGCGCGCGTGCGGCTTCGTCCCATCCTGATGACGACGCTGTGCACGCTGTTCGGGCTGGCGCCGCTGGCCCTTGGCTGGGGCGCGGGTAGCGAACTGCAGAAGCCGCTGGCCTTGGCGGTGATGGGCGGCTTGGCGCTATCGACGCCCATTACGCTGATCGTGGTGCCGGTGCTGCTGGTGGCGATCCGCGGGCGGTCGCACCGGCTTTAGGTGCACGGACCGAACGGCCACGACATCCGGAGTCGCAGGACCGAGACACTGATGCCGGATCGAGGCGGCAGAGGTGCACGCGGCGTGAGCCATGCGGCCGCTCACCCCCTGCGCCCTGCCTCAGGTCCTCGATCCGGCGACTCCAAGCGAAGCAGAGATCTTAGCGCTGCGCCCGCCTCCGTGCCCCTTCTAAGCGCCCCTCAAGCTCAGCGCCCCTCAAGCACCTGCACCCCCTCGCCCACGCGCACCGTGCCCGCCACCGCATGCGTCGCGTTCATGCCGAACATCACCAGCCCATCCTGCACCCGGTAGTTCGCCAACGTGCGCAGCGGCTCCACACCGCCGTTCGCCGTCGCGGGATCCAGCGTCGTCATCACGCAGCGCGAGCACGGTGACCCCACCGCAATCTCCGCCGATCCCACACGCAGGCGCACCCACGTATCCTCCTCGTGCGCGGCGGTCTGCGCGAGCAGGATGTTCGGGCGAAAGCGCGCCGCCGACATCGGTGCCACGCCCAGCGTCGCGAGTCGCGCATTCAGCGCATCCACGCTGGCCTGTCCCAGCAGCAGCAGCGGCGCCCCGTCCGTGAAGGCCACGCGGCGTCCCGCGTTGGGCAGCACCCCCGCGTACTTCGGCGCCAGTGGTCGCTGTGCCTGCTCGGCCAAACGCACCAAGCGGCAGGGCTTCCCCAACACGTGCGTGAACCACTGCGCCGGCGCATCGCCCGCGTCATGCGCGTCGAGGGTGTCGTCCCACACCGTGACCGAGCGCGTTGTCCGCGCCGACGGGACCTCAACGAGCAGCGCCTCGACGCCGGGACCCGCAAGCCAGAGCGCGCCGTCCACATTCACGCGCATCCCCAGCGTCTCGACGGCATCAACGAATCGCGGCCGCACCAGTGCAAGTCGCGGCGTATCGCGCGCCGTGATCTGCATGCCGTGCGCATCTACCACCAGCCACCGTCGATCCCCCACCGCCCCGCGGTCGTCCAGCACCATGGTATCGACAGCAATCGCGGCCGCGGACTTGATTGGATGCACAAACAGACCACCCACTCGCGGACTCATTGGTGCCTCACGTGGCGCGCGCCTGTTGCCGGCGCCAGTACGCAAACACCGGGAGCCCGAGCGCCAACAAGGCCGCCCCGCGCGCCGCGTTGCCGGGATTGGACAGAATCGATCCGGCCACCACATACAGCGCCGCCGCGATGAACAGCAGCGTACTCACCGGATGCAACGGCGCGCGCACCGACGGGCGAAATCCCGTGCGGGCATCGCGCGCGCGGAGCACGAACAACGCCGCGGCCGTCGAGCCAAAAAAGATCCAGTCCGCGAACACCACGTAGTCCAGCAGTTGTCCGTACGTACCACTCAACAACAGCAGCAGCGCGACAATCCACTGGCCCACGAGCGCCGCCACCGGCGTGCGGGTCCGCGGATGCAGCTCGGCCATGCGCCGGAAGAATAGGCCGTCGGCGGCCATGGCTTGATACACACGGGCCGACATGAGAATGACCATGCCGAGGAACCCGACGGTGGAGGTCACGATGCCGAACGTGATGAGCGTGCGTCCGGCGGGGCCGAGATACACGAACATCGTATCCGCAGCGGGCGCGGTGCTCGCGGCCAACCCCTCGACACCCAACGCGCGCAAGTACGCGATGTTCACCAGCATGTACGTGGCCACCACCACCAGCACGCCGATGATGAGCGCGCGCGGGAGTGTGCGAGACGGATCCACCAACTCCTCAGCCACCGCGTTGGTCTGCTGCCATCCGCCGTACGAAAAGAGTACCGGCACCAACGCGGCGCCCATGGCCAGCACGGTGGCCAGTCCACCCACCGGCGCGACCAACGGAGCCGCGAGCGCGCCGGCCACCGACACCGGCACGGGATGCGACGGCGTCAGCAGCAGCGCGGCGCACACCAGCACCGCGATAGCGGCGAGCTTGAGCATGGTCAGCACGTTCCCCGTGGTGGCCCCGATGCGGACGCCCAAAATATTGAGCAGCGTGAGCACGGTGATCAGCCCAATCGCCAGCGGACGCGCCGATGTTGCCGGCCAGGACATCAGCGTGGCCACGTAGCTCGCCCCCGTCATGGCGACGGCGGCAATGGCCCCGGTGGCCATGATGAGGAACAACGCCCACCCGTACAGAAACGCGGGCAGCGGCCCCCAGGCATCGCGCAGATACACGTAGGTGCCGCCCGCATGCGGCCGCCGGGCGCCCAGCTCCGCATACACGAAGCCACCGATGATGGCCACGAGCGCGCCGAGCCCCCAGGCGGTCAGCGTGAGTCCCGCCGTCCCCACCCGCTGCGCCACCACGGACGGCGAGAGGAAGATGCCGGCGCCAATGATGCCACCCACCACCAACATGGTGCCGGAGAACGTCCCGAGGCGCGCGTCATAGCCGACGCCGCGCGGGGTGGAGCGATCCTGCGGAGAGGACGAAGCCATGGCCGCAAAGTGCACCGTATACATTTCGGGCGCTACCAGTACGCGCCCCTGTCGTCGTCGCCTTCTGTCCCCTCGCCGTCCCGTCCATGACATCTCGGCACCGATCCCGCCTGTTGGCGCCAGCCATGTTGGCGCCAGCCCTGCTGGCGGCCACCACGTTGTTGGCCTCCGTCGCCGCACCGTGGTGCGCGCCACTCGCCGCGCAGTCACCGTCACCGTCGGCAGCACGCGCCGTAGTCCCGTTCGAAAAATTCACGCTCCCCAACGGCCTCGAAGTCATTCTGCATGTGGACCGCTCGGTGCCCATCGTGACGGTGAACACGTGGTATAAGGTGGGCTCGGGTGACGAGAAGCCGGGGCGCACGGGCTTCGCGCATCTCTTTGAGCACATCATGTTCATGGGCTCGGAGCACGTGCCCGTCGGCAAGTTTGACGAGTGGCTGGAAGCGGCGGGCGCGAACAACAACGGCTCGACGACCTTCGACCGCACCAACTACTACGAGACGGGCCCGTCCAACGCGTTGCCGCTTATGCTCTGGCTGGACGCGGATCGTATGGGCTGGCTGCTGCCGAGCATGGACAAGCCCAAAGTGGACCTGCAGCGCGACGTCGTGAAGAATGAGCGGCGGCAGAGCTACGACAACGCACCCTACGGTCGCGCGTTCGAAACGATGCTGCCCGTGATGTTTCCGGCGGACCATCCGTATTCGTGGCCGACTATCGGCTCGATGACGGACCTCAGTGCTGCGTCGCTGGACGACGTCAAGGCATTCTTCCGCACGTACTACGCGCCCAACAACGCCAGCATCGCCATCGCCGGCGACTTCAATCCGGATTCGGCCAAGGCGTGGGTCCGCACGTACTTCAACAGCGTGCCGCGCAACGCGACCACACCCGTGCGTCCGGTTGTTCCCGCGCCGCGGCTGACGAAGGACACGGTGTTGGTGATGGAAGATCGCGTGCAACTGCCGCGACTGTACTACACGTGGCATGGCACGAAGTCGCTGGCCGCCGACGAACCGGCGTTGGATGCACTCACCGAAATTCTCGCCGGCGGAAAGAGCTCGCGCCTGTATCGCACGCTCGTCTACGAGAAGCAGATCGCGCAGGACGTGGGCATGGGCAATCAGGCCAGCAAGCTCGATGGACTCATCCTCTTGCAGGGCACGGCCAAGCCGGGCGTGCATCCGCGCCAACTGGCGGCCGAATTCGACGCGGCCATTCGCGACATCGCCGACCGCGGCATCACCGACCGAGAACTCACGCGCGTGAAGAACGGGGTGCGCGCGTCCATGCTGGACGAACTGTCGTCCGTCCTCGGCAAGGCGGATCGCCTGAATTACTACAACTACTTCGCCGGGACGCCGGACTTCTTCGCGCAGGATCAGGCGCGCTACGAAGCGCTCACCGCCGCCGACGTGCAGCGCGTCGCGAAGCAGTATCTCCTCAGCCGCCCGAAGATCATCATGACCGTGGTCCCCGAAGGAAAGCTGGATCTCGCGTTCACGGCCGGAGGGGCCCGCTAATGCGTCGCTCAATTCGCACGTGGTCGGCGGCCCTCGCGCTGCCCATCCTGTCGCCCATCCTGTCGCCCGCCTTGCCGCTCGCGCTCGGCGCGCAGGCGAAGCCCGCCTCCACGACGCCGCCCACGCTGGCCGCGCCCAAGCCGCTGACGCTGCCGCCCATTACCGAGCGCACGCTGCCCAACGGATTGCGCATCGTGTTCGTGGCGCAGCACGAACAGCCCGTGGTGGATGCGACACTCGTGATTCGCACCGGCGCCGAAGCCGATCCGCGAGGAAAGACGGGACTCGCGACGCTCACCGCGAATCTGCTGGACGAAGGCGCCAGCGGACGCGATGCATTGGGCATCGCTGACCAGATCGGATTCTTAGCCGTGCGGCTGGGCACCGGCGCCGCGTTCGAGCAGAGCAGCATCAGCCTGCACACCACGCGGGCCACGCTCGATAGCGCGCTCGCGTTGATGGCCGATGTCGCCTTGCGCCCGACGTTCGCCGAAAAGGAATTTAGCCGCCTGAAGAACGAGCGCGTCACGTCGCTCTTGCAGGAAGCCGATCGCGGTCCGTCCATCGCGGACCGCGCGTTCGCGGCCATTGTGTTCGGTAACGCGCACCCGTACGGGCATTCGGCGTCCGGCGTGCGTGAGGATGTGGAGAGCATCACCCGCGACGACGTATCGGCCTTTTGGACGACATGGTATCGCCCCAACAACGCGACGCTGGTCATCGTCGGCGATCTAACGGTCGCGGACGCGATGGCGCGCGCCACGGCGGCGTTCGGGAGATGGTCACGTGGTGAGCTGCCCGCGCTTAAGCCCGGTGCGCAGGCGGGCATCAGTGCGACGCGCATTATCATCGTCGACAAACCCAAGGCCGCCCAGAGCTCGTTCCGGTTGGGTGGCATCGGCGTAGCGCGCACGACGAAGGACTACTACCCCATCATGGTGATGAACACGGCGCTGGGCGGATCCTTCACCAGCCGCTTGAATCAGAACCTGCGCGAGACCAAGGGCTACACGTACGGTGCGAGCTCGGGCTTCACCATGCGTCGCGAGCCGGGCGCGTTTACGGCGCGCGCTGAAGTGGTGGCCGCCAAGACGGACTCCGCATTGCTCGAGTTCATGAAGGAAGTGCGCAGCATCCGCGAACCCATGCCGGCGACCGAACTCGCCAAGACCAAACGCTATCTGCAGCTTGGCTACGCCGAGCGCTTTGAAACGCCCGGCGATATTGCGGGCAACATCGCCGCCTTGGTGCCGTACGGTATTCCGCTCACCAGCTTGAACACGTTCAATGCCGGCATTGGCTTGGTCACCGGCAGTGATGTGCAACGCGTGGCTCGGCAGTATCTCGACCCCACCAAGCTGACCATCGTGATCGCGGGCGATCGCGCCAGTATCGAGCCCGCGCTCAAAGCACTCAAGATCGCCCCGGTCGAAATCCGCGACGCGAAGGGCCAACCCGGCATCACTCCGTGAAGACCATGACCACACACCGCCGCACGTTCGTTCCGCGCACCGCCGTTCCGCGCACCGCCGTTCCGCGCACCGCGCGGGCTCTGCTGACTATCGCCGCGCTAACGGCCTTCGTGGCCTGCCACCGAACGGCCGCGCCGCGTGCAACGTCAGGGAGCGCGTCGCCGGCCGCACGCGCCAACATGCTCGTGAGCACCACGTGGTTAGCCCAGCATGCCTCCGACGCCGACGTCGTGGTACTCCAGGTGGGCAGCAAAGCACAGTATGACAGCGGCCATGTGGCCGGCGCGCGATTGGTGACGTTGGCTGAGTTGTCGCTCCCGCAGGTGGACGGTGGGCTCTCGCTGCAAATGGCGTCGGTGGAACAGCTCACCGCCTGGGCCACTCGCAACGGCATCGGTGACCGTACGCGCGTCGTCATTGTGCCGCATGACGAGAACTTGCAGTCGGCCACGCGGGTGTTCATCACCATGGCGTACCTGGGCGCGTTCGAGCGCACGTCCGTTGTGGACGGCAGCTTCAAGGCCTGGAAGAGCGAGGGGCGCGCCGTGAGCACCGCCGCGCCGGCCGCAGCGCGCACGGCCACCTTCACGGCCAAGCCGCGACCGGAGCTCATCGCCACCATCGCACAGGTAGAGGCGGTGACGAAAGACTCGGGGAGCACCGCACTCGTGGACGCACGCCTCGTGCGCTTCTACAATGGCGACGGTGGCGGCTACCCGCGTCCGGGGCACATCCCCACGGCGGTGAACATCCCCCTCAATACCGTCAGCACGAACGGCTTCATGAAGCCCGCCGCTGAGCTCAAAACGCTCTTTGCGCAGGCCGGCGTCCGGGGCGACAAGCCGATCATCACATACTGCCATATCGGCCAGCAGGCCACGGTGCTGTGGTTTGTCGCAACGCTGCTCGGCTACGACGCGAAGATGTTCGACGGCAGTTTTCAGGAATGGAGCGGCACCACACGCCTGCCGGTGGTTGGCCCGCCGGCCAAGTAACGCCCACTGTGCCCGCGCCTCGTACAGGGCGGGCACATTTGGCTTCACCCGAGGCGGCACGGTACCTTTCCGGCCTCACGATTCCTTCGTCTCCGGAGCCTGTAGTGCACGCTGCCACTGATCACCCTGCCGATGCGGCCACGACCCCGATTGTGGGGGTCGTGATGGGGAGCGCGAGCGACTTCGACACCATGTCGCCCGCCTGTGAACTGCTCGCGGAGCTCGGGATCCCGTACGAGGCGCGCGTCGTCTCGGCGCACCGCACCCCCGACTGGCTGTTCGACTACGCCCAGCAGGCGCAGGCGCGCGGCCTGCGCGCCATCATTGCCGGTGCCGGCGGGGCGGCCCATCTGCCCGGTATGCTCGCGGCCAAGACGCTGGTGCCCGTCCTGGGCGTCCCGGTCGTCGCGACGCCGCTGAACGGGATGGACGCGCTGCTGAGCATCGTGCAGATGCCCGCCGGGGTCCCCGTGGCCACCTTCGCCATCGGCAAGCCGGGTGCGGCCAACGCCGCGCTGTTCGCCGCGCAGCTGCTCGCGGCGCACGACCCCGACCTCTTGGCTGCGCTGACGCGGCGCCGTGCCGCGAAGGCCGACGAGGCCCTCGCGCGGCCGCTCAACGCCCCCAACGCCATCAACCCGTGAGCGCGTCGCCGATTCTTCCCGGCGCGACCATCGGCTTCCTTGGCGGCGGTCAACTCGGACGCATGACCGCACTGGCGGCCCGATCGATGGGCTACGACGTGCACGTGCTCGACCCCGAAGCCACGTGCGCCACACGCCCCGTCGCCTCCCGCACGATCACCGCCGCCTTCAGCGATGTGCAGGCGGCGATCGATCTCGCCACGCAGTGCGACGTGATCACGTTGGAAATCGAGCAGATCCATCCGGACGTGCTCGCCGCCGTGGCTGAGCACGCGCCCGTGCGACCGGGGCGCGAGCCAGTGTACATCATCCAGGATCGCCTGCGGCAGAAGGAATGGTTGGCGCAGCACGCGTTCCCGCTTGGGGCGTTCATGATGGCCGACTCCGCCGAGGCGATCGCGCACGCGGTCAACACCTTCGGCCCGGGTATCGCCAAGTCCACTCATGGGGGCTACGACGGCCGTGGCCAGGTGCGCCTGTCCACGCCCGAGCAGGCCGACGGCGCGTGGCACGCGCTCGGCGGACGCACCTGCGTCGTCGAGCAGCTCGTGGATATCGACTACGAAATCAGCGTGCTCGTCGCGCGGCGCCCGTCTGGGGGCGTGGCCGTGTATCCGCCGTCGCGCAATCACCACACCGGCGGCATTCTCACGTGGGCCGTCGCACCGGCCGCCATCAGCGAGGCCATGGCCGCACGCGCGCAGGCACTCGCGATGACGATCGCTGAACGCATCGGCATGGTGGGGCTGCTGGCCGTGGAATGCTTCGTCACGCGCGCCGGTGAGCTGTTGGTGAACGAGCTCGCACCGCGTCCGCACAACACGTATCACCACAGCGAGCGCGGATTCGCCACCAGCCAGTTTGAACAGCTCGTGCGCGCGATCTGCGACCTGCCGTTGGGGAGCACCGAACTCTACGCCCCCTCCGCCATCGTGAACCTGCTGGGCGACGTGTGGCTGCACGACACGCCGCCGAATATTCCGCACGCGCTCGAGGTTCCCGGCTCACGCATTCACCTGTACGGCAAGGCCGGAGCGCGGGCCGGCCGCAAGATGGGCCATCTCTCGGCCGTGGGTGACAGCGCGCAGCAAGCGCTGAGCCGTGTGCTCGAGAGCTACCGGCGCCTGTCCCCCGGCACCACCGATGCCTTCGACGTGCACGAACCGTCGCTCCCGCAGCACTGACCCGCCACTCACCCTTTCACGCGACCGAATACCTCACATGTTTCCGCGCGACCTGTACGAAATCATTCACATCATCGGCATCGCCATGCTGTTCGTCTCCATTGGCGGCGTCGCAGTCCATGCCGCCAACGGTGGCAACAAGGCCAATACGTCCACACGTGGGCTCGTCGCCGCGATGTTCGGCCTGGGCTCGTTTCTGATTCTGCTCGGTGGGTTCGGCATGATGGCGCGACTCGGTCTCGTACGCGGCATGCCCCCCGGATGGCTGGGTGTGAAGATGGTGATCTGGCTCGTGCTCAGTGCCATCGTCCTGTTGCCGTACCGCAAGCCCGCGTTGGCGCGACCGTTTCTCGTGATCCTGCCGCTGCTCGCCGGCGTCGCCGTCTACATGGCGCTGTACAAGCCGTTCTGATTCCTGCTGCACGCTGTGGCCGACGCACATTCGCGTCGGCCCACATTGTCCGGAGCGCTCCATGAATGTTCTGGTACTGAATGCCGGTTCGGCGACCCTCAAGTTTCAGGTGCTCGTCACAGATGATCACGCCATCGCCACCGACACCGATCGCGCGCTCGTGCGCGGACAGATTGAGCGCATCGGCGGCGAGTCGGTCGTCAGCGTGCGGCGCGCCGATGGCTCCACGCGGACGCGCACCGCACCGCTGCGCGATCTGCGCGCAGCGGTGGAATGGGTGGTCGCGTTTGTCACCAGCGAGGACAGCGGCACCGGGCTCGTATCGCACGCCGATCTCCACGCCGTAGGCCATCGCGTAGTGCACGGCGGCGAATTATTCCAAGACAGTGTGCGCATCACCGAGACCGTGCGTCATGCCATCGAGGGGATGATTGAACTGGCGCCGCTGCATAATCCGCACAACCTCCGTGGCATCGAGGCCGCGCGCGCGGTCCTCGGCGACAGCGTGCCGCAAGTCGCGGTGTTCGACACGGCGTTCCATCACTCGCTCCCTGAGCACGCGTACCTCTACGCCATTCCGTATCCGCTGTATCGACGGCATCGCGTCCGCCGCTACGGCTTCCACGGTACCTCGCACCGCAGCATCGCGTGGCGCTGGCGACGGCTGACGGGGCGGACGCGCGACGACGTCCGCATCATTACGCTGCATCTGGGCAACGGCTGCTCCGCGTGCGCCATTCAAGGCGGCCAATCCATCGACACGTCCATGGGCTTCACGCCGCTTGAGGGGCTGGTCATGGGCACGCGTTCGGGCGATATCGACGCCGCCGTGCTGGACTACATCGCCTCGAAGGAAGGACTCACGCTCCCGCAGGTAGAACTCCTGTTGAACCAACAATCGGGACTACTGGGCATCTCCGGGCTGACCAACGACATGCGCGACCTGCTGGCGGAGGCGCACGAACATGAGGATAGGCGCGCGCGACTGGCCATCGAGATCTTCTGCTATCGCGTGCGGAAGTACATCGGTGCGTACCTCGCCGTGCTGGGCGGTGCAGACGCGATCGTGTTCGCGGGCGGCATCGGCGAGAATGCGCCGGAAATCCGCGCCCGCATCTGCGAGGGGCTGGCCTGGGCGGGCGTCACCATCGACGCAGCCGCGAACGACCGTCTCATCGGCGGACGCGAAGGTCGGTTTTCCACGGAGACATCGGCCTTGGCTGCGTGGGTCGTTCCAACGGACGAAGAGCTGCTGATTGCGCGCGACACGTACCGGGTCGTCGCGGGGATTGAACCGCCGAACTGAGGCGCGCCGAACTGAGGCGCGTGCCCACGCCGCGCAACACATCGGCTCGTAGCGCATCGGCGAAGGGAGACTTGATCTTTTCATATGAACGGCCGATACTTGCAAGTGCGCGGCGATTTCCCGATTTGACGGGCCGCGCACCAGTGCCAGCGGCACTGCCCTTCCGTCTAAGTCGTGGCCCTGACGGCCCTCGACGAGAAATCGGCGAGGGCCGTCAGTGTTTTCGGCCCGGGTCTGACGGCAGGACGCAGATGCTGATGCAGGTGCTGATGCAGGTGCTGGTGTAGGTGATGGTGTAGGTCGCACAAAAACTGATGTCGTCGGCGCCCGCTCGTGGGTGTCCGTGGTGATTTGCCGCCGCTTGCCGCCACGTTAAAGAACGCGCTAAACCGCGACTGTACCCGGCCGTCGTTGTCATCCGGACCCAGTTTCGTAGGCGGCACTCACCCGCTCTCTGGAGAGTGCCTGGATGTCCACGTACGCCCCGTCCCATCGCGTCGCGCACCGCGCGTCTAGCGCGTCTAGCGCGTCTAGCGCATCAAGCGCATCTAGCGCCGCAAGCGCGTCCAGTGCGCCACGGTCGCCCCACGTCAGCGCTGGCAGCGCGGCGCCGACCGCTCCCGCGTGGCCCGTGCGTGACGAGATCATCACGCTGACCGACGTCACCCTCGAGAGCGGCGCGCATCTCGCGTCGTTAGCTGTGCGCATTCGCCTCGAAGGCGAGCTCGCGCCCGCGCGCGACAATCTGGTGCTGGTCGTGCATGCCCTCACGGGGACCGTCGCGGCCACCACGTGGTGGAAGGGCGTGGTGGAAGCCGGCGGGGCCATCGACCCGACGCGTCACGCGGTCCTGACCACCAATCTGCTGGGCGGATGCGACGGGACCACAGGTCCCACCAACGACGCCCCGGACACCCTGCCGCCCATCACGACACGCGACCAGGCCGCCGTGCTCGCGCGCGTGCTCGACGTACTGCAGGTGGAGCAGCCGTTGCTCGTCTGCGGCGGGTCGTTGGGCGGCCAGGTCACCATCGAGTTCGCGGCGTCGTTCCCGCATCGCGTGCGCGCCGCGGTGGCGCTGGCCGCGCCGGCCGCGCAAACCGCACAGGGGCTCGCGTGGAATGCCATCATGCGTCGCGCCATTGCGCTGGGCGGCGTCGATGAAGGATTGGCCCTCGCGCGCATGGTGGGCATGCTCAGCTATCGCACGCCGGCGGGGCTCGAGCAGCGCTTCGGACGCACCCAACGTGCCGACGGCACCTTTCAGGTGAATAGCTGGCTGCACGCGCACGGAGACAAGCTGGTCGCGCGCTTCGACGCGACCAGCTACGTCGCCCTCATCAACGCCATGGACACGCACGATGTCGGCCGCGGACGCGGCGGTATCGCCGCCGCCTTGGCGCCCGTTGCCGCTCGCCTGACCGGCGTCGGGATCCCCGGCGATCAGCTGTATCCCGCCGAGTCGGTCAGTGAATGGACCGACGCCGCAGACGCCCGCTACATCGACCTGCACTCGCTGCACGGTCACGATGCGTTCCTGATCGAGGCGGAGGCCGTGAGCGTCATTCTGCGTGACGCGATCACCCGTGCCTGGCGCGTGAGTGCAAACACCGCGACGACCACGCCCGTGAGCACAGCGCCCGCGACCACAGCGCCCGCCGTGACCACGACCTCGGCCTCGGGGACAGCAGCCGGCGTGGCGGTCGGCACGCTCCGAGTGGCGCTGGCCGGATGCGGACATGTGGGTGGTGGCCTGCTCGATCTCATCGCGGCGCGACGTGCCGACGACACGCCCATTCGCGTGGAGCGGGTGCTCGTGCGCGACCCCGCGCTCGCTCGGCCCGCGCTCACGAATGCCATCGCGCGTGGACTCGCCCCTGACACGGCCTGCATCACCAATCCCGCCGCGCTGCTCTCCGATGACATCGACGTGCTCGTCGAAGCCATAGGCGGTACGGGGGTTGCCCGTGCACTGGTGGAAGCCGCGCTCCGTCGCGGCATTCGCGTCGTGACCGCCAACAAGGCGCTGCTGGCCGAGCGTGGCCCGGAACTACAGGCGCTGGCTCAGGCCAATAAGACTCGCATCGATTTCGAGGGCGCCGTCGCGGGCGCCATCCCCATCGTGCGGTGCGTGCGCAGCGGTGCCGCAGGCGTGGGGATTACCTCGTTCAGCGGCATTCTGAACGGCACCAGCAACTTTGTCCTCGACCGACTGGCCGACGGCGAGTCACTCAACGATGCCGTCGCGACGGCGCAGCGACTCGGCTATGCCGAGGCCGACCCCACGCGCGACCTCTCAGGCGAAGATGCCGAAGACAAGCTGCGTGTGCTCGCGTGGTTGGCCTTCGGCGTGCATCCCGCGACGCTGTCGGTCGAGCGTCAGGGCATCGACGCCGAGTCGGCCGAGTGGGCAGCGCAGGTCGTGCGCGAAGGCGACCGCGTGAAGCTCATCGCGAGCTGCACACGCGAAGACGGCGGGATTGTGGCGCGCATCCACCCCACGCGCGTCGCGCACGATGATCCGTGGGCCCGCGTGAGTGGCCCGAACAATCGCATTGTTGTGGAGAGCGACTCCGCCGGCGCGATGGTCTTCGCCGGCGCCGGCGCCGGCGGCCGCGCCACCGCCGGCGCCGTCCTGAGCGATGTCCTCCGCAGCGTCACCGAATCCGCGTAAGCCACACGTCGCGGTGCATCCCGCAGCAAAGACGTTTCGCCCGTAACGCATCTAACCCTTACCGCGTTTCGCCCTTCCAGCGTTTCGCATCGCCCCGTCTCGCCCCTTCACCGAGCCGAGGCGTCCGGCACCTCCACATCAAACGCGGCGGTCTCCACCACGCCGCGCCGCTTCACCTGCACGAACACGCGATACGCACCCGCGGTCGGAAACGCGAAAGGAAAGGCCAGCGATGTCGTGGACGCCGACGACATCGTGGCCGCGTGATCCATGCCGGTCATACGAGGCGCGACCGCCGCTTCGTTGGTCGCCGCGCGAGACGCCGCGTCGGGCGCCACCGTATCACCACGCTCCCGGCGCATCAACTGCGCCTGCGCCTCCATACTCGCCGTGCCCATCGGATGCAGGTGCAGGAACACCTGCGCATCGCGTCGCAGCACCATCGCATGCCCCGCCATTCCGAGATACGGCTCCGTGGGCGATAACGTACCATCGGCCTCACGCATGATCACCGACAGCCGGAGATCGTGCTGCGCGCGAAGGACGGTGGCGTCAGTGGTCAGTTGCAGCGTCCCACCGGTGGGAAGGACCGCCGCCGTCCCCAACGGCACCGCACGCACCGCACGCCACGCATCGTCGGCGTCCGTGAGCGCCGCCACCGACGAGGACATCGCCGCGGCGGCCCCGCCCTCTGACGGAATGACCGGTGCGACCGGCACCTCGATGGTATCCACCAGCGTACGTTGCGTGCCGCTTTCAAAGAGCAGATCACCAAAGAGCACATACCGCCCGGCCGGCAGCGGCGGGATGCGCGTCACGAACGAGTCAGGATGCACGCGCAGTGGATGCAGATGGGCGAGCACACCGTGATCCGGATCGCTGACGAGAAAGAGGTGCATCAACTTGCCGTGATCCGGCAGGAGCGCCCCTAACCGATTCGCACGCCATGCGTCATCAACGATGGCGATGGACAACACCCGATCGACATCGAGCGTCCGCACCGCGGTCGTGATCGCGAGCGGCCGATAGAGACGACGACCGTACGCGGCCGCTTCGGCATTCCACCACGCCGCGCCCCCAAGCAGTAGCACCGCCACCCCACCGGCGGACGCCACCATGAAGCGGCGCGCGCGTGTGCGCTGCGCCGCACTCGGTACGACACCCGGTGGCAACGCGGCCTCACGCGTCGCGGCACCGACAATGGTCAGCACGCCCGCAATCAGCAGGGCGCCCAGCACCACGAGCAGCACGAGCATGCCGCGCGTCATGCCCAGGGTGCGCGTCGCGGTAGTCTGCAGTGGCACCACCAGTACACCGTTGCCCAGCGGTCCTTCCACCGCCACATACACCGAGTATGTGTTGGCCGTCATGATCCAGAGATTGTGCGCCCACACCCCGGGATCCCCCGGCACCTTCGCCGCGTCTTCCGCCGGCGGAGCCCCCTTGGTGCCCACATTCCATTGCGCAGCGCGCACGGTGATGCGCGTAGCCTCTCCCTCGAGCACGCGCACCAGAATGGGCACCTGCCCCGGCACCACGCCCGGCGGTTCGATCAGTACGCGCACCGGATAGCCGCCCGCCCGTCCTTCGAAGACCACTTGATTGGTCCCGACATGCCCGCTCGCCACCAGCCAGGCCAGCAGGAGGCAGGCCACGGACGACAGCCGTCGTGCCAGCACGCGCATCATGCGCATCACCGCTGCACCGTGCGTAACCACTCACCGCGCGCCAGCCCGAGTCGCGCCGACAGAATGCCAAGCACCAGCGCCAGACCGAATCCGCGAACGGTGCCCTGCAGCGGCTCGACGTGAAAGGTACCGGTCACCACGGGCCAATCGGCCGGCATCATGTACGGGAAATTGTCCGTGCGGAACAGCGCCGTGCGCGATGCATCGCTCATCAGAAAGTTGGCGAACGGCCACTGCACCAGCGCGAGCGTCACGACAAACAGGGTGCCCACCAGCGCGGCGCGCTGCCATGCGGAACGCGACGCCGTCCGCTGCAACACCACATCGATGACGAAGGCCGGCACGATCAGCAGTAACGGAAAATTGAGCGGAACCATGTGCGTGATCATCTGGCGAATGGGCCCGAGACGGGGCGTCGCCGCGAACGCCGGCAGGATCCACACCTGCGCGCACATGATCAGCGTATAGACCGCCGCGCTGGCCGTGGCGGGGTACCGCAGCCGCGTCGATCGTCCCGCCGCGACCAGCGCAAACGGGAACGCGATGGCCGACACCACATAGAACAGACTGCGATGCATCAGTGGGCGGTCGGTGAACTCGGTGCAGAAGATGGCGATGATGGTGAGCACCAAGCCACTCGCATAGGCCACGAGCCACGGTGCCGCGGATCGCTCCGGCGTCCCCGCATGGCGCGACTGCGCCGCCGCCGCGAGCGCGACCGCTCCCGAGAGAATGGCAATGAATCCCAGCGCCAACAACGCATGCGGCGGGCTGATGATCTTGACGTCGAGACCGTACGCGTTGTGCCACCAGTCGTCGAACGGCGCCGACGTGAGCATGGCGACGGCGCCCCAGATGGCGAGCCATCCGCCGAACGGCCCGTTAAACACGCGCCAGACGGTGACGCCGTCTGTGGGCGGCGTGGCGCTCCAGAACGAGCGTCGCAGCACCTCGTAGCCGGACACGAGTCCGGCTACGGCACCACCGGTATAAATCACCAGATGCGCCGGCGTCCAGAACGTGTCGCGACCAATGGACATGTGCCACGAGATGTCCCAGATGAGCCCAACAATCACACACGTCGCGGCAAAGACGACCGCCACCAACTGGCGAGGCAGGGTCTGCGCGGGGGCATCGGTCAGAGCGGTCATGGCAGCGCCTACCGGTTTGGATGGATGCCGCGTGCCTGCAGCAGCAGGCGCACGGAGTCTACGGGCAGAGGCAGTGCACGTCCGCCGCGACTCTCGACCGGCGTGGCCATGAGCAGCGCGTCGTACAGCGCTTCCTCCGTGGCCTCGGTGACGGCCTGAAAGAGCGCGGACATGGCGTCGTTCCCCACTTCCTGCGCCGAAACGAGCACCGCGTCGGGGTTGCGTCGCACCGCCTTCGCGGTGGAAAACGCGAGGATGTAGTCCCCGGATCCATTGGACGCGCTCGACCCGGTGCGCCCCAACCCCATCACGGCCCGCGCGCCCAGACGTTCCAGATTGCGCGCCAGCAGCGGTGCATCGGTGGCAATCACAATCATGCACGACCCGTCGCCTCGTTCGGCACCGGCATCGCCGGGCCCTGCGCTCGCGCCACCACCACCGCCGGGCCGGCGCACGGCCTCGACGTCCCGCTGGAAGGAAAATCGCCCCAGCAGCTGGCCAATCGGCACGCCGCCCATCTGCAGCACGCCACCGTAGTTCCCCTGCACCAGGACGCCCACGGTATAGCCGCCCAGCGAGGCCGGGAGCACGCGGGACGACGTCCCGATCCCACCCTTCCAGCCGAACATCACGGTCCCACGTCCGGCGCCCACGCTCCCCTCAACCACGGCTCCGGTGTCGGCCGACTCCAATGCGCGTACGGCCGCGGCCCCGATCCCGGGGCGGACCCGCGTGCCATTCAGGCCGCCGTCGTTCGTTTCGCCGACCACCGGATTTATCGAGCGGACCGCCGCATTTTCCGGTTTCCGTAACATCCATTGGGCCATCGCATCGCCCACCTGCCAGATGCAGAGCGTACAAGTGAGCAGCACCGGCGTTTCGAGCTCGCCCAGTTCGCGGAGCTGTGTGGAGCCCAGCAGTTTGCCGAACCCGTTGCCCACATGCAGCGCGGCCGGCACGCGGTCGCGATACAGATCGCCCGCGTGCGGGATGATCGCGGTCACGCCGGTGCGGAGCGAATCGCCCTCGTTCACGGTCGAGTGGCCCACCCGCACCCCCGCCACGTCGGTAATGGCGTTCCAGCGGCCCGTCGCGAAGATGCCCGGCGCCAAGCCGAGCGCGCGGGCGCGGGTGGGTTGTGCATTGAGGGCCGCCGATGGCGCGGCGGGGCGCAGGGCCGAGAGCAGCAGGAGGCCCACCGCGGCGGCACGCGGCGCACCGAGGCCAGCCCGCCCGCGAAGGAACGCCGCGAGGACGACGAAAACGGATGGTGAAGACATCGGGGGAACGTATCGCGGATTTCGAGCAATTGCTCGCGTGCCCAATCGTTCTGTCGCATCGCTTCACGCCGAGGGCGGAGTCCGGCATATTGGCCTGATGGCCCATCGTCCCGTCTTCGGACACCGAGCACTCAGAGAACGCCTTGCCGCCGCGTGGCATGCGGGGCGGCTGCCGTCCAGCCTGTTGCTCGTAGGCCGACGCGGCATTGGCAAGCAGCGGCTGGCGCTCTGGCTGGGCCAGCTGCTGCTCTGCGAGCGCGCACACGCCGAGGGGCTGCTCGATCCGTGCGGAAGCTGCCAGCAGTGCCGATACGCGGCCAAAGGCTCGCACCCCGATCTGCGCTGGTACTTCCCGCGACCGAACATCACGGGAGACCCAGCCCCCGAGGTCATTCAGGCAGACCTGTCCGAGGTGATCGCGGAGCGCATGACGGCCGACGGGCTCTGGGCGCCGTCATTGGGTTCCGAAGGCATTCAAGTCGCCGCGGCGCGTTCCATTGTGAAGCAGGCGTCCGTACGTCCAGCCATGGCGGCGCGGGCGGTGTTCGTGGTTGGCGACGCGGAACGCATGGTGGCGCAGGAGGGGGCCGATCAAGCGGCAAACGCCTTTCTGAAACTGCTCGAAGAGCCGCCGCCAGGCACCACGCTCATTCTGACCAGCAGTGAGCCGGGGATGCTGCTCCCCACCGTGCGCTCGCGCGTCGTGACCATGCGCGTGCCGCCCCTCTCGCGCACCGACGTGGAGGCCTTCCTCGACGATCCCGCCGTCGCTCGGCGCGTCACGGGCATGAGTCGCGAGGAGGCCATCCAGCGATCGGCCGGCGCCCCCGGCGAATTGTTGGCCGGCGAGGCCACCGCCAAAGCCTTCGCCTCGGCGCGCAAACTGCTCGACGCCGCGATTCAGCCGTCAACGCCCGTCGGCACCGCGGAGCGCGTCAAGGCGGCCGCGCGCCACAGCATGGCTGGTGCACGCGGTGCCTTCACGGACACGCTCGAAGCGCTCGTCGTGGTGCTGCACGAACGCACGCGCCAGCTGGTTGCTTCGGGTCACGAACCGGAGGCGCGCCGCACCGCGCAGGCCATCATGGATGTTGAAGCGACCAAACGTCGCGCGCAGGGCAACGTGAACCCGCAACTCCTCGTGGCCGCGCTACTTGCCGCGATGCACCGCACCTTACGACCGTAAAAATGTTGCGCTCCATCGCACGAAACCGTCTTCCGGGACACACGTGATCGCAGGCAATTCATCCGAACCACCGGCCGACGGCGAGGTCGCGCGCGAGTTATCGCACGTGGATGCCGCCGGAAATTTCAGAATGGTGGACGTGGGCGACAAGCCCTTTTCCATGCGGTCTGCGCTAGCCAGCGGGCAGATTCGCATGAAGAAGGATACGTTTAACGCCATACGAGACAACACGTTAGCAAAAGGTGATGTCATACCGGTGGCACGGCTGGCCGGTATTCAGGCCGCCAAGCGGACGGCAGAGCTCATTCCGCTCTGTCACCCGCTCCCGTTGTCGGGGATCGAGGTGCTGGTTAACCTCGATGAGGACTTGCCCGGACTTCGGGTCGAGGGAACCGTCAGAACCACCTCGCAGACTGGGGTGGAGATGGAAGCGTTGACCGCCGTCGCTGTGGCGTTGCTTACCGTGTATGACATGGCAAAAGCGGTCGACCGAACAATGGTGATATCCGACATCGTGCTGCGTGAGAAGCGTGGTGGCACGAAGGGAGACTTCACCGCCGGTCCGTGACGGGCCAGTAGACCAGGGAGGCACCATGCAACAGAGCGTGCTGGTAGCACTCGAGGGCACGGCGAGCTTGGATGCATCGGCTCGTCGGCGACGGATGCATCGTCGCCACGCCAAGAGGCGTTTAACCCGCGTTGGCGCGGCCGCAGCCACCGTCTTCGTACTGGCCCTGTTGGCCACCCCGGAGCGGGTGCCGCAGGCATTGGCGCCGGGCCTCGACATGCGTGGACCGTTCGGGCTCACGCGGGCCATGGCCGTGAGTAGCCTGCCCCTCAAGCCCACCTGGCGTCCCGCTGGCGAGGTGCTCAGACGGAAGGCCAGTCCGGCCCCCTTGCTGCCGTTCAGTGCCAACCCGCACGATGTCGCACAGCGGGAGTCGCTAACGCGCTGGCATCAGGTCTACACGTATTCCACGCGCTATCGCATTAAGCCCGACCTCGCCCGTCGGGTGTTCGATGCCGCCGTCGTGGCGGGCATCGAACCCGAGCTGGCCTTTCGGCTCGTCCGCGTGGAAAGCGTCTTCAACGCCAAGGCCACCAGCCCCGTCGGGGCGGTCGGGCTGACCCAGCTCATGCTCGGGACAGCGCGCGAATTCGAGCCCACGGTGACGCACGAGCAATTGCTCGATCCGGACGTCAACCTGCGCATCGGCTTCAAGTACCTGCGGACGCTGATTCGCGAGTACGACGGCAACCTCAAGATCGCCCTGCTCGTTTACAACCGTGGTCCATCCGCGGTGCAGAGCGCGATCAGCCTGGGCCGCGATCCGACCAATGGCTACGAGAGCATGGTGATGCGCGGCTACCACGGACGCGGCGTCCTCGACTGATCCGCGTCGGGCGGACCAGCAGTACGGCTAGTGCTTTGCCGTTTTGCTGGTCTTCCGCGGTGCCGCGGCGGCAGCGGCCGACGATGGCTTGGGCGAGGACTTCTTCGCCGAGGACTTCTTGGCTGTCGACTTCTTGGCTGTCGACTTCTTGGCTGTCGACTTCTTGGCTGACGACTTCTTCGCCGACGACTTCTTCGACGACTTCTTCGCCGACGACGTACTGCCGGACGACGACCGAGACGTCTTCGACGAGGCCGTGGCGCCACCAGACGCGCGCACACGCAGCGTCTGCCCCGCGATCAGCTTCGCACCGCGGATGCCGTTCAGGGCCTTCAGGCGGGCCACCGTCAGCCCGTAGCGATTCGCGACCGCCGCGAGGCTTTCGCCGCGACGCACCACATGCACCCCGCTGCGCGCCATCTCCCGCGGCGACGTGCTGCCGTACCGTTCAATCGACGGATCGGGGAGTTCCCGCGCAAAGGGGAGCACGGCCAGATCAGGCACCCGGACGCTCTGCCCGGCCACCAACCGCCCTTTCCGCGTGGTCTTGAGCCCGGGGTTGTACCACCGCAGCTGTTTGAGCGTGACGCCTTCCCGTTCGGCGATCGCCGCCGGCGTGGTCGTCGACCCGGACACACGGAGGGTGCGGAAACCACGTCGCGCGTCGCTGGAGAGGGTATCCAGCGCGGCCGCGGCACTGGGTCCGCTTCCCGTGGGCACGTGTACCCAGATACCGGTATCCGGGGGCGTGACGCCCCGGAGAATGGACGGATTCAGGTCCTTCATCACGGCCGGCGTTGAGGCGCTGGCTGCGGCCACGGCCGCCAGGCTCGTGCCGGCACCGACATGCACGGAGTCATAGGACAGCGGTGCCGTCGAATCGACCGCCAGCCCGTAGCGCGACGGCATCTTGCCGATCAGGGCGGCCGCGATGATCTGCGGGACATAGTTCTTCGTTTCCGGACGAAGGTAGTCCTGTTCGGCGAGCACAAAAAAGCGATCCTCACTGTCGGCGCCCTCCAATTCGCTCGCGAAACGCGTCAGCCCGCGCGCTACGCGTCCCGGACCGCCGTTGTAGGCGGCGGCCGCCAAGTACAGCGAACCAAACTGCTTTTGCAGATCCGCCAGAAAGCGAATGGCGCCGTCGGTAGACCGCACCGGATCCCGACGCTCGTCCATCCACCAGTCCACCCGCAAGCCGACGTCGCGCGCGGTGCTGCTCATGAACTGCCACATCCCCACCGCCGCCGCGCGTGAGTACGCATGCGGGTCGAATCCGCTCTCGATAAGGGCCAGATACGTGAGATCTTCCGGCATGCCGCTAGCCCGCAGCTTGGCGCGGATCATCGGTTCATAGCGCGTGCCGCGCGACAGCCGCGACGTGAAGTGCTCGCGCGACGTCGTGGAAAAGAGCTGGACGTAGTGCGCTACCCGCTCATGCGTCTCGTAGGAGCGCACGTCGATATCCCAGACGGGCTCGATATTCGTGGCGCTGGCTGAATCGGGGTGCAGTGCCGCCGTGTCGCCAAACACCGACACGACCGTCCGCTCGACTTCGTCGCTGGACGGGGCAACACGGGCCTTCGTGGGCGCCGATGCAACGCGCGGCGCCTCCACCACCGGTGGAAGCGCCGCAGCCGTCGCGACGGGCGACGGCGCGAGCGCAACGCGCGGTGCCGACGACGGGCGGCAGCCCGCCGTCCCGAACAGCGCGAACACCGCGAGCATCGCGAATGGTCGGGCAAGTCGCAAGCCGTAGGACGACGTGGAAGGCAGTTCGATGAGCGGTGGCAGTCTGGTCACGTGGTGAACCTACGACCTCCCCGCGCGCGGCGACACCACCCGCGCACCCCGAGGGGCCAACCGCCGTCAGTCGATCAGACGAGAGAGCAGCGGCGTGGCCAGACGGTTCAGGGCATGCATGGTCGCTCGCGCCGTCGTCATCGGCTCATCATCGGCCGCAATCGCCGACCCGACCACGCGAATGGCCTTCCCTTCGAAGTGCGCAATCACGGCCACCACAATCAGGTTCGTGTCAAAGGCCCGCACCGACTTCACCCCGATGAATTCCAGCCGCAACGCACCGCAGGTGGCCTGCATCACGGCGTCCAACGTCGCCAGCGCCGCCAGACGAAGGTCGCCGCCCGGAGACGTCGAGCCCTTCTGAATCCCGATCGTCCGCTGCCCTTCCATTGGTCCTTCGCACTCGACGGTCGCCTGCGACATCGCGCCGCGGCCGTGCTCGACCTGCACTGTGATCAAGCGCAGTCTGGGGGCCACGTCGGGCTGAGTGCTTTGCAGCGGATCGCGCGCGAGGCCGGAGAAGATGGCCGGAAGGGCCATGGCAGGGTCGTCCAGAGTAGAGGGGATGGTCAGTCTTCCACTCGTCTGACGATCACTGCTGGGGCGAGTCACGCCATGGTGACGCCGATTACCAACCCGGCAGCAGGACGTACGCGGTCAGCAGCGCGATGGCCTGCCCGACCACGACGTCCCCCGG
This sequence comes from Candidatus Kuenenia stuttgartensis, assembly GCA_943330235.2. GTDB lineage: Bacteria > Gemmatimonadota > Gemmatimonadetes > Gemmatimonadales > Gemmatimonadaceae > Gemmatimonas > Gemmatimonas stuttgartiensis_A. The sequence continues at coordinate 46,689 of CALQGY020000003.1, forward strand.
ATAGTGCACCCCGAGCGCCACCCGCGAAAACCCGACCAGCAAGGCCAGTACCAGAAGCGGCACCGCCAACACGGGAAAGGCCCACGCAAAGCTCGCCGCAACGGCCATGGCCGCGCACGCATGGCCACTGGGGAACGAGAAGCGGTCCGGCACGCTGATCAGTGCGTTAAACGACATGCGCGCCGTGGGGCGCTCGCGACCGGCGAAACGTTTCACCACCTGCACCACCAAGTGCGAGACGGCGAGCACCAGCAGCGCGCGCCCGGCGATACCGGTCGTCACCGCCGGGAGCAGCAGCGCGAGGAGGCTGAGGCCGATGGATCCGCGCGCGCCACCAAGGTGCGTGCACGTCGTCCAGAAGCCGCGGAGCGGATGCGTGCGGCTCGCATCCAAGGCAAGTCGTACGAAGAGCGCGCGATCACGCGCGTCGAGTCGAGTCAGCAGCGGTGGCGTCATGAGGAGAGAAGCTGCCGCCCCTGTGTCGCGGGACGACCGCCGTCGCGAAACGAAGACGTAACGCGGAACCAGCGGCCGACGGCATCCTCCCCCGTGAACTACCGCATCGCCCGCGACAACGTGACATGGCCCAACCACTCCACCGACGGATCCGCGATCAACTCCACCACATCGCCCGCGCCCGGCAGTGGCACCGTCAACAGCTGCGACGCCTCGGCCGCGACCTGCACGCGCACCGTCCGACGCACGCCGCGCGCATCGCGCACCACGAGCGTGAGCGGGGCGGCGAACGGCGCAAATGTCGCCCCCTGCGCTACCACCAGCACCAGCGACGAACTCTCGGCGCGCCACGTCCACGTGATCTGCAGGTCCGCGTACCCCGGACGATGCAACCACTGCGCGAAGAACGGGGCCAGCGACGTACCGGCGCGCCGCTCGAAGGCGCGCCGCACCATATCCGTGGTGGCAGTCCCGTATCGGTTCTCGCGCTGGTAGTCACGCAAGGCCCCGAAGAACACCGCATCCCCCAGCTTCGCCCGCAGCATGTGCAACACGAAGCCGCCTTTCTGGTAGCTGTTCGTGTTCAGCAACGTCACCGGATTCTCACCGCCCACGCTGTCCACCACCGGACGGTCGGCGACCACCGGCGCGGCGAGGATCTGCTCGCGAATGCGCCGCATTTCGGCGTGGAAGGCTGAATCGCCGCGACTGCGTTGCGTGTAGAGTGCGGCGAAATACGTCGCAAACCCCTCCGACAGCCAGAGGTCGGGCCAGCGGCGCGGGGTCACGGCATTCCCAAACCACTGATGCGCCGTCTCGTGCGCGATGAGTCCCACGCCGAGCGTGTTTTCGCGAAAGGCCTTGTCCGAGTAGAAGATTGCGGTGGCGTTCTCCATGCCGCCAAAGCGCGTCGCCGACTGCACATGCGACAGATGCGTATACACGAATGGCCCCACCAACGTCGCGAACGTGCGGACAATGCGCCCCGCCTCGCGGAAATTCCCGGGCATCGTGGGCGTCTCCTGCGGAAACGTCCACACAGACTGTGGCACGCAGCCTCCCGACATGGACGCGCCGCATGCCGTGCGCCCCAGCGACGTCTCTTGCAGCGTCGCCGCACCAATCACCATGAGGTACGTCGGAATCGGCTGCGCCATGCGGAACGTCGTGGTCGCCCACTTCGTGTCCGACACGGTGGTCACCACGCGACGCAGCCGCGTCCCGTTTGCGACCACCGACAGCGCGGCCGGCGCATGCACCGTCCAGTTCACGGTCGCTTTGTCGCTCGGATGATCGATGGACGGAATCCAGAAGCGCGCGCGATTCGGCCAGTTATCCCCGAAGGCACTCCACCCGCGCGTCGAATCCTCGCGGATAATCAGGCCATCGCTTGGCGTGCCGTGATACCGCACGACGATGCGCAGCCGCGAACCATCCGCGCGCTGCAGCGGAATGCGAATGGCCAGACTATCACGCACCACCGCACGCAGCCGACCGTTCACCGTCACGGTGTCCACGGCGAGCCCCGTGAGATCCAGTCGGAGCGTATCAATACGCGGCGCCCGCGCGACAGTCAGCGCGGCCACCGCGCGGATCGCGCTTCCATGCAGCGGCAACGTGACGTCCAAATCGTAGTGCTGCACGTCGATGCCGGGCGCATACGGGAAGCGATCGCGCGGCCCGATCTCGGCCGCTCGCACGGCCGCTCGCACGGTCGCGGGCACCGCAGCGGACACCGACGACGCAGCGACCGCCGTCGTGGATTGCGCCGACAGCGATGTGGCCAGACACGCCGTGATCACGGCGCGACTCAGCAGCGTGCGCACAAAGATCACGATTCCCCCACGAGTCCGGCCTCGAGCGCCAGACGTGTCAGTCCGGCCACGTTATGAATCTCGAGCTTACGCATCAGACTCTCGCGATGCGCCTCCACCGTGCGTCGACTGATGCCGAGTTCGGCGGCGATGGCTTTGTTGGTCAGGCCGCGTGCAACGCCGTCCAGCACATCGCGTTCGCGTGGCGTCAACGACTCCAGCAGATTGGCCGCCGACGGCGCGGCCGACGGTACGGCCAGCGCCAGCCGACGCACCACCGCTGGACTGAAGAACGTGCCGCCCGCATGCACCGCGCGAATCGCCGCCCGCAATTCTTCGCCGGCGCTGTCCTTGAGGATGTAGCCGTGCGTCCCAATGCGCATGCCTTCGCGTACGTACTCCGCCTGGTCATGCATGCTCAGCAGCAGCACGCGCGCCGAGGGGAGGAGCTCACGCAGCCGCGCAGCGGCCTTGAGCCCCGTCTCTTCCGGCATGGTGATGTCGAGCACGACGACATCTGGACGATGCAACACCGCCAGATCAACCGCCTCGCGTCCGTTCGCGGCCTCAGCGACCACCGTGAACCCGGGTTCGGCGTCGAGCACATGGCGAATGCCTTCACGCACGAGCGCGTGATCATCCGCCACCAGCACACGAATGTCGGTCATGCCACCACCTCCGTCGCGTGGGTCATGCGGGGCAAGCGCAGGGTCACCTCACCGCCCTTGGCGGCGTTCCGGAATTCCACCGCGCCACCGACGGCGTGCATGCGTTCCCGCATGCCGGTCAACCCCATGCGCCCCTCGACCTCGCGGACGCGTCCCTCGCGCGTCGTGGAAAATCCGCGTCCGTTATCCCGTGCCACGATCAAGATCTCTCCGCTGGAGACAGACAACTCGACATCCACCGCGCTGCCGCCGGAATGGCGGGCCACGTTCGACAAGGCTTCCTGTAGGGCGCGAAAGAGCGCCAGCTCCGCTTCCGGCGCCACCTGCGGCACCGCATCGGGCGCCGCCAGTGTGGCGCGAATGCCGCTGCGTTCCGTGAAATCGGTGATGAGCGAACGCAGCGCCGGCACCAGTCCTAAATCATCCAGCAGCGACGGGCGCAGATCACTCGTGACCTGTCGAATGCTGGCGATGCCCTGATCGACCATGGCGAGCAAGCGATCGAGTCGCGCGGACGCGGTGGGCACCAGCGACGAGCGCAGCGCTTCGAGTTGCATCTTCACCGCGGAGAAGACCTGTGCCGTTTCGTCGTGCAACTCACGCGAGAGGCGACGGCGTTCATCTTCGTGCTGCCGGACCATCTGCGTGGACAGCCGCTCCAGCGCGGTGGTGCGCGCCGCCAGCTGGCGATCGAGTTCAAACTGCTCAAGCGCAGCACCCACCTGTTGGCCGAGCGCGAGCAGAAAATCGTCATCGAGCGCAGTGAACGGATTACGCACGTCGCCCGCCATCACCAGCGCGCCCACCAACCCCGCCGTAGTGGCGACGGGAAGCGCGGCAATGAAGGGAAACTCGCCGACAATGGCCACCACCTGCGGACGACGCGTGGCGCGCATGCGCTCCAACGCCTCCGCCACCTGCGCGTGCGGCGTCGCGCTTTGCCACGCGGCACAACTGCCCGAGGCTCGCACGAATCGGCCGTGTACCCCGTCGCGGTCGCCACCGCCATCGAAGAGAAACATGGCGGTACCGCGGACGCCCGGCAGCGTGAGTGGGCGCGACAACAGCAGTTCCATCGGATCGGCCTGCGCGTCGCGGCGCTGCAGGTCCCCCGAGAGCGCCGAGAGCGCGCGCACACCGCGCGCCAGATCGTCGAGCACCAGCATTACCAGCCCCGCGCCAACCAACAGTTCGAAGCAGATGTCGAGGTAGTAGCCCCACGGCGTCCAAGCCCCCCGCGCGCGGAGGAACGGATAGTCGAGATGGTGCAGGCCCCACGCGAAGAACGCCAGCGCCAACAGACGGGCACCCGGCGAGTAGGCGACGCGGTGGTGATTCCAGAATACCCATCCCGTCCACGCCGTGGCGCTACTCAGAAAGAGCACCGCCGGCAGCGCCGCCCACAAAAAGTGGTCGAGCTGATAGATGGCGATGAACGACCACATCGGCGGGAACAGCGCGAAGAACAAATAGCGCAGCCGCGTGGGGGGTTGCTTGAGAAACACCAACGAGGCCCAGAGCAGTACGAGGGCGGTCCAGCCCGTCGTCACCTGATGCCAATACAACCAGACGCGCTCATTCGTCAGCAGAAAGCTGAGGATACACAGCAGGCGCGCCATGTAGATGCCCCACGCCACGGCAAACCACCCGAACCACGGGCGCTGATACCGCGCGTAGAGGTGCGCACAGAGCGCTGCGAGCCCGGTCGTGATGGCACCTTGCAGCAACGTGGCCGCCAACTCGGTGTCGAGCAGCACGTGCGGCGTATTGACCAACGAGGTTTGTATCATTCGGCCGCTGATCGCATCGTCGCATCCGGTGGCGATCCGTGATAGACCGTGCGCGACGGTAGTGCAACGGTCGACCCGTTGCGTTCGACAATGCGCAGGAACTCCATCAGCAAGCGATGACGGATGGTGAGAAATTCCCCCCAGTCTTGGGTCTCGAACCACGCCATCACGCGCAAGCGAATCGCGGAGTCCGTGAAGCCCACGACGTGCACACGCACCGCGTCCGGCCAGATCACCGGATGGGCGCGGAGGGCCGCCTCAATCTCATCACGGATCTGGTCGATGCAGTCGGGCGCCGTCCCGTGCGCCAGATCCATGTCGGTCCGCAGGAACATTCGATCACGCTCGCCGAACGTCTCAATGCGTTCATCCGCGAGGCGGCCGTTGGGAATGCGCACCACCGTGCGATCGTTCGTGCGAAAGCTCGTCGAACGCAGACCAATGCGTTCAATCGTTCCTTCCGTCGCGCCCGCTCGAACCCAATCCCCGACACGGAACGCCCGATCGGCCGCGAGGGAGACCGAGCCGAACAGATGTTCAACAGTTTTCTGCGCAGCCAGTGCCACAGCAATACCGCCGATGCCGAGACCGGCCAACAGCGTCCCGACGGGATAGCCGAACTGCGACAACGTCACGAGTATCGCGACAATCACGAGCGTGATGCGCAGGAAATTGCCCAGTAATGGCACGAGCGTGCGGGCCTGCGCTCCGTCTCCGGACTCCCAGACGGCGTTCTCCAAATGATGCTGCGCCAGTCGTATCACGCGCAGCAGGCCCCAGAACAGCGAGATCAGTACGAGACCGCGCGACGCATGCTGGATGAAGTCAAAGAGCCGAACGTTCAGTTCGAGCAGCCCCAGCACCGGTTCAATCGCGAGTGCAAGGATCGACAACTGTACCGGCCCGCGTACGTTGGCGACCAAGCTGTTATCCCAGTCGGAGCTCGTTCTGGCGGCGAGACGCCCCAGCAGCCCGCGCACCGCGCCGCTCGCCAGCCACGACAGCAGGAGCAGCAGCGGCAGCGCCAGCGCGAGCCCCATCCACTGCCAGTAAAACACATGCCACGGCCCCTCACGCATCAACGCGGGGGACAGATGATCGCGCAGCCATGGCGCACCGAGGTTGTCATACCACTCGTCGACCGAGGCCACGGTGGCCGCCGAGAACCCCCAATGCGGCGGTGCGTTACCGCCGAGTCGGACCAGACGGACGGGGAGTTCCACGCCGCGCAGTCCGGGAATCGTGCCAATGACATCCCCCGACGGATCACCATCGAGCGTGTCGCCACGCGCGAGCGGCGAGAGGGTGGAGAGATCAATCTTGAGCCGCTGATCGAGCACAACCTGTAAGCGGCGGGCAAGCAGAGGCCCCTCGTCACGTGCACCGGCGGGCAGCGCGAGGAAGGCGGCGGCCGCGCTCCAATCCTGTGCCTTGGCGAGCCGGAGGTACTCCTGCAGCGCTGCCCGAGGAGAGAGGGCCGAGACGCCGCCGTTGGCCGTTTCGACCGCGGCCGGCGTGCTCTGGAAGACAAACTCCTGCGCGCCGGCCGACAACGGCGACGACAGAGCGGCCAATGCGGTTACCACCGCGGCCGCAACGAACGACAAGACGGTGGGCTGCCGCGTGGACCGCGGCGCATGGCCCTGCACGATGACTGGGTGATGCATGCCGAAAGGTAGCGTCGAACGACGACCGGCAACCACCAAGTGCCCCGGCTGGGACTCGAACCCAGGACCTACGGCTTAAAAGGCCGCTGCTCTACCAACTGAGCTACCGGAGCGAGCCGCACGAACTGAGCGGCCGTCGCGGAATTTAGCAGAGTCGCGCCAAAGCCGAAGGGGGGAACGCAACCTCCTGCGAATTCGCGTGCGGCGAATTCGCAGGAGGCGAATCAGCGAATCAGCGTGATCGCGCGGGCGGAGAAGGTCGCGCCGTCCCCTGCGCCGCCGCTGACGGCCTCAAGGCGAACCGTCTGCGCGTCCACGAGCTGCACCAGCAACACGCGATCCGCCCGCCCCATGCGGACCTCATCGTCGGTCGCGTACAGGTGGTACCGCACGAGGCCGCGCGCCACATCGATGTCGGCCGGGTCGGGATCTTCCCACGCCACCGCACGAATACCCTGCAGCCCCAGCGCTGACGTGAGGGCGCTGCCCAGTGCCACGCGAATCTGCCCGGGGCGCTCCGCGTCATAGGCAAACGTGAGCGCAACCGGCGCCAGAGCCTCCATCGGATCGACCTCGGCCAGCTGCGTCGCGCTCCGCGTCATCAGGAACTGCGACGCATTCGCGGTCAGCGATGGGCCTGCCGCGGTAATCGCGGACGCATCAAACCACGTCCCGACCAGGCGACCCGCCCGGTCGAAGTCGATACGGCCCGCCAGATCGGGCGCCGACCGACGCACCAATCCGTACGCCGCCGAGCGCACAGAGTCGGCGAGATACTGCACGAAGAAGGTCGCCGTGCGCCGCGCGCCATAGCGTTCGGGGCGAGCAAAGTTCTCGCGCTGCATCGCCGCATCCAGCACCCGGACGCGCAACGCCGCGTCACCGCCGAGGCTCGTCCCCAGCAGGTCGCCGCTCTGCACAATGCCGCCAACCCACAGCGAGGGCACGAGCGTAAGCCCGCTCAGGCGGATGCGGATCTGATCGCGCACCCGCAGCGTGATCGTGCCCGCCGTCGCGTCAACCTCGGTGATCAGTCCATCGGCGACCGCGCGGACCGCCTGCGCGCCCGCGCGCGTGACCAACACGGCATCCGCCGACGGCAGCGCATCGTCGGCGCCAAAGGTGCCCAGTGGCAGAATGGCGGCGATCTGGCTCCGGTCAATCGGCAGCGCCGAGAGGGTCAGGCGCGACGTGCCGCCGAAGTGCGCGAGATCACGCCATGCGCGAGCCACAAACGTCACCGATGGCGCGGCGACAGCAACGAGCGTGGCGCTCACCCTCTGTTCGGCCACCATCGTGTCGCGCTGCGCCAGCACCCAACGCCCCGCCGCGGCAATCCCCTGCGCATCGCTGGAGATCAACACCGGCGCCTGCGCCGCCCGCTCGAAGCGGACGACCGCGCCGGCAACCGGCCGGGACTCGGCATCCAGCACGCGCACACGGAGCACGTTGTCCAGCGTATCGCCCATCCACCCGTCAAACGGCTGATCCGGCGAGGCGACCGCATCAACACGAACCACCTGTGTCGCGGCCTGCGAAAATTGTGATGCAGGAGCCGTGGGTGTGACGGCGGTCACGTCGCCAGGGGCGCACGCGCTCAGCACACTCAGCGCGCTCAGCAACATCCCGCCCATGAAGGTCCCACGCATCTTCGGCATGCGTGTGAGTGTCGTCCACGCGGCGCGCGAGTTCAACGCCAACGTGCGCCAGAAGTGTGATAACCGTCACACCCCGATACGCGACCTGAGGGTTTGGGACGAAGTATGCCGAGAGTGTGACAGTGTCGAATCCGCACCGGCGCGGTCGACGGGGCGTGCGCGCGGGTTTAAACGGTCCGCGCCTGCAGTCGGAGATAGTCGGCGATGAGTGCATCCCACACGACGTCCCACGTTTTATACGCGGCGAACGCCAGCGCCGCCGTGCGCGCACGCGCCAGCCGGTCGCGATCATCCACGAGCGCAATCAAGGCGTTGGCCATCGGCTGCGGATCGCCGGGCGCGACCACCCATCCGCGATCGGGCAGCAGCTGTTCGCGCGTCGGTCCGACGTCCACGCCAACGACCGGCACCCCTGACGCCATCGCCTCCAGCAGCACATTGCCGAAGGTGTCCGTCACCGACGGGAACAGAAAGACATCGGCCGAGGCATAGGCCGCACTGAGGGCATCACCTCCCAGCGCGCCGGGCAGCCAGCTGTCCGGCGGGGCCAGCCGTCGCACCTCGCTCGCGTACGGGCCGTCGCCTACGGCCGCGAAGCGCACGCGTCCCGGGCGCGCCGCCACGGCGCGACGCACCGCTTCGAGGCCAACGTCGAGTCCCTTCTCCGCGGCTAACCGTCCGACGTACGCGATGACCAGCGTGTCATCGGTCGCCCCCATCGCATCGCGTACTGCCGCCGAACGGTACGTCGGCGAAAAACGAGACACATCCACCCCGCGCGACCACACCGTGGTGTTCGCAAAGCCCTGCGCATTCACCTCGTCCACGATGGACTGCGTCGGACAGTAGGTCCGCAATCCACCGTTGTGAAACCAGCGGAGGAACGCCCACCCCGGCCGAGCCAGCGCACCAAGGCGATAGTACTTCGCGTAGGCGGTGAAACTCGTGTGATACGACGACACGAACGGGACCCCGAGCGAACGCGCAGCCGAGCGCCCGGCCAGCCCCACGCCGAACTCCGTCGCGGCATGCACCAGCGTGGGGGCGAAGTCCGCGAGATCGCGCCGCACGCGCCCGGCCGAGGGCCACGCCATACGCAGTTGCTCGTAGGCCCAGAACGGAACGCTCGGGTAGCGCAGCACCGACGTCCGAGGCGCGGGCGCCGTGATAGCGGCGGCAACATCGGGATCATCAATGGTGAACACCCGCGCCGTCCCGCCGCGTTCTTCGACCGCCCGCACCAAGCGCTCCAGCGTACGCGCCACGCCATTCACCTGCGGGGCGTAGGTGTCGGTGAAGAGGGCGAGCCGGAGCGCCGACGCATCGAGCACCGGTCGTGCATTCACCGGCGCATTGCTGGGCGCATTGCTGGGCGCATTGCTGGGCGCGTCAATGTGCGCGGTCATGCCAGCTCCGCGTAGCGCACAACGTGCCGGCACTGCGCCCAGCGCGTGATGTCACGCCGGACCGACGCGGCCGTGACGGGATGCGCAAGATCCTGCGGATGCAACGCCAAACGCAGCAGCGGCGCGCGCTGCCACGCATACCACCGTGCGTCCGCCACCAGACGCGACGCGACCGCGCGCGCGGTACCGCGCCCACTCCACCGCAAGGCGGGCGCATCAAGGCGCACAGTACGCGGATTCACGCCGCGGGCGTGCACGCGCACGGTGTGTGCATCCTCGCTGAATCCCAGCTGCAGCTCGCGCACGACGTCGTGCGTGGCCTCTCGGGCCAGCCACGCCGGTGGAATGAATCCCGTCGGCACCAGTTGCTGGTCGGCCAAGCGCGCGCACCCGCGCTGAATGCGCGCCAGCGCTGCGTCGTGCGACAGGGTGAGGAATTCGCCCTCACGCGCCGTGCGCCCGAACGCCGTCACCTGGTCTTGCCACGACCGCGGCGACCCCACTTCATCATGGCGCTCGCCATGCAGAATAATCTCGGCGCCTTCGCGGGCGCGGGCGCGCACCCAATCCATGAACAACGGATGTCGCTCAATGGGCCACTGCCCATGCCAATCGGGAACCACCAATAACGCCGGCACCACGCCGTGCGCCATGCACAACGACCAGAGCGCGCGTACCGGCGCTTCAAGCGCCGGTGTCACGTCATGAATGGACACCAGCAACCGACGACGGGAGACCGCCTCCGTCATGGGGTCACGACGAGCGGCGTAAGCGACGCGGCGGGGCGTCCGAGCACGGAGCGGTAGACATCGAAGAGGCGATCGAACACGGTGTCCCACGCATGTTCCGTCTCCGCGTAGGCGCGTCCCCGTCGACCCAACGCCACGAGATCGTCCGAGAACAGGGCCACCGCTTCCGCAGCCAACGACTCGGCATCGCCAGACGCGAACACGCGCCCCGCCCCGGCGGTGAGCACGTGCTCCCGCACCGCGCCCTGATCAGCGGACAGCACCGGCGTCCCACTGGCCAGCGCCTCCAACGACGAAAGCCCAAAGGTCTCGATGCGCCCCGGCGCGATATAGACGTCAAACGCGGCGAGGATGTTTGCCAGCACCTCGCGGTCGGGCTGAAACGGTACGAACGTCACGTGCCGCCCATACGGATGTTCACGCAGCATGCGCTCGAGCGGTCCGGCTCCCACCAACGCGAGCTTGGCGCCGGTTTTGGCTTCGACGTGCGACCAGGCATCGAGCACGACGTCCAATTCCTTCTCGCTGGCGAATCGGCCCACGAATCCCGCCAGAGGTCCCGAGGGCAAGCCGAATTGTGCCCGCGTGGCGGCGGCCGACACACGCCGATCCGGATGAAACCGCGCGAGATCGACGCCAAGCGGCACCTTCGCGATCCGCGTGATCCCCTCCTGCGCCAAATCATTCGCCGAGAAGTCCGAGGAGACAATCGTCAGCGGGAAGAGCCGATCCAACTGTCGCATGTACCGCCATGTCGCCCGATAAATCAGATGGCGCGCCATGCCATGATGCCGCGCCGTCGGCGCGAACATGCGCGGCAGGTTCGTGTGGTAGAAGCACACCAGCGGGACATCGACGTGTCGCGTCGCGTGCTTCACAACCCACGGCACAATGAACGGACTACCCACCTCAATGAGGTCCGGCTGCTCATGCTGCACGATGCGCGAGACGCTGCGCGTGGCGAGCATGAACCGATACGGTTTCTGTCGCGGAATGCGCGGCCCCTGCAGACGGTACAACCGCACGCCATCCTGTTCGGTGATGGCATCCTGCGAACCCGGCACGGTCAGTACGTGGCGCAGCCACGGGCGCGCCGCGACGTATTGCGCCTTCTGCAACAGGTAGGTGCGAATTCCACCGCTGGTATCACCAAACCATTCGGTGATATCCAGCACGCCCAGCGACGCGTCGGGTCGCAACCTCGGCGGCAGCGCATCCGCGCCCAGTTGTAGGCGTGGCAGCGTCGATTCCGGACGCGTCAGATGTGTAACGAACTGCGATCGGGCAGGCATCACGAATAGTATCGCGGCCACCGCATGGCGGGACCGGCCGCGTCGTCACAGGATGGTGACACTGTGACGACGTCCCCACAGACGCCCTTCACGCGCTGGGCTTCGCCAGCCACTCGCCGCCATCGATGACGAAGATGGAGCCGGTAATCCAGTCGCCCGCCGGCGAGGCGAGAAACGCCACCATGTTCGCGATATCCTCGGGCGTACCCCACCGTCCCAGTGGAATCCCCTTCGCCGCGTACGCCTCCATATGGCGCTCGGTCGCCGCGAACACGTCGGGCACGCCGCTGTCGGCCGGCGGCGCAAACGCCTTGCGTACGCCTTCGGTGGGGATAGGTCCCGGTGCAATCGCGTTCACCCGAATACGTTGCGGCGCCCATTCCACCGCCAGCGTACGCGTGAGGGCATCGACGCCGGCCTTCGCCGCGGTGGCATGCGCCATCAACGGCCACCCGCGGTAGTGCAGCGTCATGCTGGTGCTGATAATGCGCCCCCCACCCTGTTGCGCCATGATGGGGTACACGGCCTGCGAGCAGTAGAACGTGCCGTAGAGGTCAATTTCCATCACGCTGCGCCACGCGTTGGGCGACAGCGTGGCACTGGGCGCGTAGAAATTGCCCGCCGCGTTATTCACCAGGACGTCAATGCGTCCATGCGTCGCCACAATCTCGGCCACCGACGCCGCGACACGTTCCTGATCGCGCACATCCAACATCACGGTGGAGGCCTTGCCGCCGGCCGCGGTGATCTCCTCCAGCGCCTGCGCCAAGTGTGCCGGCTTGCGACTGGCGATGACCACATGCGCGCCGAGGGCGGCCAGCAATTTGGAAATACCGAAGCCGATACCCGTGCCGCCACCGGTCACGAGCGCAACCTGACCATCAAGCAACCCTGGGCGGAAGACCGACGTCGCAAGCACAGTCATGGGAGGCATCCGGGAGGAGGAATGATGAGATAGCCCTCAGCGAACAGCAGACAGCGAACAGCGACCAGCAGACGGCGCACCGTGCCCGTTAGCGCAGCACGTCCAGCACCACTTGTTCGTCGAGACAGAAGCTTCGACGATGATGTGACGTCAGTCCGCGCTCCGCCAGCGCCTGCATGTGCTGCGCGGTACCGTACCCGGCGTTCCGCTCCCAGCCGTAGCCGGGATATCGCTGCGCCAATTGATGCATCAACCGGTCGCGCGTCACCTTGGCGACAATGGATGCGCACGCAATGGCGTAGCACTTGCTGTCGCCCTTCACCACCGCCGTGTGGACATGGCCGAGCGTGCGCAGGGGCTTGCCGTCCACGAGGATATGATCGGGTGCCTGCCCAAGCTCGGCGGGAATGCGGCCCAGCGCACGCCGCATAGCGAGGACGGTCGCGTGATAGATGTTGATCCGGTCGACCTCGCGGACGGACGCCGCACCAAGCGCGACCACCAGCGCGTCCTCGCGGATTCGGATCGCCAACCGCTCACGGGTGGCGGCGGTGAGTTGCTTCGAATCATTCACACCGGCAATGGCGCGCTTGCCCGGGGGCATGACAATCGCACATGCGACAACGGGGCCCGCGAGGGGGCCCCGTCCTACTTCGTCGACACCTGCCAGCAACGGTCCGAACTCGTCGCGCGCTTGACGCTCAAGCGGGCTCCAGCGCGCCACGGGGTCTCGGCCGAGCGGCGGCGCGTTACTTCGCGGGACGCGAGACTTTGCGTTCCTTGATGCGTGCGGCCTTACCGACCACGTCGCGGAGGTAGTACAGCTTGGCACGACGCACGACACCACGACGAACGCAGAGGATGTCCGCGATCATGGGGCTGTGCAGCGGGAAGATGCGCTCGACGCCGACGCCGTTGGAGATCTTGCGGACCGTGAAGGTCTCGCTGACGCCACCGCCACGACGGGCGATGCAGACGCCTTCAAACGCCTGAACGCGTTCCTTTTCGCCTTCTTTGACGCGCACGTTGACGCGAACGGTGTCGCCCGGGCGGAACGGCGGGATATTCTCCTTGAGCCATTCCTTCTGCGTTTCGATGAACGGATGCATATGTCGCTCCGGGGCCGGCCATGCGACCCGGTTTTAGGTGCTGCGAATCCGGTGGGACCGGTACGAGACCGGGCCGAAGCCGGTGCGAGAGGCCCTGACGCGGACACGAGAGCGAAGTCTCTCGGCCGGAATCGACATGGCGTCGCCACTGAGCGCAGCCGACGGTGGCCTGTCGGAGGGACTCAGGAGGTGTGGCTCTCCGCCGAGGTTCCGGCAGAGCTTAGGAAAATAACGCGGAGCAGGCGCCACACGCCAGTGGGCTCCGCGCCCCGCTTCCGAGTATCGTATTGGGGTACCAGCACTTGAGCCGTTTGACCCTCCGCCGAGGCGCCCCTTCCGCGCCGCGGCCGTGCCCACTTCCGACGCCCCGCTCGTGACCGTCCCTCCTGTTCCCGATACCCACGCCGACCGGCCGATCACCTACCCCGTCACCCGGAAGTCGGAGCAGGTGGACGACTACCACGGCCAGTGCATCGAGGATCCGTTCCGCTGGCTGGAGGACGACACGTCCGCGGAAACGACCGCGTGGGTCGTGGCGCAAAACGAGGTCACCGCCGGCTACCTCAGCGAGATCCCCTACCGGGACGCCCTACGCGCCCGGCTCACGGCGTTGGTGAACTATCCCCGCGTGTCCGCCCCTGAGGTGAAGGGGCGCTGGCGCCTATTTGCCAAGAACGACGGGCTGCAGAACCAAGCCGTCTACTACCTGCAAGAGGGCGAGCTTGGCGCACCCGGTGTCTTGCTCGACCCGAACGCCATGTCCGCCGATGGCACTACGCGGGTCGCCGGCCTCACGTTCGACGGGACGGGCACGCGGATCGCGTACATGATCAGCGCGTCCGGATCGGACTGGCAGCAGATCCGGGTCATCGACCTGGCGACACGACAAGAGTGCGACGACCGCGTGGACTGGGTGAAGGTGTCCGGCATCGCGTGGTCCGGGGACGGGTTCTTTTACAGCCGGTATCCCGAGCCGGAGAACACTGCGGCCGCGTATTCGTCGGTCAACGAAGACCACCAGGTCTTCTACCACGCGATGGGCACACCGCAGTCCGCCGACCGACTCGTCTATCGCGACGCGGCCAACCCGCAACGGTTCCACCACGTCGTCACCACCGAAGACGAGCGCTTCGCGATTCTCTACATCAGCGATCGCGGCAAGGGGAAGGACGGGAGCGCGATGTACGCGATGGATCTCCGCGCCGTCGATGCCCGCTTCCAGCCGGTCTGGACCGAGTTCGACGACGACATGAGCGTGCTGGATAACGTGGGCGACGATCTGCTGGTGGTGACGAATCGCGCCGCCCCGAATCGTCGCGTGGTGCGTATCGCGCTGGCCTCCCCCGCCGAATCGGCGTGGCAGACGGTCATCGCGGAGCGCGCAGAACCGTTGGACGGTGTGACGGTGGCCGGCGGGCGGATCTTCGCGTCGTACCTGAAGGACGTGACGACGCGTGTGTCCGTGTTGCACCTCGACGGGACCGTGGATCGTGAGGTCGCGCTACCAGGCGTTGGCACGGCGGTGGGATTCGGTGGCGAGCACCATGCCACCGAGGTGTTCTACACGTTCACGTCGTTCACGTCGCCGGCGTCCGTGTATCGCTACGACATCGCCAGCGGCGACAGCTCGCCCTACTCCACGGTCACCCTGCCATTCGATCCGAATCAGTTTGAGACTCGGCAGATCTTCGTGACCAGCAAGGACGGCACACGCGTCCCCGCGTTTGTGGTGGCGAAGAAAGGGCTCGTGCTGGACAGCAATAATCCAACGCTGCTGTACGGGTACGGCGGGTTCAACGTCGCGCTGCCGCCGAGCTTCAGCGCGCTGCGCGTGGCGTTCCTGGAACAGGGCGGCGTGTTCGTGCAGGCCAACCTGCGCGGCGGCAGCGAGTACGGCGAGGAGTGGCATCGCGCCGGTATGAAGGCGAAGAAGCAGAACGTATTCGACGACTTCACCGCCGTCGCGGAATGGCTCATCGAAAACCGATATACCTGTTCCGCGCGCTTGGCCATTCAGGGCGGATCGAATGGCGGGTTGTTGGTGGGGGCCATCATGACGCAGCGGCCGGAACTCGCGGGCGTGGCGTTGCCGGCGGTGGGCGTGCTGGACATGCTGCGCTTTCACAAGTTCACGATTGGCTGGAACTGGATCGCCGATTACGGCTCCAGCGATGACGCGACAGAGTTTCCGTTCCTGCGGGGCTACTCGCCGTTGCACAACTTGGCGGATGGCGTGGCGTATCCCGCCACGCTCATCACGACGGCCGACCACGATGATCGGGTCGTGCCCGCGCACTCGTTCAAGTTTGCGGCGCGCCTGCAAGAGGCGCACCGGGGATCAGCCCCGGTGCTCATTCGGATCGAGACGCAATCGGGGCACGGCAGTTCGTCACTCACCAAGAGCATCAACGAGACCGCCGACGTGTTCGCCTTCATGTTCCGCCAGTTCGGTATCACGCCGACGCTGCCGCCGGCACCATAGCGGCCGCGCGTCGCAGGGCGCGTCTGAGGGCGCGTAAATGCGCAACGGCGCCATCGTGGCAATCACATCACCAATCTCGAATGACAAAGCGGGGCGATCGGATAAACCGATCGCCCCGCTTTCGTGTCCCGCCATCATTCCACGCCCGTCAGATCACGGCGGGGTCGGCACGATGGTGGCCGTGATGATCGTGCCCACGTGCGCGACGTACGGATCGATCAGCACCCACCACACACCGGCGGCCGGATTCGTGACCGTGCACGACTCGGTCGGGCCGTCGTTGAACGAGTGGCAGTCATCCGCCGCCGAATTGGTGTTGCCCGGCTTGTACAGATACAGGTCCGGATCGCCCGTGCCGCTGCCCAACGTGACCTTGAGCGACGTCGAACCCGCCGGCACGTAGATCGCGAACTGCGTCAGGCTGGTCGTCGAATTCGAGAACGTCAGCGGCGTGTTGTGCTTCACACCGGTGCGCACGTTGAACGAGGCCGTCGCGCTCTTGCCTTCGCTGGTGGCGGTCACCGTCACCGCACCCGGAGCCACGCCCGTCACCACACCCGTGGCCGACACCGTGGCCACCGCAGCATTGGAACTGGTGTACGTCACGATGCGTCCGTCCGTCAGGAGCACGTTCGCGGCGTCACGCAGCGTGATGGTGAGCGGAACGCCCACCGTAGTCGGCATGAAGCCAGAGTTCGGCGACAACGCAACCGTCGCGACCGGCGGCGGCGGCACGATGGTGACCGCGGTCGAGCCGACCTTGCTCTCGCTGGTCGCCGTGATGGTGGTTGTACCCGCGGACACCGACGTGACGAGACCGCTCGCGCTGACGGTGGCGACGGTCGGCGCCGAGGAGGTCCACGTGACGGGGCGGAAGAGCGCGTTGCCCTTCGCGTCCTGCGGCGTCGCGGTGAGCTGCACCGACTGACCGAGGCCGACGTTGACCGTGGCACTCGACATCGCCACCACGGCGACGTTGGCGTCCGACACGATCGTGGCGAAGCCCGACGTGCCGCGCGACGTCGCCAGGATGGCCGTCGATCCGGCCCCCACAAACGTGACGACACCGGAGGCGTTCACCGTGGCGACGGTCGGCTCGGACGACGTCCACGTGAAGGTCTCGCCCGACATCGGCGTGCCCTTCGAATCCTTGGCGACCGCGGTCAGCTGTTGCGTCGTGCCGACGCGGGCGGTGGACAGGCGCGGCGACACTTCGACGGCCGACACGACGACGGCATCGGTGACCTTATCGGAGCTGCACGCCCCGAGGGCGAGCATGGCACCGACCGCCATCAGCGAGGACAGTCGCCGATGAAGTGAGAGGCGAGCACCACTCAAAGTGGCGCGAAGCGAAAGAGAAGACATGGCGCGCTCGTGCGATATGGGGACACACAATCCGGTCGATTCGCCGGGGCGAAAAAGGGGGGCCGAACGGATGATGCCAAATGATGCGCCTTGAGGTCCCCGTTCGGGAGGGGACTGGGCGAAATTTCCTCGATCATCGTGGCGCGCCGCTAGGGACGAGCCGTCAGCGGCGGCGATTTGCCGTCGCTCCCCCTCACCGATACCGTTCTCGCTATGCCCCTCCCCTTCCCGGAATACGACGCGCTTGACGGCCTCGGCCTCGGCGAACTGGTGCGCCGCAAGCAGATCAGCGCCACCGACGTGCTGAACGCCGCCCTCGCCCGCATCGCGGCGCGCAATCCTCGACTGAACGCGGTCGTCCGACTGCTGGAGCAGGAGGCACGCGCGAGCCTGACGGCCATTCCCGCCGACGCCCCGTTCGCCGGCGTGCCGATGCTGATCAAGGATCTCCAGGCGACCATCGCCGGCGTCCCGACCAGCCATGGCACGCGGCCCATGCAGGCCGTCATTGCCACCCATGACAGCGAATTGATTACCCGCTACCGGCGCGCGGGGGCGGTCTTCGTCGGCCGGTCCAACACGCCAGAATTTGGCTTGACGCCGTTCACCGAGAGCGAGGCGCTCGGGCCTGCGCGCAATCCGTGGGACACGACGCGCACGACGGGCGGCTCGAGCGGCGGCTCCGGTGCGGCGGTCGCGGCGCGCATCGTCCCCATCGGGCACGGCGGCGACGGGGGCGGGTCGTTGCGCATCCCCGCGTCGTGCAATGGCGTCTTTGGCCTCAAACCCACCCGCGGCCGCGTCCCCACCGGCCCGGACGTCGGCGACGCGTGGCGCGGCTTTGCACAGGAGCATGTGATCACCCGCTCGGTGCGCGACTCGGCGGCCATGCTCGACCTGACGGCCGGCGAGGACGCCGGCGCGCCGGTGGCCTGTCCACGGCAGGATCGCCCGTTCCTGGAAGAAGTCACCACGGAGCCGGGTCGGCTCCGGATCGCGATGACCAGCACCCCGTTCTTCGGCCGGCATGTGCACGCGGACTGCAAGACCGCGTTGGCGGATGCGGCCGCCCTGCTGACGTCCCTCGGACACGACGTGGAGGAAGCGGAGCCCGTCCTCGACGGCGAGTCGCTCGCGAAGTCGTTCTTGACGGTCGTCGCCGCCGAGTGCCGCGCGGATCTCGAATGGATGGGGGAGCAGCTGGGGCGCGCCGTCCGCCGATCCGACGTCGAGGTGGCCACGTGGGCGCTGGGGTTAGTGGGGCGGCATTTCCGAGCCTCCGACTACTCCACCGCCGTACGCCGACTGCAGACCGCCGGCCGCACAGTGGGGCAGTTCTTTACGCAGTACGATCTCTTAATCACTCCGACGTTGGCCGATCCGCCGTTCGTGATTGGCGCGCTGCAACCGAAGCCTTATGAGCGCGCCGCGTTGTCCATACTGGGCGCACTGGGGTTGGGGCGTGTCCTCGGCTCCGGCGGTCTGCTGAGCGAGATGGCGGACAAGGCGTTCGGATTCATTCCGTACACGCCGCTGTTCAATGTGACCGGGCAGCCAGCGATGTCGGTGCCGCTGTACTGGAATGCGGCGGGGCTGCCCATCGGCACGCACGTGGTCGGCCGGTTTGGTGATGAGGCCACGCTGTTTCGCGTGGCCGGCCAACTGGAACGGGCGAGACCCTGGATCGACAGGGTCCCGCCCGGACTGTAACGCCACCCGCTGGTGCGAACGCGGCGCGCTATTTCTTGCGCGTCACGCCGGCGAGCTTGCCGAGCGCACCACCGGTGGTCTGCGCGGCGTTGAGCGCCAAGCGGAAATCCGCGTCCGTGAAGGTCGCGAACACGTCCGTCGGCTGATGCCAGTGCGGATCCCAGCCACTGCCCACCTGCGTGCCGCGCTCATTCTCCCGCAGGCTGACGGCCGCGATGAGATCCTGGAACGGACCGGAATCGGTGTTGGTCATGTGCGGCCCCACCTGCGCGGGATAGTCGGTCGCGTACTTGGCGTTGGACGAATGGAGGATCCACGCCAGCGCCTGCGACTGCTGCGCCATTTTCGAGTTGGACTGGAACTCGATGTTCACATCCGCCTCGGGGCGCTGCTCCTTGGCCATCGTGCCATCGGCCTTCGGCATGCCGTGATCGAACATCATCATGTCATGCTGGATCATGCCCAGCCACTTCGGCTCCGGATACTTGCCCGAACCGACCGGGCTCTCCTTGCCTTGCAGCGGCGCGCGCTGATCGACATAGGCCTTCGCACCGTTCAGCCCCGACTCTTCGTTGTTCCAGAGCGCGAACCGAATGGAGCGCTCGGTCTGCACATCCGGGCTGTTGAAGATGCGCGCAAGCTCCATCACCAACGCCGTGCCAGAGCCGTCGTCATTCGCCGCTTCGCCCCAGCCGATGCCGTCCATGTGGCCACCGACGATGTACATCTCTTCGGGGTGCGTGGAGCCGATCTTGGTGCAGTACACCTCCTGACGCTGGCCCGGCACACTGGGCTCGGCGTTGAGCGCGCGCAGCCGCGCATCGGGCTGCAGCAACGAGTCGCTGTTCACACCGGTGCGCGTCTTGATACCGCGGGCGCGCCCTCCGCCTTGGGCGGGCTGCGGCGCGCGCGGCGCGCCACCGGCGGCACCACCCGGCGCACCACCCGCGGGCCGCGGGGTCGGCTCGGGGGGTGTAAAGTCGTAGGTAATGCGCTCGGTGTTCGTGCAGCCGTAGCTCTTGAGCTGCGCCTCGATCCAGTCGATGGCATCACGGTTCCGCTTCGTGCCCTGCCGACGATCGCCGAACTGGGTCAGCCCTTTCACGGTCGCCTTGTACTTCTCGAGATCAAGGCGAGCCAGAATGACCGCCACCGGATCGGTGGTATCCACGACGGTCGGCGTGGCCGGCAGGACCGGCCGTTGTGCCAGTGCGGGTGAAGCGGTCAGCGCGAGCAGCAGCGTCGACGTGCGAAATGATGGGCGCATAGGAGGGGGAGCGAGTGTGAACACGACGAGAGCGACGCGCACAAGTTGTGTCGGCGACACCACGACGTCCAGCAATGGCGCGGTGTGTGCAACGGGGGAACGCACAACGTCGCCGGACTGCTGACAGCTCCCCGCTCACCGCGGGGCCGACACGGGCCGTTTACTGTGGCTTCAGTTGCATCAACAACGAGCCCGACGCGCCAAACCCCCACGTGCCGCCGTATCGCAGATCCTGCACCACCCAGTGCCCCCGCTCCTGCACCACCACCACCGTATCCGTCCACTTCACCGGCGGCGGCGTGCCGTCGTTGGTGAACTCCACCGGAACACGCACCGTCGTGCCCTCCCCGACCGCGGGGAGCACCTTAAATGCGGTGGGGCCTTCAAACAGACTGGAGAAAATGTCGCCGTCGGCGAATGACGGCTTCTCCAACGGCGCCCGTTGCCGGTCGGCGGTGCGGCGCGCATCGGCAGCGGTGAGCATGTGGGCCAGCGTGTCGGCAATGAACGGACGCAGTGCGGCCAACTCGCTTTCGGTGGGTGCACCGCTGATCGCCAGCGCCTCCCGCATGGTGTAAAACCGCACGACGGCATCGGTGGGACTGGCCGTGCGATTGCCGCGACAGGCGCCGAAGCAGACCGTGGCCACGAGCGCGGCAATGAGCGCGCGCCCGACGCATGGAACACGCATCATCACTTCTCTCCCATGAGGTATCCGGCACCGCGCAATGCACGGCCCGGCTTCGCACCCGTATGCTTGCCGTTACGCCACACCGCCACGCCATTCACGAACACATCGCGCACGCCCGACGCATTCTGATGCGGCGCCGCGAAGGTCGCGCGATCGATCATGACCGCCGGATCAAAAATCACCAGATCGGCACGCATCCCTTCTTTCACCATGCCGCGGTCGCGCAGCCCAAGGATCTGTGCGGTGGACCACGTCATCTTGCGCACCGCCTCTTCCAGCGGGAACAGCGAATCGGTACGCACGAACTTGCCGATCATGCGCGCAAACGTGCCGTATGAACGCGGATGCACGAGCGCCGTGGTGGTATCGGGATCAAACCCGCCGGCGTCGCTCCCCACCACCACCCACGGGCGACTCAGCATCCGCGCGACGTTCGCATCGGACATCCCGAACGTGATCTTGCCCAAGGCGTTATTCTCGCCGATGGTCAGCGCCATGATCGCGTCCATCCAGTCCATGCGCAGCGCCTTCGCGATGGCATCCAAGCGCCCTCCCTCAAAGCGCTTCCACTCGGGCTTCTTGAAGCCGGAAATCTGATACGCATCCGCCGGGTTCTGCTGACAGAGCGCCGGCGCGGTTGGCGCGGGATCCGACATCTCGCGCCGAATGCGCGGCCGCAGCGTCGGATCGTTCAGCCGCTCCAGCAGCTTGCCGTCCGCATGCACCCAGCCGGGCAGACACGACGACAGGTTGTTCCCCGATGCGGGATACGTATACATCGTGGCCTTCACATCCTGGCCGGCCGCGCGTGCCGAGTCGATCTTGGCAATCGCCGGTGCGGCGAGTGGCCAGTACGCGCGCCCCGACGCTTTGAAGTGGTAGATCACGACAGGAACGCCACCGTCCTTCCCGATCTGGATGGCCTCATCCAACGCCGGCAGGAGTGCGTTCTCCTCCGAGCGGATGTGGGTGATGTACGTGCCATGCAACGGCGCCATCGCGCGCGCATTCTCAATCAGCTCCGGCGTGCCGGCGTACGATCCCGGCGGATAGATCAACGCACTCGAAATCCCGAACGCACCATCGCGCATCGCGTTCGCGACCACGGCGCGCATCGTATCCTGCTCAGCGGGTGAAGGCGCTCCCTCGCGCCGACCCATCGCGTACGCGCGCACGGTGGTGGCACCGAGATAGCTCCCCACGTTGACCGCGTTCCCGTGCGCCTGCATGGAGTCCAGCCACATGCCGAATCCGTGCACGCCGCGATAGGTCGTCGCATGCGTGAGCATTAACGCGTCATCCGGATCGCCGCTCATGTACAACGAATCCACGCGCGCGTTCGACGGCGCCGGTGTGGTGGCTTCGCCGAGAATCTCTGACGTCACGCCTTGGGCGACTTTACCGATGACGCGGCCGTCGGCGAACAACAACTGATTCCAACTGTGCGCCTGGATATCAATGAAACCGGGCGACAGCACCAGACCGGCGGCATCCACGGTGGTGGTCGCCGAGGCGTTTGCCAGCGCGCCCTTGGGCGCCACCGTGGCGATGACATCACCGCGCACGCCGACATCCCCCTCGTACCACGGATTGCCGGTGCCGTCGACGATGCGTGCGTTCGAGATGACGAGGTCGTACGCCGCCGAGGAGGTCATTGCGGCGGACGACTCGCTGCCGGTGCCGCGGCCACACGCCGCCACCGTGGCGCAGGCCAGTGCGCCGAGGGCGCGCCACGACCGGGATATGCGCAGACGACGAGTCATTCGGCGGCGCTCGCGAGCACAACGGGGGCAACGCGCCGCGCCAGCGGGCGCTGGAGAATGCGTCGCAACATGAAGACGCTCATACAGGCTTGCAGCGTCACCGTGATCACCGAGAGCCGCCACACCTGCCCGAGGTGAAACCCGGGCCGCGACGCGAGACTGAGCGCGGGAATGGCGAACGTCAACAGTCGTGTTGCGCTGCTGATGAGCGACGGCACGGTGTTGCCAAGCGCCTGAAACATCCCGGAGCAGGTGAAGATCAAACCGGTAGCGACGAAGTTCCACGAGATGATGCGGAGGAAATCCGTACCCACGGCCACGACGGCGGCTTCCTGCGTAAACACACTGAGGGGCAGCGCCGGCGCGAGCTGACAGAGCAGCGTGAGCAGCGCCATGGGGCCGCAGCCGATGATCGCCGCCCACTTGAAGGTGTCGCGCACACGATCCAGATGGCCGGCGCCGACATTCTGCCCGGCCAACGGCGCGGCGGAGAACGACACCGCCATCGCCGGCAAAAAAATCGCCTGCATCACGCGCGAGCCGATACCGTAGCCGGCCTGTGCAGCCGCGCCGAAGTCACGAATGACGAAGTAGGTGATGCCGGTGAACACAAACATCAACGCGAACTCTCCACCCGTCGGCAGGCCGATGCGCAGGATGCGCGCGATCACATCGCCACGCAGTCGCAACAGCGCGCGCGAGAATCCGACATAGTGCTCCAGCCGGAGGAAGTACACCGTCAGCATCACCACACCCGCGACGATCGCCAGCGAGCTGGCCAGCCCCGCACCGGCGGGACCGAGTGGCCGACCGGTGCCCCATCCGGCAATGAGCACCGGCGCAAGCACGATATTCATCACCACGGTGACGACTTGCACGAGCATGGTCGGCTTCACGATCCCGGTGCCGCGCAGCGCCGACCCCATCGACACTAGCGCAAACTGCAGCGCGAGCCCGGGCAGGTACGCGCGCAGGTACGCCGTCCCCGCCTCGATGGTGGCCGCATCAGCACCCACGGCGCGCATGTAGCGGGGCGACAGCAGCCAGCCACCCACGAGGACCAACAAGCCGCACCCCAACGCCAGCAGCGTGCTCTGATTGAAGACGAGCGTCGCGTCGTCGCGATCCTTGCGTCCCACCGCCTGCGCGATCAACGCCATCGTCCCCACACCCAATACCTGGGTGAGCGCCATCACGATGAACTGCACGTTCCCCGCGGAGCTGACGCCGGCCACCGCCGCGTCACCGAGTCGCGCCACGAAATACAGATCGACCAGATAGTACATCGTCTGGAAGATCATGCCGGCGGCCATCGGCAGCGCCAGGCGTATGATGTGCCGGGGAATGGACCCGGACGTAAGATCCTGCATGCGTTGCCCTCTGTGGGGGATCCCGAACGATTGTAGCCGGAGCCGTTCCGCACAAGGATGCACGTCGGCCGGGGGCGGTACCTCTGGCCGTTACCGTTGCGAGCAGCGCCGCGCGCCCGCACTGTATCCGCAGCCCGCATCGTCTCCTTCCTTCTGCCTCACCGAACATGCCGCGTTCTGGTTTCTCCCCGTTCGGCGTGCTGGTCGCCATCGCGCACATCGTTGGCCACGCCGTCGGCACCATGGCCCTGCCCTCGCGCGCCTACGCGCAGGCCACGCCGCCTGCCCCCAGCAACGACGCCCCCAATCCGTATCGCACCATCACCGGTTGGGCCAAGCTGGGTGAAGGGCGCGTCTGGGGCAGCACCAGCGCCGTGGACATCGACAAGGACGGTCGCAGCATTTGGGTGGCCGAGCGCTGTGGTGCCAATAGCTGCGCGAGCTCCACGCTGCCATCGGTGCTCAAGTTCGACGCCAACGGCACGCTCGTGAAATCGTTCGGCGAAGGGCTGCTCCTCTCACCGCACGGCATTCACGTGGATGCGCAAGGCAACGTGTGGGTCACCGACTGCGCCTGCACCGGCGGCACGACACCCGCGACGGCCGGCGCCACCGCACCGGCGCGCGGCCACCAGATCTACAAGTTCAGCCCCGACGGCACGCTGCTCATGACGCTTGGCACGCCGGGCGGCGGCAAGGACTCGAGCTATTTCTGGATGCCCAATGATGTGATCACCGCTCCCAACGGCGACATCTTCGTGGCGGAAGGGCACGCCTCACGTCCGGGCTCCAACGCGCGCCTCTACAAGTTCGACAAGACCGGCAAGCTGCTCAAAGTGGTGGGCACATTCGGCAAGGGCCCCACCGATCTCGATCAGCCGCATGCGCTGGCGTTCGACTCGCGCGGCCGCCTGTTCGTCGGTGATCGCGGCAATGATCGCATTCTCATCATGGATCAGAACTTCACGATCCTCGACACGTGGTATCAGTTCAGCCGGCCCAGCGGCTTGTTCATCGACAAGCAGGACATGCTATATGTCGCGGACTCCGAGTCGGGATCGGTTGCTCCGCCGCATGCGGCGTGGAAGCGCGGCATTCGCATCGGCAGCGTACGCGATGGCAAGGTCGTCGCATTCATCCCAGATCCGGACGACAAGGCGCCGAGCACCAGCTCAGCCGAGGGCGTCGCGGTGGACGCCGCGGGGCATATCTACGGGGCCGAGGTGGGGCAGAAGGCGCTCAAGCGGTACGAGAGGAGGCCGTAGCGTGAGGCTTTAACAGCAATTGATACAGAGGTCACGGAGGGCACAGAGGACTGCTCGGCGACGTGCCGCAGCGCCCCTCTGTGCCCTCCGTGACCTCTGTGTCTAATGCAGTTGCAGTCCGAGCCCTCTCCCTACTTCCTCGGCAACGCCAGCGCCGTCAGCCCCGTGTTCTCTTCCGAGCCCGTCGCGAACACCAGGTACTGCCGCCCGTTGTGCATGAACGTCATCGGTACCGCGGTCGTGCGCTCCGTGATCTTGAGCGCGCCCACCTGCTTGCCCGTGGCCTTGTCCACCGCATAGAGCGTGGGCGCCGAGCCCGGGACGCCGCCGCCGCGACCGGTGCCGTAGATCATCAGCGTCTTCGTCGTCATGGCCTGCGCCTGCCCGCGCGCGCCCTGATCGGGCAACTTCACGCCAGCAAACAACGGATCGCGGCTGGTGACTTTCTGCATGCCGCCGTTCGGAATCCACCACGACTTCTCGCCATTGTTCATGTCGTAGGCCGTGATGCCACCGTACGGCTTCGGCTTCACAATGGACACACCGCCCAACACCGCACCGGCGGAGCGCGCCGCAAAGTCGCCGCCGCGATCGCCGCTGGCCGGCTTCTGATATCCGGCCGGCGGCAACGGAGCACCGGGCAGGCCGCAGCTGTCGCGCGGCGAGCTGTAATCGAACTCCGAGCACGGATCCTTCTGCACCTGTGCGGTGCTCATCCCCGTGATGGACGCCACGAACAACGTGCCCGTCTCCGGATCGACCGCCGCGCCGCCATCGATGTTCACACCGCCGCTCGCGCCCGGCGAATACCAGGAGCAGCGCAGCCCCGTCGAGCCCTTGCCATCAGCCGCGGCGGGCGGAATGAAGTACGGCCCCATGCGGCAGCGCTTCGCCATCTTCAGCACCGTGTCCTTGATGGCCGGCGTGTAGTCAATAAGATCGGCCTCCACGAGCCCCTGCTGCGAATACGGCGCGGGCTTGGACGGAATGGGCTGCGTCGGCGACGACACTTCACCCGGCACGTCGCTCTTCATCACCGGCGTCTCGGGCATGGGCCAGATCGGCTCACCCGTGGCGCGGTCCAGCGTGTAGATCCACCCCTGCTTGGTGGTCTGCGCCAACACCTTGCGGCGCTTGCCGTCCACCGTGACGTCCAGCAGGTTCGGCGACATCGGGGCGTCGTAATCCCAGATGTCATGATGCACCATCTGGAAGTGCCATTTCCGCACGCCCGTCTTCGCATCAAGGGCCACGATGCTGTTGCCGTACAGGTTGTTGCCCGGGCGATGCCCGCCGTATTCGTCCATCAACGGCATGCCCACCGGGATGTACACGAGGCCAAGATCCGGATCGGCGGAGTACGGTGCCCACGCGTCGTTCTTCCCCACGCCCTTCGTGCCGGGCTTCGATCCGTTCTTCCACGTCTCGGCGCCGAATTCACCCGGCTGCGGCACGAGGTTGAACTTCCACAGCTGCTTGCCGGTGCGAATGTCGAAGCCGCGAATGGTGCCCGGAATGTTGTGCGCACGCGTCGGGTAGTAGCCGTGGATGGACGAGTTGCCGACCACCAGCACATTGCCCACGACAATCGGCGGTGAGCTGGAGGCAATCTGTCCCGCCGCCGGATCAATGCCGATGGTGCCGTCCGCGCCGATCTTCTTGACCGGGTCCCACTTCTCGCCGGGCTTGGCGGCGCGCATGGGCGCGATATCGCTGATCACCAGCGAGCCGGAGTCGTCAACGGCTAGCGGCACCATCGGATAACCCAGTCCGTCCATCAGATCGACGACGCCGTTGACACCGAACGCCGCATCCGGACGTCCCGTCTTTGCATCCAGCGACACGAGGTGATAGCCCGGCGTGACGGTGAGCACGCGCTCGGCGCGGCCATCCGTCCAGTATGACAACCCGCGTCCGGCGAATTGCCGCGGCGCCTTCTGCCAGCGGATCCCCTCGTCCAGGCGATACATCCACAGCGACTCGCCGTTGGTCGGATCGAGCGCCACCGTGACGCGACGCGTGGTCGCCACCGTGAACAGCCGTCCGTTGGCGAACAACGGCGTGGTGCGGTAATACTCATCCTTGCCGAAGGCGCCCGCGTTCCACGTCCACGCGACTTGCAACGAGTCGAAATTCGACGCGTTGATCTGCTCCAGCGGCGAGTAGCGCGAACTCCACGCGTCCGCGCCCCAGTAGCGCCACTCGCCCACAACGTTGCCGCGTACCAGCGGCTTGCCGGCCTGCGCCACTGAGCGCACGGATTGGATCCCCAGCGCGCCAGCCGCCACGACTCCAGCGGCCATCACCATTCTGAGCGTTCGTCTTCCTGATCGCTGCGTCATCGATTCTCCGGTGCATCCTGCGTGACGTACTGCGTGACGTACTGCGTGATGTA
>CALQGY020000004.1 GCA_943330235.2 Candidatus Kuenenia stuttgartensis
GAAAACGAGGACGAGGGCACCACTGGACAATGTCGGGGCTACGGGAGGGAAGTCAACCAAACCATCACGCCCACGGTCTGGCGCATCTCACGGACATCACGCGACCTTCCGCAGCGTTGGGCCCGCGTGCCAGTATGCGCACACGACATGGGGCGTCCGGACGGGGCGCCTTCCTACTGATTTGACGGAGGAGTGGACGTGCTTCGTGGACCTGTTGCTGGGCGTCATCGCTGGATTCGACCGGTCGCGGCGGTCGCGGTACTGGGGCTGGGCACTGTGGTGTCGGCGCATCGGCGGGTTACCACCCCGCTCGCAACCGGCTGCGCGGCCGACAATGCCGGCCTCACGCTCCCCACCGGTTTTTGCGCCGGCGTCTTTCTCGACAGCGCTGGGGGCCCCCGTCACCTCGTCGTAGCCGCCAACGGCGACGTGCTCGTCATGCGGCAGAACCGCGCCCGCGGCGATTCCACCGGCGGCGGTGTGCTGGTGCTCCGCGATGCCAACAAGGACGGCAAAGCCGAGGTGGTGGGCAGCTTTGGGCCCGTGGGGGGCACCGGGATCGCCATGCTCGGGACGGCGCTCTACATCGACGCCAAGACGGCGATTCTGCGCTACACGCTGCCGGTCGGGGCGGTCGCGCCCGACGGCGTGCCGGACACCATCGTCAAGGGCATTCCCGGCGGCGGTCACGTCGCACGCAACATCGCGCTCGATGGCCAGGGCGCGCTCTTCATGAACGTCGGCTCCAACAGCAACAGCTGCCAGGAGGCTGAACGCAAGAACAACAGCAAAGGCATCGATCCCTGCGCCGAGCTGGCCACGCGCGCCGGCATCTGGAAGTTCTCGGCCACACAGACGGGGCAGACGTTCTCGACGTCGGCGCGCTTCGCGACCGGCATTCGCAACGCGATGGGACTCGCGTGGCACCCCACCGAGCGTCAGCTCTACGCCACGCAGCACGGCCGCGACCAGCTCTTCCAGAACTGGGCGCCCATGTATGACGAGGCCGCATCGGCCGATCAGCCCGCCGAGGAATTTCTCAAGGTCAACGCCGGTGACGACTTCGGCTGGCCCTACTGCTACTTCGACACGAACCTGAAATATCTCGTGCTAGCGCCCGAGTACGGTGGCAACGCCAAGGACGCCGGTCGCTGCAGCGCCAAGAAAGCCCCAACGGTGTACTTCCCGGGCCACTGGGCGCCGAATGCGCTGCTGTTCTACACGGGCACCGCGTTCCCTGCGCGCTACCGCAGCGGGGCATTCATCGCCTTTCACGGCTCGTGGAACCGCGCACCCAAGGAGCAGGCGGGGTACAAGATCGTTTTTGTGTCCTCTACGAAGGGCACCTTCGGCGGCAGCTACGAGACCTTCGCCGACAACTTCGCCGGCGGTCAGCTGGATCCGTCCAAGGCGGCCCACCGTCCAACCGGCCTGGCCACGGCCGCGGACGGCGCGCTGCTCGTGACGGACGACAAGGGCGGGCGCATTTACCGCATTGTGTACGCCGGGACCAAGTAGGCCAACATCGCGCGTCGCCATGGGCGCATGCCAATAGCAAACGGGGGCGCGAGTGCATCGCGCCCCCGTTTTTGCATCGACCTAATCGTTAGGGCTTGATCAGCGGCTTGACCTGTTCCGGAATGGCAAACGCCGACTCGGGAGCGCCGTTGATCACGACCTCTTTCACCGTCATCGTCATCGTCTGCGGCCCCATCGTCTGCTGCACCTTCGTGGGCATCATGATGCCGCCGAACTTCTTGTACTCCGAGACGCTCTGCGTGACGAACATCGAGCCCATCTGCGAATCCTGCGTGCTCGAACCGGCAAGCAGCAGCCCCGACGCCGCCGAGAAGTACGAGAGGGACTCTTTCATGGTGCCCTTGCGCACCATCTTCACCGTGAACGCCTTGTCGCCGTTGATCACCGTGTCGCCCACGGTTTCCATCGACGCGTACTTGTCGGCCGAATACAGCATGTTGCCGTAGAAGTCGGCGTTCTCCGCCATAGCCGCCAGCTCCTTGTCCGCCAAGAGGCGCGGTCCTTGCATGGGATTCACATCCCACGCCACCGTGCCATTAAAGCCGTTCTGCATCTCGCCCATGCCGGGGATGCTGGTCTTGCTGGCCATCTTGTTCGGGGCGGCGCTGAAAATTTCCATCGCCATGGACAGGCCGATGGACGGGACCTCCATGGTCGCCGTCTGCTTCATCGACGTGATCTTCATGATCTCGGCCTTGCCACCAATGGCCGCCACGTACTTCGCGATGATCTCCGCGGCCGCCGGCCTCGCCTGCGCGCTGAGCGGCAACACGGACACCAGCGACGCGACTACGGCCACCGTGGCAC
Source organism: Candidatus Kuenenia stuttgartensis (assembly GCA_943330235.2). Lineage (GTDB taxonomy): Bacteria > Gemmatimonadota > Gemmatimonadetes > Gemmatimonadales > Gemmatimonadaceae > Gemmatimonas > Gemmatimonas stuttgartiensis_A. The sequence continues at coordinate 2,347 of CALQGY020000004.1, forward strand.
TGCGAGCGAATGACTTCATGGGCTAGACGTCCTCAATGAGATGAAAAGAGGTGCTGCGAGATGACCACACCAACCGATCGTCGCCGGATGGCCACCGATCGGGAATAGTACCCGCGAGAATGCTACGGGGTCGTTCGTTTCGCCGGGAGCTTCGCCGCCTGCACGGCCCACGCCAGCGCGGCCTCGCGCGCCGGATCCTTCCCCGCCAGCAGCGCTTGCCGCGTCAGGGGCGTCAGCGCATCCGGCCGGACCCCGTCACCCTCCAACGGCTTCCCCGTGGGCGACAAGAAATCGGCGATGGCATGATACAGAATGTCCCCGTTTGGCAGCCGCTCCGGCACCGACGGGAGGGCTTGCCCCGAGGTCTGCGCACCGAACACCCGTGCGCGCCCCAGCGCCTGCAGCCCGCCGGCAAAGATTTCGGTCGTGCTGATGGACAGCTCGTCCACCAGCAGCGCCAACGGTCCCGCAAACGGCGTCACGGCCCGCGACCGCGTGTCCACACGCCGCGGATTGGCCACGAACTTGAGCGACGCGCCGCGCTGCTGCATCGTGCCAATGGTCAGCGCGCTGTCGAGAAAATGTCCCGCGATCCCCATCGACATGCCGCCCACGCCGCCGAAATTGCCGCGCACGTCAAGAATGATGGCGTCGGTATCGCGGAGTGAATCCATTGCCGCATCAAACTGCGGCGACAACACCGGCATCCAGATGTTGAAGCGGATAATGCCGATGGTCTTGCCGCCCTGCGTCACGCGCTCATGCGTCAGCGTGGACAGGAGCGGCGGTAGATTGCCGAACTTGGCCATGGTGCCCGTCTCCGCCTGACGCACCATGGTCACCGCCCGCGCCCGCCCGGACTCGTCGCGGAACGTGGCCACGACCGGCTGCCCGACCTCGCCGGCCAGCAGTTGAGAGGCCACCGTATACGCCACCAGGGCCGCACGACGCGGCTCCATATCCCGCGCACCGCGGGCAATACGCGGCGCAAGGGCGCACCCATGCACGGACTCGAGAATCCATCCCGTCCGCACCCCGGCACGCGCCGCCGCACCGTTCGGCATCACCGCGGACACCGTCGTCGCGCCATCCACCAGCCGGAACTCGGCGCCAATCGTGCCGCTTTCGCCCACCGAGGCCTTGCTCCCCGATGCGCCGCCGCCATCGCCATCGCTGATTTCGCGCGGAATGATCGAGAAATGTGACTGCTTGAGCCGTCCCACCATCTCCGACAACACGCCGCGCAACTCGCCGGTGGTCGTCGCCGCGGCCGCCCGCGGGCGCAATGTGTCGCGCAGCGCCGTCCAGTTCACGCCGTTATACGTCGTGTCCCAGTGCGTGCGGGCGATAATGCTCCACGCGCTGTCAAACGTGACCAGCGGATTCGCAATGGGCGTGCCGGCCAGTGAGGTCGCCGTGGCGGCCGCCGTGGCGGCCGCCGGGGCGGCGCAGGCGCCATCGGCCGCCGCCGACGCGGGCGAGACCGCGGGCGCCACGCGCGCGCTCCGGTGACAACCCACCACACTGAGCGGCAGCAGCGCGGCGGCGAGGAGGGCGACCGCCCGCGACGGAACGGGGCTGGGAAGGGACATGCAGAGGGCGCCAGAAAGGGAAGGGGACCGCACGACAACGCGTACGCGGCGAACGGTAATCGGTTTCGGAGTGGATTCTGACCGGTTTGGACGCCCGTAACCGTTTACGGCAACGTGCCAAGCACGCCGAAAGGAATTACCATCCACGCAGTACATGCCGGCTGCGCTTGTCGACTCGCTCACCGCGGTCCGCGCCGGACGCTTCTGCCACGATCCCAACTGCCATGACCACGCGTCTTCATACGCTGCACGCTGCCGGACAGTCACTCTGGCTCGACTACATCGATCGCGTCATGCTGGGGAATGGTGACCTCGCGCGCCGCATCCGCGAGGATGCGCTGACGGGGATGACCTCCAATCCGACCATCTTCGAGAAGGCCCTCGCGGAAGGCGCGTCTTACGATGCGCAACTCCGCGCGCTGCCCGCCGCGTGCTCTGACCGCGAGGCCTTCGAAGCGGTCGCCACGGCCGATGTCCGCGACGCCTGCGATGCCTTCCGCGGGGTCTACGACGCCACCGAAGGCGTGGACGGCTATGTCTCGCTCGAAGTCTCGCCCGATCTGGCGCGCGACGCGGCCGGCACAATCGCCGAGGCGCGGCACCTCTGGCGCGTCGTCGATCGCCCCAATCTCATGATCAAGGTCCCGGGCACCATCGAAGGCGCCGAGGCCATCCGTCAGCTCATCGCCGACGGCATCAACGTGAATGTCACGCTGCTCTTCGCGGTGGATGCCCATGCCCGCGTCATCGAGGCGTATCTCGCCGGCCTCGAGCAGCGTGCCGCGGCCGGGTTGCCGATCAATCGCATCAGTTCGGTCGCCAGCTTCTTCATCAGCCGCGTGGACTCGGCCATCGACAAGCAGCTGGACACCATGGCCATCGCGGACGAGGCGCACGCCGACACGCTGCGCGCCCTCCAGGGCAAGGCCGCCATCGCGAACGCGAAGCTCGCCTATCGCCTCTTCACCGCCTCGTTCAGCGGACCGCGCTGGGCGGCGCTGGCGGCCCACGGCGCACGCGTGCAGCGCCCGCTCTGGGCCAGCACCAGCACCAAGAACCCCGCCTACCGCGACGTCATGTACGTCGAAGAGCTGGTGGGCCCCGACACGGTGAACACCTTGCCGCCGGCCACGCTCGAAGCCTTCCGCGATCACGGCGAGGTGCGTCAGTCCGTCGCCACCGAGATGGCCGAGGCCGACCGCACCCTCGCGGCCCTCGAGGCGGTGGGGGTGTCGTTGCAGGCCGTGACGGAACGCTTGCTCACGGAAGGGCTCGCGTCCTTCGAACAATCGTTCGTGACCCTGCTGGCCGGTCTCACCGCCAAGCGGGCCGCGCTGGCCGCGTCTTCGACCGCTTCCTCGACCGATTCTTCATCTGGAGCACCCGCCGTTGCCGCACACTGAAGAATTCATGACCATCCCGCGCACGGGGCCGGAGCGCGCGGCGTCGTCCGCCGTTGCCACCGAGCGCGATGGCGCGTTTACCCGCGCGCACGTGCCGCGCACGAAAATCGTCGGCACGCTCGGACCGTCCAGCAATACCGCCGAAAGCATTCGCGCCCTCATCGAGGCCGGTCTCGACGTGGCGCGTATCAACTTCTCGCATGGCACGCACGAGCAGCACGCGCGCACCATCGCCATCGTACGCGAAGTCGCGGACGCGCTCGGACGCCCCGTCGCCATCATGGGCGACCTGCAGGGACCGCGCATTCGCATCGGCGATCTCGAGAGCCCGCGTGATCTGCAGCCGGGCGCCAGCGTGGTTCTGGTGCCCGAGCATGTCGCCCAGCACGACGAAATCCCCGTCACCTACGATGAGCTGGCCCACGACGTCTCGGCCGGCAATCGCATCCTGATCAATGACGGCCTGATCGAGCTCATCGTGACCGCGGTCGAGGGTGTGCGCGTCACCGCGACGGTGGTGCACGGCGGCATGCTGACCAGTCACAAGGGCATGAACCTGCCCGGCATCGCCGTCTCGGCGCCGTCCATCACCGATAAAGACAAGGCCGATATCGTCTTCGCCGTCGCGAGTGATCTTGATGCGCTGGCGCTCTCGTTCGTTCGACGTGCCGACGATATCGATTCGCTGCGTGCGCTCATTCCGAAGTCCATCCTCGTGGTGGCCAAGATTGAGAAGGACGTCGCGCTGCAGAACATTGAGGAAATCCTCAGCGCCGCTGATGCGGTGATGGTCGCTCGCGGCGATCTCGGCGTCGAGTTGCCGTTCGAAGAAGTGCCGATCGCGCAGAAGAACATCATCGCGCTCGCCAATCGCATGGGCCGCCCGGTCATCACGGCCACGCAGATGCTCGAGTCCATGATCGAAAATCCGCGCCCCACCCGCGCCGAAGCCAGCGACGTTGCCAATGCGATTCTCGACGGCACCGACTGCGTGATGCTCTCCGCCGAAACGGCGGCCGGCGCGTATCCGCGGCTCGCGGTGGAAGCCATGCGGCGCATCATCCGCGAAATCGAAACGCATCCGCATCCGCGCGCCAGCAACCGCACGGAGCGTCGCATCCTGAGCGGCGTCAACACCGAGGAGGCCATCGCGGCCGCCACGGTCGCCGCCGTGCGCATGCTCGAGTCACCGCTCGTGGTGGTGTTTACCAAGAGCGGCTTTACGGCCCGTATTGTGGCCTCGCATCGGCCCAGTGTGCCCATTCTCGCGCTCACCGATGAACCGCGTGTCTGCCGGCAGCTGTCGCTGGTCTGGGGCGTGGTGCCGCGGCTGGTGCCCACAGCGCGCGGTTACGACCACATGGTGGCCATGGCCCTCCGCGAGGCGCTCGATCTGGGTCTCGTCACGAAGGGGGACCGCGTGCTCGTCACGGCGGGTGTCCCGTTCGATGTTCCGGGTACGACCAACCTGCTCAAGGTCGAGACGGTGTGACGCGGCACGGGAGCTGACGTCGTGCGTCTGACGTTTCTCGGAACCGGCACGAGTTTCGGCGTGCCGCAGATCGGCTGCCGCTGCGCGGTCTGCCGGTCGCCCGACGCACGCGACAAGCGCTCCCGGTGTGGAGCCGTCATCGACACTGATGACGGCACGCGGCTGCTTATCGACACGCCCCCCGAGTTGCGTGTGCAACTCGTGGCGGCCGATATCACGCACATCGATGCGGTGCTCTTCACGCACGAACACGCTGATCACCTGCACGGCATCGATGATCTGCGCGCCTTCAGCATGCGGCGCGACTCGCCGCTGCCGCTCTACGGCTCGGCGCAGACGCTGACGGTCCTGCGCGAGCGCTTTGCGTACGTCGTGGATCACACCATGCGTCCGCTGCCCGGCACCACCAAGCCCGAAGGGCAGTTGGTCGAGGTGCAGGCCGGTGTGCCGTTTTCCGTCCACGCGACGCCCATCGTCCCCATCGCGGTGCCGCATGGCCGCACACCGGTGCTCGGCTTCCGCGTCGGCGACATCGGCTACATCACCGACGCCAAGTCGCTGCCGCCCGAGGCGCGCGCCGCGCTCGCGGGCGTGCGCGTGCTGGTGCTGAACGCGCTGCTGCGTCAGCCGCACCCGACGCACCTCTCCATTACCGAAGCCGTCACCGTGGCTCAGGAGATTGGCGCGGAACGCACGTACCTCACGCATCTCACGCACGAAAACTTCCACGCCGAGCTCGCGGCGGAACTGCCGCCCGGCATCAGTCCCGCGTACGACGGCCTTGTCGTGACCCTCGATTCGGAGCGCCCTGCATGACCCTGTCCATCGACTTCACCAACATGATGGCCGGCGCGCTGCCGGACGGCCTTGGCATCACCGAGACCGAATGGCGCGGGTCGCGCAGCGCCTTCGCCGCCGCCCATGCGGCCGTCGATGCGCAGCGCGCCAACTTGGGCTTCCTCACGCTCCCGGCCGACGAGGCGGCGCTCGACGCCACGCTCGCCGTCGTCGCCCGCACGCGCGGACGTTTCGACGATGTGCTGTTGCTCGGCATTGGTGGCTCGGCGCTCGGTCCCATCGCGCTCCGCACGGCGCTCCGGCCGCTCGCGTGGAATACGCTCGATCTCGCGGCGCGCGACGGGCATCCGCGCCTCCATGTGCTGGACAACGTCGACCCGGCCACGATCCTCACCATCCTGTCGCGCCTGGCGCTCGATCGGACCCTCGTACTGGTCGTCTCCAAGTCCGGCGGCACCGTCGAGACCATGGCGCAGTACCTCATCGTGCGCGATGCGCTTGCCCGCGCCGTCGGCGAGGACGCGGCGCGTGAGCATCTCGTGTTCGTCACCGACCCCGAGGTGGGCGCGCTCCGCCGCATCGCACGCGCCGAAGGCATCCCCACACTCGATATCCCGCAGAATGTCGGCGGCCGCTTCTCGGTGCTCTCGCCGGTCGGTATGCTGCCGGCGGCCCTGATGGGCATCGACGTCAAGGCGCTCATGGCCGGTGCTGCCGATATGACCGCCCGTGCCGCCAGCGACGATCCCGCCCACAATCCGGCTGGCGCCTTTGCCGTGCTCCAGTGGCTGGCCGACACGCGCCATGGCCGCCACGTCCAGGTGCTCATGCCGTACGCCGATCCGCTGCGCGACATCGCGCTCTGGTTTGTGCAGCTCTGGGCCGAATCACTGGGCAAGACCCGCAAGGACGGCACCTTCACCGGCCCCACGCCGTTGGCCGCGCTCGGCGCCACCGACCAGCATTCGCAGGTCCAGCTGTTCATGGAGGGCCCGCGCGATAAGACGGTCACGTTTATCACCGTGCGCGGTCGCGAGGCAGAGGGGCGCATTCCGTCGCGCCACGCCGACATCCCCGAACTCGCCTATATCGGCGGGCACACGCTCGGGGCACTGCTCGACGTGGAACGACGCGCCACCGCCGGCGCCCTCGCCGCGCGCGGGCGCTTCAACGCCAACATCGAGCTGGACGCGGTGGACGCATGGCACGTCGGGGCGCTGCTGCAGATGTTTGCCCTTGCGACCGCCTATGCGGGCGCGCTGTACGGCATCAACGCGTTCGATCAGCCCGGCGTCGAAATGGGCAAGAACTTCGCGTATGCCATGCTCGGCAAGCCTGGCAGTGAGGCCGCGCGAGCCGCGTGGGACGCCCTGCCGCACCCCGACGCGCGGCACCGCGTCTAGCTCCGCCCCGCGTGTCCTCCAAACGCCTGACGGATTTTCGGGGGATGCCCCTGCCGCAATCGACGCGCGGAGGGAAACTTTCAGCAGGCCGGGCTTCCGGCATTCACACCGGCTTTCTAGCCGCTCTCCATCTCATCATCGCCGATGACTTCTGAATCGACTTCGACTCCGTCCTTCCTTCTCGGTGGTGCCGTCACCCTCGAAGACGGCCGCGTTCACCTGCACGACGCCACCGCCCTGACGTCGGCGCACATGGATGCGCTGGTCTGGCAGGCGGTCTTCGCCGAAGAGTCGGAGCGCAATTTCTCGCGCTGGGTGCTGTGGGAGCTCGGGCAGATTGCCGGTGTGCGTCCCGCGTCCATTCACGAGCTCTATATCGCGCGCGGGCAAGGGAAGTGCGGCGGGTTCACCGTGCCGGCCATCAACGTCCGCGGCATGTCGTACGACACGGCGCGTGCCATCTTCCGCACGGCCAAGGCGCAGGATGCCGGCGCGTTCATCCTCGAAATCGCCCGCTCGGAAATTGCCTATACCGATCAGCGTCCCGCCGAATACGTCTCGGTGATGTTGGCCGCCGCGCTGCGCGAGGGGTTCCGCGGACCGCTGTTCATTCAGGGTGATCACTTCCAGGTCAACCACAAGAAGTTCGCCGTCGATCCGGTCACCGAAGTCAGTGCGGTCAAGGCCATCGTGAAGGAGGCCGTCGCCGCCGGCTTCTACAACATCGACGTCGATACGTCCACGCTGGTCGATCTGTCCAAGGCCACGCTCGACGAACAGCAGCGCCTCAATTACGAAGTGTGCGTCGAGATCACGCGCGCCGTGCGCGCCGAAGAGCCCGCCGGCGTCACCATCTCCATCGGCGGCGAAATCGGTGAAGTCGGCACGGAAAACAGCACGCCGGCGGAACTCGAAGCCTTCATGGAGGGGTACAACCGCACACTGGCCGCGCAGGCGCCCGGTATGGCCGGTTTGTCCAAGATCTCCGTGCAGTCCGGCACGTCACACGGTGGCATCGTGCTCGCTGACGGGTCCATTGCCGACGTGAAGCTCGACCTCGAAACACTCGCCTCACTCTCGAAGATTTCGCGCGACAAGTACAGCATGTCGGGCGCCGTGCAACACGGGGCCTCCACGCTGCCCGATGGCGCCTTCAACAACTTCCCGCGCACAGAAACGGCCGAAATCCATCTCGCGACGAACTTCCAGAACATGATGTACGATCACCTGCCGGCTGAACTGCGGCAGGAGATCTATGCCTGGCTCGATGAGAACGCCAAGGAGGAGCGCAAGCCCACCGACAGCCCGGAGCAGTTCTACTACAAGACGCGCAAGAAGGCGATCGGACCGTTCAAGAAGCAGCTCTGGTCGCTGCCCGCCGACGTCCGGACGGCGCTCGGCGCCGCGTACGACGAGAAGTTCGGATTCCTGTTCCGGCAGCTCGCCATCGGCGGCACGCGCGAAACCGTCGCGAAGTTCGTGCAGGCACCGGCGCAGCATCGCACCGCGCCGGATGGAGCCACCAAGTTTGTTGCCGCGCCGGATGATGCCGATTTGAGTGACTGATTCCGGAGTCATTGGTAGGTCGCAGTTTTCCCAAGGAGGTCCGCCCATGTCCCGACGTGACGAGTACGACGACGAACGGGTAGTGATCGTGGAGCAGAGCACGGGCAGCGGCATAGGGATGCTGCTGCTCGGGCTCGCAGTGGGAGCCGGCGCCGCGCTGCTGTTCGCGCCGGCTAGTGGCCGCGAAACGCGTGAGCGCCTGCAGCGCGAAGCGCGCCGCGCAGGGCGGCGGGTGAAGGAAGCCACCGAAGACCTCGGCGAGGGGCTGGCCGACCGGGTGGAGCGCACGCGGGCGCGATTTGATGATCGGGTCGATCGCACCCGTGAGGCGGTGCGTGCACGCACCGACGCCGTCGCCGATGCCATGACCGATGCCGTTGACGTCGGTCGCGACGCGGCCAAGCAGGCACGCGCGGATCTCGAACGCACGGTCGCCGATACCAAGCGCGCCTATGCCGAGCGACGGCGCGCGGCCGCGGCGGAGGGGCACGCTGACAGCGCTCCGGTCGTCGACTGAGGCGTGGTGGGACATTCTTCGGCGCATCTGGAAACAGAGCGCCGAAGACAATGTCCTCTTTCTCGCGGGCGGCGTGGCCTTCAATGTGCTGCTCGCCCTCGTGCCGTTTACCCTGCTGCTCATCTCGGGCGTCGCGCTCATTCTCGGCCGCCAGCCGGAGGATGCGGCGCGCACGGTGAATGCGCTGCTGCAGGTATTCCTCCCCAATGACGCGCCAAGCGCCAGCAACTTCATTCACGATATCGTCACCGACGTCGAGCGCACCCGCGGCGCCGTCGGCGTGTACTCCGCGATCGGCTTTGCGTGGTTCTCCACCCGCCTGTTCGGATCCTTGCGCAGTGTCCTCGCGCTGATCTTCGACGGCACCGATCGCGGCATCGTGGTGGGCAAACTGTTCGACCTTGGCGCCACGCTGGTCGCCACCCTCGCGGTAGTCCTCTATATCGTCGTCTCCACCTATCTCGATCTCGCCACCACGCAGGGGCTGCAACTGCTCGTGCGCGCGGGATTGCGCGAGTCGGCCATGGACGGCATCACGTACCTCATCGGACGCGTGCTGGCTGTCACCATCGTGTTTGGACTGTTCTACGCGCTCTATCGCGGATTGCCCCGCCACCGCCCCTCGGTGCGCACCGCGCTCACCGCGGCCACGGCGGCCGCGCTGCTCTTCGAAGCCGCGCGACATGTGTTCGCGGTGCTCGTGCGCCACTTTGATCCAAGCTCGTTGTATACCGGCACCATTGCCGCTATCGTGGCGGTGGTATTCTGGACGTACTACGGCGCGCTGCTATTCCTCATTGGCGGCGAGTTGGCGCAGGCGTACGAGCTCCGTCGGTTGGAGCTGCTCGCCTTGGACGACGCATCGCTCGCGTCATCCGGGCGACCGGCGGCCAGTCGAACCCCGGCGCGTGCGGCGGCCACCCGTAAGCTCTCGTAGGCATTCTCCCCATCAACTCTGTCTCTGCTCATGTCCGTGATGTCTGACGCCCCTATCGACCTGCGCAGCGACACCGTGACGCGCCCCACGCTTGCCATGCGTCGCGCCATGGCCGATGCGGAAGTCGGTGACGATGTCCTCGACGGCGATCCCACCGCCCGCCGACTCGAGGCGATGGTCGCGGAACGGCTCGGTACCGAGGCGGCGCTCTTCTTCCCCACGGGGACGATGGCCAATCAGGCGGCGATTGGGCTGCATACGCGGCCCGGCACTGAGGTGCTGCTCGACGCCGACTCGCACATCGTGCAGTGGGAGATGGCCGGCACCGCCGCCCTCGCCGGCGTGCAGGTGCGCACGGTGCGCCCGTCCGGACGCGTGATGAGTGCGGCCGACCTCGCACCATACACACGCGTCACGTCCATCCAAGCCGCCGAGATTTCCCTCGTGTGCGCGGAGAACACGCACAATGGCGCGGGCGGCGTGGTCACCTCGCTGGACGATCTGCGCGCGCTGCAGGCCGTCGCGCGCGCGGCCAATCTTCCGCTGCACCTCGATGGCGCACGCCTGTGGAACGCTGCCGCCGCCACCGGCACGTCGCTGGCCGAATTTGCCGGCTGCGCGAATACGGTGATGGTGTCCTTCTCCAAGGGCCTCGGCGCGCCCGTGGGCGCGGCGCTCGCCGGATCCACCGCCGATATCGCGCGCGCCATGCGGATCCGCAAACGGTTAGGCGGCGGCATGCGGCAGAGCGGCATCCTCGCCGCGGCGGCGATCTACGCGCTCGAGCATCATCTCGATCGGCTCCCCGACGATCACGCCGCCGCCAAGCGGCTTGCGCAGGCCGTGGACGGCATCGGCGGCGCCACGGTCGTGCCGCCCGACACGAACATCGTCATGATCGATCTTCCGACCGCCAGCGCCGAGGCCGTCAGCGCCCGCGCCCGCGCCATGGGCCTGCGCGTCTCGGCCTGGACCCCCACGCGCGTCCGCGCCGTGTTGCATCTCGACGCGCCACCCGCACTGGTCGTCCTCGCCGGCGCCATCCTCGCCCGCGCCCTCGAGGAAACCCTCCTCTCCTAACCCACCCATCGTTTCACCGATCACGTTACACCGGTCACTGTTGACGTAGTCGCCGTTCCACGCCGGAGCAGTTCCCCCACCCGCCGTCCCCAATTAGACTACTCGTTGCTCCGGGTCCCGGAGGGCGACAGCCCACCAACCCCGTCAGGACCCCGAAGGTAGCAGCGGCACGTGGAATCTGGCGTCGCTTCGTCAGGCCCGGAGCACTCCGCGCGGTGAGGATTCGCTTCTCTCGAGAAGCTGAACCTCCCGCGCGGTTGTCGTTTCGGGCAGCGACTAGAACGAAATCAGCGGAGACCCACGGCTTGGCGTCGGCAGCATGCCGGGCCGACGGTGCAGGGGCTCCCCCGACGCGACCAGCCGCGCGAATACGGGGCCCGTGACCGCTTGAGACATCAGGAAGCCCTGTCCCAGCATGCACCCCATCGCCTGCAGCTCGCTCAGCTGCCGCTCGCCCTCGATCCCTTCGGCGATCGTCGCCAGTCCCAGCGTTTCCCCCAGCGAGATAATCGCCCGCGTCAACGAATCGTCGCTCGTCGGGCCGCCCAGCTGATTGATAAAGCTGCGGTCAATCTTGATGACGTCGATGGGGAAGCGCTGCAGATACGACAGCGATGAATAGCCGGTGCCGAAGTCGTCCAGCGCGAGTGTCACCCCGAGCGCCTTGAGCGCGCGCATCGCGTCAATGGCGGCATCGGCGTTGTGCATCATCACCGTTTCGGTGATCTCGATGGTGAGTTGTGAGGCATGCAGCCCCGACGCCGCAAGCGCCGCGCGCACGTCATCCACCACCGTGGGCTCCTGCAGGTGGCGCCCCGACAGATTCACCGCCACGTGCAGCGTGGCGGCCGTGGGGTCCGGCGAGCGCCACGTCGTCGCGTCGCGGCAGGCCGTGTGCAACACGCGCCGACTGATCTCGCTGATCAGCCCCGCGTCTTCCGCGATCGGGATGAACGTACTCGGATTGATCAGACCGCGCAGCGGATGGTGCCAGCGGAGCAGCGCCTCTGCACCGAGAATGTCGCCGGTCTGGAGATCGACCAACGGCTGGTAGTGCACCTGCAGTTCGTTGCGATCCACGGCGCGCCGCAGATCCGCTTCCAGCTCGAGGCGCTCTGCCACCTTCTCGCGCATCGACGCTTCGAAGCGCACCACGCGCCCGCGCCCCTCGCCCTTGGCCACGTACATCGCCACGTCGGCGTCGCGCACCAGTTCGTCCAGCGAGGTGCCCGCCGGCGCGTCCGTCAGCCCGATGCTGGCCCCCACGACGACATCGCGTCCTTCGATGATAAATGGGCGGGTCAGCTGCTGTTGCAGCCGCTCCGCCGTCGTGTCGCACGAGATGGCATCGGAGTCTTCCAGGAGGACCGCAAACTCGTCGCCGCCCAGACGGGCAATCGTGTCCGCCGTTCGCACCTCACCTTCAATGCGACGTGCCACCTGGCGCAGGAGCTCATCGCCGGCGGCGTGCCCCAGCGTGTCATTCACTGCTTTGAAATGATCGAGGTCGATGAACAGCAGTCCAATGTCCACCGGGCCGCGTTCGCGGCGCGCCAGCGCATGGCTGACACGATCGGCAAAGAGCACGCGGTTGGCGAGACCGGTCATCGGGTCGTGAAACGCCTGCCACTCGATTTTGCCTTCGAGTTCGCGACGTTCGGTGATGTCACGGGCGTTGAGCACCAACCCGTGAATGCTTGCGGTCTGCAGGCGATTCGTGCCCACCACTTCCATCCAGCGCCAGTCGCCTTCGGCGTCGGCGATGCGAGCGATGATGGTTTCCTGACTGTCTGTGCGCCGAGTGAGCCGACCGAGCAGCAGGCGGAATGCATCGGCGTCATCAGGGTGCAGCACATCGAACAGCGGCGCCGCCAACAGCCGCTCCGGCGACGTCCCCAGCACGCGTTGCACCGACGGACTCACGTAGCGCGAGATGCCGTCGACATCCACCACCAGAATCACGTCCGACGCATGATTGACGAGCGCGGCCAGGCGGCTCTCCGCCACACGGCTCGTCGCAAAGCTCTCCAGCGTCAGATTCTCTCTGGTCAACATCGACTGTCGGACCATCGCCACGAACAGCAGCAGCATGATGCCGAACGCAATGCCGCCAACGGCCGGCAGCTCACCGGTTTGTACGAGCGCGATGCGCAGCCCGATCAGGCTCAGCACACACGCATAGGGCAGCCAGCCGCGCGCGGCGGCCGGCGGCGCGTCCTCCGTCACCGTCTGCGGGGCGTCGCGTTGCGACACCGCCGCCAGCGACATGGTCGCGTACCACGCCATCCAGCAGATGTCGATCAGCAGCGGGATCGAGCGCGAGGCGATGCCGAGGTCCTGCCGGTGCAGCACGTCCGCCATGGTCTTGAGCGCCAGGCCCAGAATGATCATCCGGAAGACGTGCGTGAGGCGGCGGTTCGACTGTCGTGTCAGCAGCACCAGCAGGAACGTCAGCAGCGTCGCACTCGCGATCACGTGGCTGTTACTGATCGTTTCCACGAACCCGAACGCGCCGTCCGCGTTCGGCGGTGCGAACGACATCATGACCGTGCCCGCCGTGATCGCCACGAAGGCCGCATCCAGCGCGGCGCGGACGCGGGCGGAGCGGGTTGTCCCGAGCCCCGGGAACGTCACCAGCGACCAGAGCGCCAGCGGCGCGAAGGCGACATAGAAGACGTCCGAGACTCCAATCACCGGGAAATCGCCGGTGATCAGGCGGGTGGCGGCCCACGTCACGTCGCCCATCCACCAGCATCCAACCGCGAAGGCCATGATCCGCCACGCCCGCGCCGTCTGCGAGTCCACCCCCTGGGCGCGGGAGGCGCCAAGGATCGCGTACAGCGTCGGGAGCCCCATCACCAGATACACGAGGCTGCGCATCACCGGACGCTGCGCCTCCGATGGCCACTCGCCCGTGCTCAGGATCGCGACGACGGCCGCCGCCGCGAACTGGATCGCGATGAAGGGCTGCGTGAAGAAGGTTTCGCGGTTGCGCACGTTCATGCGCGGCAAAGGCAGCAAGTGGCGGCCAAGGGCGAACTCTCCACGGGAGAAAAAGGGACACGACTCATCAGCGAGAGTTTCGTCCCCTACCCCACGGAACTTGAGGGTGTCACCGAGGGGGGAGGTACCGTCACGGAGGCGGCGCGGGGGGCCCGCCGGCGCGCCGCGCCGGACGACGGAGAAGACGCTACATTGTGGCTATCATGTCGCTCGCTCTCGCCCGCAAATACCGTCCGCGTAACTTCGCGACCGTCGCCGTGCAGTCGCACGTCGCCAATACCCTCAAGGGGGCCATCGCGCGCGGTCGGGTCGCGCACGGCTATCTGCTCTGTGGTCCGCGCGGCACCGGCAAGACGACGCTGGCGCGCGTCCTTGCCATGGCGCTCAACTGCGAGCGGCGCGGCGAGCCCGAGCTGCAGGGCGAGCCCTGCGGCTTTTGCTCCAGCTGCGATCGCATCTGGAGCGGCAGCACCTCGCTCGACGTCGTCGAGATCGACGCCGCCTCCAATCGCGGTGTCGACGATGCGCGTGAGCTGCGCGAGCGCGCCATGTACGCCCCGTCGGGCGATGACCGGTACAAGGTCTACATCGTGGACGAAGCGCATATGCTGACGCGCGAAGCCTGGAACACGCTGCTCAAGGTGCTCGAGGAACCGCCGCCACGCGTGGTCTTCGTCTTCGCCACGACCGAGCCGCAGAAAATCGCGCAGATGGCCGCGCCGGTGCTGTCGCGTCTTCAACGGTTCGATCTCAAACGCATCGGCCCAGTCGAGATCCGCGAGCGGCTCGCCATCGTGCTGGCCGACGAACACGTCGAGTTCGAGGAGGAGGCGCTGGGGATGATCGCGCGCGCCGCCGATGGTGGCCTGCGGGATGCCCTCTCGCTCACCGATCAAGTGCTCTCGCTCGGCGAGAGCGGCGCGGTCACCACCGAGCGCGTGCGCGCCGCCCTCGGGCTCATCCCCGACGACGAATTCCTCGCGCTGCTCGATCTCGTCACCGAGCGGCGCGCCGCGGAGCTCTTTCCGGCGGTCCAACGGTTGGCCGATGCCGGTGTGGACTTCACGCTGATCCTCAACGGCCTGGGCGATCTGCTGCGGGCGCAGCTCGCCATCGCACTGGGCGGCACGCCCACCGAGCTCCCAGAGCGGCTGCGGGCCGCGTTGGCCGAGCGCGCCGGACGCGTCTCTGCCGGCGATCTGCTGCGCATGCTGCACGCGCTGCTGGAGATGGAACCGATCTTCCGGCGCAGCGGCCAGCCCCAGCTCATGCTCGAGACCCTGCTGGTGCGCTTCGCCCTCCTCGATCGCACCGTCGAACTCGAGGAAGTCCTGCGGGGATTCGGCGAGGGCACCCGCGACGATCCGCCACCGCGCCGCGTGACCGCGGAATCGCGCGTGGCCTCCGCGCACGCGCTCCCGCCCGCGCCACCCGCCGTGGTGGCGCCGGCCATCGAGCGCGCGCCCGCGCCGCCCATTCCCCGACCGGCCACCCAACAGGTGGCGCAGGCCGCGGCCGCCGCGCAAATGGCCCCGCCCCCCGCGCCCGCCCCCCGCGCCGAGCGCACGGCGCGGATCGCGCCGCCGCCGTCACTCGACACGGTGCTCGAGCAGTGGACGGATGTGGGCGAAATGATCCGACGCAACGGTCGCGGCATGGTGGCCCAAGCGGTGCAGTGGCTGCGGCCGCTCGAGGTCACCCCGCACGGCGGCCTCATCCTCGGCTACGCCCCCAGCAACGACACGTGGGCCCGCGCCGCCGAATCCGCGCGGGCGGATATTTTGGCCGCCATCCAAGGCTGCTTTGAAGGCGTCACGGGCTTCAGTCTGCGGGCGCATGCCGAGTCCGCCGTGGCGGCGCCCGATGCCGACGGCATTCCCACGCGGCGCATCACCGCGCACGACGTCCAGAAAGAGCGACTGGATGCGCTCACCGCCCGCGATCCGCTGCTCGAGGCCGCGGTCTTGGCCCTCGATCTCGAGCTTCGCGACTAGCCAGACGTCGCCCACGTTCGCGTTTCACCGATCACGCTTCACCCATAACGCCCATGGCTGACCTCTTCAAAATGCTCGACACCTTTCGCCAGATGCAGGGCAAGCTGCAGACGGCGCAGGACGATCTTTCGCGCCGCTCCTTCACCGGCTCGGCCGGCGGCGGCATGGTGACCGTCGAGTGCGACGGCAAGATGATGCTCAAGCGCGTCAAGCTCGAACGCACCGTCGTCAATCCCGACGACATTGAGATGCTTGAGGATCTGATCGCGATCGCCTCTGCCGAGGCCCAGAAGAAGGCCGCCGATGCCATGCAGGAAGAAATGGGCAAGCTCACCGGCGGCATGGACCTCCCGTTCAAGCTGCCCTTTTGATCGGGCACGTCCACCACATCGCGACCGCAGAGACCCGTGTCCGTCATTGACGATCTGACCGGCGAATTCGCCCGACTGCCCGGCATCGGACGCAAGACGGCGCAGCGTCTGGTGTTCCACCTGCTGCGCCAGCCGCATGAGCAGAGCCGACGGCTCGCCGATGCGCTGGTCCTGCTCGTCGAGCGCGTGCGTTCCTGCGATCGCTGCGGCAACCTCACCGAAATGCCACTCTGCGTCATTTGTGCGGACCCGCGACGCGATGGGCACCTCCTCTGCGTCATCGAGGAGGCGTCCGATATCGCGTCCATCGAGCGATCGGGGGAGTTTCGTGGCCTCTATCACGTACTGGGCGGGCGGCTCTCACCCCTCGATGGCGTCGGGCCGGGCGACCTCGCCATCCAGTCGCTCATGGCTCGTCTCGAGCCCGAGGGGGTAACCGAGGTGATTCTGGCCACCAATCCGTCGCTCGAAGGGGAGGCGACGGCGCTGTATCTGCAGCGGCAGCTCGTGTCTCGGCCCATCCGCGTCACGCGCATCGCGCGCGGGCTACCGGTGGGCGGCGACCTCGAATATGCCGATGGTGTGACGATCGCGCAGGCCCTGCAGGCGCGGCGGGAAATGCTGTGAGCGGGCGGTGTGCGGCGTGGTCGCACGCCGTGTTGGAGGCGCTTCGGTTACCTTCGAGTACCGCCGTGCGTTCATAGTGCACGAGTCAGCTGCGCAATCCCGTGGCTGGAACCGTTGACGGGGCTGTTTCGTGGAGCCTGTGGGGCTTCTGCGCCCGTCCCAACGGTCGTTACGTTCGATCAGACCTCCCGTGTGCCAGCCGCGTGACACTGCGTGCTGGATCGCGGGTGCCTCAGCCCTTCGCCCCTACGTTCATGCCTGTCGGCGCCGCCACCTGGTCGTTTACCGAGGACGATTTCGGGGCCATCACGATTACGCTGCAGCGCTTTCTCTACGACGCGAAAGCGCGCTGCGCCCTGCTGGTCGATCGCAGTGGTCAGCTCGTCGCCACGGTCGGGGAACCCCCCAACTTTGACGCGACCGCGTTCGCGACGCTCACGGCCGCAGACTTCAGCGCCAACGATCAATTGGCGCGACTCATCGGGGAGAGCGACTTCAACGTCCTCTTCCACCAAGGTGAGCGCGAGTCCATGTACCTCGCCGACATCGCCCGTCGCGTCATCCTGGTCGTGCTGTTCGACAACCGCACCACGCTGGGGCTCGTCCGCCTGCGCATGAAGGCGGCGGTCGACGAGTTGACGAAGACCTTCGAAGGCGTCTTCGCGCGCAGCAGCGCATCGCATGCGCCGCCGCCGGGATTCCTTGCCGGGGCCGAAGACGAGATCGACCGGCTGTTCCAGTAAGAGGCGCATCCAATGTCGATGATCAACTATGCGTCCCGCGAGATCAACTGCAAGATCGTGTACTACGGTCCGGGACTCGGCGGCAAAACCACCAACCTCGAATACGTCTACGGCAAGGTCTCGCCGAACACGCGCGGCAAGCTGATTTCCCTCGCCACGGAAACCGAGCGCACGCTGTTCTTCGATTTCCTCCCCGTGGACCTCGGCACCATTCGCGGATTCCGCACGCGATTCCATCTCTACACCGTGCCTGGGCAGGTGTACTACAACGCCAGCCGCAAGCTCATTCTCAAGGGCGTGGACGGGGTCGTGTTCGTGGCCGATTCGCAGGCCGATCGTGCCGAAGCGAACATCGAATCCATGCAGAATCTGTACGACAACATGGCCGCCTACGGCTATGATCTCACGCGGATGCCCTTCGTCGTGCAGTACAACAAGCGCGATCTCCCCAACGCCGCGCCGTTGGAGGAACTGCAGGCCATGCTCAATCCCGGGTGGGAAGTCACCGACCCCGCGCGCATGCGTCCACTGGCGGATCCGTTTCGCCCCGGCGAGTTTTTGGTGTCGCAGTTGCCCACCGGCGAGTGGGTGGAGCGCTCCCCGTATTTTGAAGCGGTGGGTGTCACGGGAGACGGGGTCTTCGATACGTTGAAGGCAGTGTCGAAGCTGGTCCTGAAAACGCTCGCCTGAAGCCTGCCCCATTCGCGCCGTACCCGAAGCTGGGACTCACCGCCGGAGCCGTATCCCCGTGAACCTGCCCAACGCCATCACCGTCGGACGTATTGCCCTGACGCCGCTGATTGCCTGGCTGCCGTTCACCACGTCGTGGACCGCGCGCTTGATCGCGTTCGCGCTGTTTCTGATCGCGGCCATCACCGACTACTGGGACGGGCATCTCGCGCGCCAGCACAACCTGGTGACCGATCTGGGGCGGTTGCTCGATCCGCTGGCCGATAAGCTCCTGTTGCTGGCCACGCTTGTGCCCATGTACTGGCTGCAGCGGCACTACACCTTCATCGCGTCGGACAGCGGCGACGCCACCGCCTCGCCCTTCCTGTTCGTCACGCCGTTCGGCCGCATCGCTCTGCCGCTCTGGATCGTGCTCGTGGTGCTGGGGCGCGAAGCCTTCATGACGGTCTTCCGGCAGGTCGCCGCCCACCGCGGCCTCGTGATTGCCGCCATCGGACCCGCCAAGTGGAAGACCGCCTTCCAGAGTGTGTGGCTGGGCGCCGCCTACTTCTGGTTCTTCGCCGCCACCCTCGCCTCCCGCGAGGGGTGGCAGAATGACGCCACGTGGCGCGGCTTTGCGGTCTTCAACGGGCTGGTCGGCGTGATCAGCATGACCGGCGCGGTCGGTCTCACCGTCTGGAGCCTCTGGCTCTATCTGCGGCGCTACGGTCGGCAGGTCGTCGCGGCGGGGTAAGGCCGCCGAGCCGAGATCGACTGTGGCAGAATGTCCCACAATGTGTGGCAATGTGTGGAGGTCATCCCACAGTTCGGCCCGTCGTGGCCTTCAATACACCGTCAAACGGAGCGCTTTGACGGGCATCGACGCCGGAACTGGGGTGGCACGGTGGTTGCGCTAGCGGTTGATGTCTGGAGCCGGGGAGATGCCGGCAGATGGACACCGGCATCGAGATCCCTCGCCGCATCGCCACCAATCCCACGGAGTCGTACGACATGATGAAGAAGAGCCTGTTGATCGGAGCTATGCTCACGCTGGGCGCGACGCAGTTGGAAGCGCAGTGCTTTGGGTTCGGGCTGGTTCCGAACATCCCCGCGAACTCGTGGGGCAACACCGTCCCTACCGATCGCGCCGTCTTTAACAACTGCGTGGATGGGCTGGTGTTGGGTATGGCGGCGCGCCCGCGTGGCACCGGCAACCCGGCCATCACCGACAACGGGATCAGCACCTACTACGTGCAGGCGGGTCCGGACGTCTCGACCAACCCGCCGGCCGGTACCGGTTACGCGACGTGGAATTTCGCGTTCTATGTGGGCGGCGACAACAAGGCTCAGTACAGCTACAAGCTGTTCGTCGACTTCGATCCGACGGCTGGCAGCCCGAGCCTCGGCTTTGGTCTGCCGCTGATCTACACCCCCAATTCGTGGAATCTGGGGATGCCGATTTTCGGGCCGGTGACCTTCAATCCCAACGTCGAAGGCGATTACGCGTTCCGCCTTGCGGCCTACACCGACGACACGTACGCAACCGAAGTCGCCTCCACCAGCATGAACGTCGTCTCCACCGTCCCCGAGCCCTCCACCTACGTCCTCATGGCCTCCGGCCTGCTCGGACTCGGTCTGGCGTCGCGTCGTCGTCGTGCGGCCCGCGCCATCGCGTAATTGCGCGGCACGGTGTGACGCACACGTAGTCTCCAGCGCCCTCGGGTCCTCACGGATCCGGGGGCGCTTGTCGTTCCACACGGTCTATCGCGGAATCCCCGACCTGCGCCCCAAAGCCAGTCGTTATCATTCCCCAC
Organism: Candidatus Kuenenia stuttgartensis; assembly: GCA_943330235.2. Classification (GTDB taxonomy): domain Bacteria; phylum Gemmatimonadota; class Gemmatimonadetes; order Gemmatimonadales; family Gemmatimonadaceae; genus Gemmatimonas; species Gemmatimonas stuttgartiensis_A. Next base: position 22,356 of record CALQGY020000004.1, read on the forward strand.
CATGAACATCGAAATCGTCACCATCGGCGACGAGCTGCTGCTCGGCTTTACCATCGACACCAACGCCGCCCACCTCGCCCGTGAGCTCGCGGCGCTCGGCATTCGCATTGTCCGGCGCGCCACGGTCGGCGACGAGCCGGACGGCATCACGACGGCCATTCGCGAAGCCCTCGAACGCACCGGCGCCGTTATCACCACCGGCGGCCTCGGCCCCACGGCGGACGACCGCACCAAGCCCGCCATCGCGGAGATCTTCGGCAAGGCCATGGTGCTCGACCCCGACATTTTGGCCGCGCTGGAACAGCGCTGGCTCAAGCGCTTCGGCGTCAGCATGCCCGAGAGCAACAAGCAGCAGGCCATGGTCCCCGAAGGGGCCACCATCCTCACCAATCGGCACGGCTCCGCGCCCGGGATCTGGCTGGAGGACGCGCAGCATCGGTGGGTGGCGATGCTCCCCGGCGTGCCCCGCGAAATGCGCGGCATGCTGGCCGATACGCTTATGCCGCGCATCCGCGACCGGGTCCCGGCCGGCGGCGTCGTGGTCCGCTCGCGCACACTGCGCACCTGCAGCATCTCCGAGTCGGCCATCGCGGATCGCCTCGGCGAGCTCGGACGCGGCGTGGATGGCCTCTCGCTCGCCTTTCTACCCGGCGTCGATGGCGTTGATCTGCGACTGACCTCCAACGCGTATGCCGCCGCCGAGACCGAGCGACGCCTCAACGCGGCCGCCGAGCAGCTGACCGAGAAGATCGGACGCTATGTATACGGCGAGGGCCAGGATGATCTGGCCGAATTGGTGATGCTCGAGTGTGCCACACGCAGTGCCACGGTGTCCGTCGCGGAGAGCTGCACCGGCGGCATGCTCGGCGTGCGCCTTACGGCGATGCCGGGCGCCAGTCGCGTCTTTCAGGGCGGTGTGTTGGCCTATGCCAACGACGTCAAAACCCGCGAGCTGGGCGTCGAGACGGCATCGCTGGTGGAGCACGGCGCCGTGTCGGAGACGGTCGCGCGCGCGATGGCCAGCGGTGTGCGCCGGAAGTTCGCGACCACCATCGGTGTTGGCATTACGGGCATCGCCGGCCCGGATGGCGGCACACCCGAGAAGCCCGTGGGTACGGTGTGGATCGCGATCGATCTGGACGGCGCCGTGCATGCGGTGCGAGCCGTCATTCCGGGTGACCGCGCGGAGATTCGTCAGCGGGCGGCACAGCTCGCCCTCGATCGTGTGCGTCGGGCGTTCCAGGGCGACGCGGCATCCGAAGGGTGGACCGTGAAGGCCTGACGATTGCACGCGCTGTTCAACTAGACTTCGTAAACTTTCTCATTCTCGACGCGTACGGTGCACCATCGCCCATCCGGGCGGAGGCCGGGCCCGCACGCTGGCATTGCGACATCAAACGACCATGACCGACTCTACGGATTCACTCTCGGGCGAGCCGCTCGACGCGCGGAGCGACGCGCAGACCGACGACGCTACGGCCATCGACCACGGCGATCCAGTGGACGCCGCGCAGCGCGAGATTCAGGAACTCAAGGACCGTCACCTGCGTCTGGCCGCCGAGTACGACAATTTCCGCCGCCGCGCCGCGAAAGAGCGGCAGGAAGCGGGATGGCGCGCACAGGGGGAGCTCGTGCGCGGGACGCTCGACGCCATCGACGATATCACGCGCTTCGCGCATGTCGATCCGGCGACGGTCGACGCCAAGACCGTCGTGGAAGGCGTGCAGCTTGTCGAACGGAAGCTCTTCAAATCGCTGGCCGGTCATGGCTTCGAAACCATTGATCCGACGGGCAACGTCTTCGATCCGAACCAGCATGAAGCGGTCAGCACGATGCCGGCGCTGACGGCCGAGGAAGATGGCCTCGTGGCGGTGACGTTTCAGGTGGGCTACATCATCAACGGCCACGTGCTGCGCCCTGCGCGCGTTGTGGTGAAGCAGTGGTCCGGCTCCGCGCCGCTCGTTTCCTGACGCACACGGTATTCGCGAGCTCTCATGGCCAATAGCAAAGACTTCTACACGGTCCTCGGTGTCGCATCCTCCGCATCGGCGGACGACATCAAGAAGCAGTATCGCCGTATGGCCAAGCAGTACCATCCGGACGCCAATCAGAACGATCCCAAGGCGGCCGATCGCTTCAAAGAAATCTCCGAGGCCTACAACGTCCTGGGCGATGTCGAGAAGCGAAAGCAGTATGACGAGATGCGCCGCCTCGGCGCGTTCGGCGGCATGGGCTCGCGCGCGTCGGCCTCGCGCCCCGGTGGGTTCGGTGGCCCGGGCCCCGGGCAGCCCGGTCCGGGGTCGTTTAACGAATTCGATGTCGGCGGCATTGGCGGTCTGGGTGATCTGTTCTCGTCCATGTTCGGCGGCGGCGGTGGCGCGCGTGCGCGCGGCCGCGCGCCCGAGCGCGGCCAAACGGTCGAGAAGACGCTCGACGTGCCGTTCCGGACGGCGGCCACCGGCGGCAAGGTCCCGCTCGAGTTGGAAGTCACCGAGGAGTGCGCCACCTGTCGCGGCGGAGGCTCCGCGCCTGGCGCGCAGGTCAAGTCGTGCGCCGAGTGCAGTGGACGTGGTGTGATTTCGTTCGGGCAGGGCAGCTTCGCGGTCAATCGCCCGTGTCCTGTGTGCATGGGGCGCGGCCAGATCCCCAGTGAGCGGTGCCCCGTCTGCACGGGGACGGGCGAGCAGCGCGCGCGTCGCACCGTGTTAATCGCCGTGCCCGCTGGCGCGGAAAGCGGGTCCAAGGTGCGTCTGCGCGGGCAGGGTGGCAAAGGCGCGTCGGGCGGCCAGCCGGGCGACCTCGTAATTACGTTCGAAGTGAGCCCCGATCGGTTCTATCGTCGCGATGGGCTCGATCTGATTGCCACGGTGCCCATCAACATTGCGCAGGCCACGCTTGGGTCGCGCGTCAGCGTGAAAACGCTCGACGGCAAAAAAGTCGCGCTGCGCATTCCTGCCGGCACCTCCGCGGGGAAGCGCTTTCGCGTGACGGGTCATGGCATCGACAAGGAGAATCGCAAAGGCGATCTGCTGGTCGAGATCACGATCACCGTCCCTGAAACGCTGTCCGAGGCGCAGGAGAAAGCCATGCGGGAATTCGCCGAAGCCAGCGGCATGAAGTTCTGATGCCGACTCGCCGATGGACCTGCCTGACGCCAAAGCTGGTGCGTGCGCGTGCGCGTACGCGTGCGCGTACGCGTGCGCGTGTGTTTTCGCGCATGCTCGCCTGTGTGCTGGGGGGCGTGCTCATGGCGCCCACCGCGCAAGCACAGCGCGCCACACCCATGGCGTTGGTTCGCGGGCTCGGTGGTCGTGATGCAGCCGCCGGCGCCGACAGCACGGGTGCGGCCGGCTGGCATCTTGAGCAGTGTCTGGCCGGCATCACCTACGGTGCACCGCTCAAGTGGGCGGTGTCGTACGGCGGTGGTTATCTCCGCGAGTCCATTACGGGCCCCGATCTCTGTGCGCTCGCCGTCGCGAAACTGGGCATCGGCGGTGCGCAGGGCAGTCTCGGGCTGGGCAGCAGCTTCTCCCCATGGGGCAGCGGTGTCATGGTCACGGCCAACGTCCTGCGCACCTTCGGCGCTCCGCTCAAAGCCACTCCGCGTCGCACGTATGTTGGCGCCTCCGTCCACCTGTGGCCCATCCTCGCGCTCGGTGGGGAAGTGGGCTACTACACACGTCTCGGCGACGCCCCCGGCGCGTCGAGCTCAGCGAAACATCTGCTCACGTGGTCGGCGGGATTCGGGTTTTAGCCCGCAACAGCCAGTAAGGAGCCACGAAGTGAACACCGAAACGTGAAACGTGATCGGTTAAACGTTCACCGATCACATTTCACGTTTCACCGTTCACGCCGTGGCAGTCACCCCAGCACGGGTAACCCGGCGCGTTTCCCCGCGCCCTCGCGCATCCCGCGCTCAATCACGCCACCGCCCAGCACCACTTCGCCGTCGTACACCACCAGCGATTGGCCCGGCGAAATCGCGCGCACCGCCTCCTCCAGCGCGAACTCCACCACATCATCGTCCAGTCGCACCACCGTGGCGTCGGCGGCCGTCGCGCGATTGCGCACTTGCACCTGCACGCGATCGCCAATCGCCGGTGGCGTCGCCAGCCAGTTCAGTTCGTGCGCTTCTACGCCGCGCCCCAGCAACGCCTCGCGCGGACCGATCACGACCGCGCGCTCCGCCGGAATGATTTCCACGACGAACATCGGTTCCGCAAATCCACCGGGCAGGCCTTTGCGTTGCCCGATGGTGTAGCGCGCGAAGCCCTCGTGTGTGCCAATCACATCGCCCGTGTGCAGCCGGATCGGCCCCGGCGACAACGACGGCGCATCCGCCCCTAATTGTTCGCGCAGCACGCGCACATGATCGCCGTCGGGCACGAAGCAGATGTCCTGACTCTCCAGCTTCTCGGCCGTGCGCAGACCAAACCGTCGCGCGATGGCGCGCGTCTCCGCCTTCGTCTGTCCACCAATCGGCAATACAAGGCGATCGAGTACCGGTCGTTCAATGCCCCAGAGGAAATAACTCTGGTCTTTGGCTGGATCGAGCCCGCGGCGCATCACGCGCACGCCGTCGCGCATCCCCATGCGCGCGTAGTGCCCAGTGGCCAGCCAGTGTGCGTCAATGGCGTCGGCCTTGAGCAGCAGATCGCGAAATTTCGTGAACGTGTTGCAGCGCACGCACGGAATGGGTGTGCGGCCGCGTGCATACTCGCGCACAAAATCGTCCAGCACGTCCTGACCGAACCGGTCCACCAGATTGGTCACGTAGTGCGGAATGCCCAGCGTCTCGCAGACGCGACGGGCGTCGCTGGTGGAGTCGAGCGAGCAGCACGGACGGTCCACCACGTCGCTGCCGTCGTTGTGCAACTTCATCGTGACGCCTACCACATCGCATCCGGCCTCAACCAACAGCGCGGCCGCCACCGAGGAATCCACGCCGCCCGACATTGCGACCAACACGCGGTCGCCCCGCTGCGGGCCGATGGCGTCCATCATGTCCATCGCATTATCCAAATGCCGGCACGGCTCCGCGCGCCTTGATGGCCAGCACGCTCATCACCTCGACCACGCGATCGATGCTGCGCGCATCGGTCAATGCCCCAAGCGACAAGCGCAGCGCCGCATTGGCGAGCGTCGGATCAACGCCCATCGCGCTCAGCACATGCGACGCCGATACGCTGCCGCTTTGACACGCGGAGCCCGCGCTGCATGCAATGCCGCGCATATCGAGCGCCATTAACATCGACTCGCTGTCGGTCCCTGGAATAGAGACGTTCGAGATGTGCGTGGCACGCGGCGCGCCTTCGCCGTGAATCACCAAGTCGGGAATGCGCTCGCGCAGTCGCGACTCTAACGCATCGCGCAACGCGCCAAGGCGCGCGCACTCGGCGTCGTGTTCGGCCACCACCAGTTCCGCCGCCGCCGCAAGCCCCACGGCAAACGCGACGTTCTCCGTTCCCGGGCGACGACCGCGATCCTGCGAACCGCCGTGGAACAGCGACTCCAGCGGTGTGGCGCGGCGAATGAAGAGGGCGCCGATACCTTTGGGGGCGCCGAGCTTGTGTCCGGAGATCGTGAGCAAGTCGAAGGGCATCGACTTCGCATCAATGCGGACCTTGCCGAACGCCTGCACGGCGTCGGTGTGAAAGACCGCACCGGCCGCCTTCGTTTCGGCGGCCAGCGCCGGCACATCCTGCATCACACCGACTTCGTTGTTCACCCACATGATGCTCGCGATCGCCACCTGTGCATCGAGCGCGTGCGTGTACGCATCACGATCGACCACACCGCTCGACGTCACCGGGACGATACGCTCTTCGCCCCCTTCGCGCGCAATCTGGTGCACCGCCGCGAGCACGGCCTTGTGTTCGATGGGCGTTGTGATCGCCGCGCGGCGCCCCGATGCGCGCAGCGTACGCGCCACGCCCAGAATCGCGAGGTTGTCGCCCTCGGTGCCGCCGGAGGTGAAGCACACTTCGTCCGCATGCGCACCCAGTGTCTGCGCCACGCGCTCGCGCGCCTCATCCAGCGCGACACGCGCTTCACGGCCCCAGCGATGCACGCTGGACGGATTGCCGAAACGCGGGCCGAAGAACGGCATCATCGCGGCCATGACCTCGTCGCGGACGGGCGTCGTCGCGGCGTGATCCAGGTAGACGGGTTCAGTCATAGACATAAACTAGGCAACTCCGCGACCGAGGGCGACCACCCACGTCGCGCGGTGCCCCGGTCGGTGGATGCCGCTCGGCGCCAGCTAGTGGCCGAGCCGCCGCAGTAGTGCCCGCACCGGCGCCGCATCCGCGTCATGAATCGCCAGCGGTTGCGCCAGCAGTTCGTACCGCCCGGGCGCCACGGCGTCCAACGCGAGATTCTCCAGCACGAACGCCCCGCCGCTGAACAACGCGTGATGCACCGGCAGCGCCTGGCTGGTCCGCCGGTCGGCACTGGGCGCATCGCTGCCCCAGAGCCGCACGCCGTGATCCAGCAGCCACTGCACGGCCTCCAGGCTCAGCGCGGGCCAATCGTCGGGGAACACGCCCGACGCGATCGACTGGCCGGTGCGCAGCAGCACCCGAGGCGATGGCGCCTCGCCCAGTAACGACGCCAGCAGCGACGCCGAGAGATCAAGCGCGAGCGGATGCGACGGCGGCAAGGCAATCACATCGCACACGCCCACGAACACGTCAACCGGCAGCGACTGACTCGCGGCCCAATGCGACTCCACGTGCATGGGCGCATCGGCGTGCGTGCCCACGTGCGGACTGCCCGTCAGCACGCCGAGATTGACGCTGTCGCCCTGCTCGCGCCGACAGGTCCACCCGCACGAAAACGGCACGTCGCCGGGCCACGGCGGCGTACCGGCCGACATCGGAATGGAGATGTCGATCAAGGGCTCGTGGCGCGCGTCGTTGTACACCAACGACTCAGTGCTTGCCGTAGAACTCGCTGCGGACCGCCCACAGCGCCGGGAAGAAACGCTGCGCCACGGTGCGCGCGAGATACTTCGCGCCCAGCGTGCCACCGGTGCCGAAGGTGCCCGGACCGATGATGCGCTCCACCAACTGCACATGCAGGAAGCGCCAGCGGGCGAACCGCTGTTCGAACTCCAGCAGCCCTTCAATCAGCAGAAACATCGGCGTGGGGCCGGGGCCCAGATACAGCGACTCCAGCGTCACGCCCTCGTGCGCCAAGAGCGCCAGCGCGAGGTCCTGCAACACGGGCCGCGCCAGCGCCGCGGCGACTTCGGCCGGCGGATCGCCATGCTCCGCGATGGCCGCCATGAAGTGCGCATCGCGCAAGCCGGCCGTGGCTTCAATCGCGCGGAACTGCGCACTCTGTGATCCGCTGGACGCGCCGAGGTACGCGCGGAACTGCGCGAAGCGCTGCGGCGGCAGCGTGTCCAGCGCGGTCAGTTGCTGCGCGATAATCTCGGTCAGCACGTTGATGCGCTGGATGGCCAGCAGTGCACGCATCGCGTCGAACTGCTCGAGCGCCGTGATCATCGTATCCATCTCGTGGCGCAACACCTTGAACCACAATTCACTGGCTTGATGCACCACGATGAACAACAGTTCGTCCGGATGCGCCGGCGTGGACTGGAGCGTCTGCAGCGCTAACAGCTCGTCAAGCCGGAGATAGCTGGCGTAATCGATGCCGCGCGTGGCACCGGCGTGCGCGTGATCCGACGGGGAGTGCGTGCTCATGCGGTGTCCGGTAGGTGGTGGCGTCCATCAGAAAGTGGAGACGTCGAGCGTCGTCACATCATCGACGCGCATAGTCTCTTCGGTAAGAAACGCCTCGCCGTACCGCGCGCGGATGAGTGAGCCATAGCGTGCGGCGTGGTGCGTCACCATGTCGTACAGCGGCTCCCCGTTCGGATAGACCTCGCCCGCTTGGGTCGCCCCGTCGAACTGCGATCCGTAGCAACGAATCGCCGCCATCTTGCGCTCGAATTGGTCCGTGATCTCCACCACGAAGGTGGGCTTCACCGGATCTTCGCGGTACGAGATCGCGTGCAGCAGTTTGAACGGCCGCACCGCCTCGGCATCGCTTGGCGCATACTTGGCCAGTCCGGCCAGAAAGCAGGCGTCGCGAATCAATTCGGTGGCGCGGCGGTGGTCGGGATGCCGTCCTGTTGGCGCCGGCGCAATCACCACGCGTGGCCGCAAGCGTCGCAACACGTGCACCAGTCGCGCCCGCGTGTCGTCGTCGTTGCGGATTCCCGCATCGGGGAGCCCGAGATTCTCGCGCACCGCCAGCCCCATCACGCGCGCGGCGGCTTCGGCTTCCGCAGCCCGCACGGCGGCCGAACCGCGGGTGCCCATTTCGCCCTGCGTGAGATCGAGCACGCCGACGGCATGCCCCGCGTCCACCGCGCGGATGAGCGTGCCGCCGCAGGTGAGTTCAGCATCGTCGCGATGGGCCGCGATGGCGAGGAGAGAAAGGCCGGTCATACTGCAGGGTAGGGGGCAACTCGCGATGCGACAAGCCCTCGAGTGCCCACCCGGACGAGACGGTCCGGCCGAGACGGCCTGCCGAGACGGCCTGCTTAGACGGCTTGCGTCAGGTAGCGTTCCACGCGACCAGCGATCTGTTGGCCGCTGGCCACGCAATCACCGACGGACACGCCGTTCCGGTAGTTCCCGCCCAGATAGAGCCCGGGATTGGCCGCTTCCGTCGCGTCGGCGGCGGTCTTTACCGTCTGATAGCCCACGGTGTACTGCGGGATGGCGCGCGGCCAGAAGATGTGGTGCGTGAACACGGGGGCCGCGGACGCCCCCACCAGGTCGCGGAGCTCGTGGCACACACGACGCACGACCTGCTCGGTGGACTCACGCGCTAGCTCGGGGGTTCGCGAGCCGCCCACGAAGCACGTAATGACCACGTGGTCGGCGGGCGCACGATCGGGAAACAGCGACGTACTGAACAAGGCGCCGAGAATCGTTTCGCGCTCCACCCCGGGCACGAGCATGCCAAACCCGTCCAACGGATGGGCCACGTCGGCGCGTCGGAAACCGAGCGTCAGCGTGCTCACGGGCGGGTACTCGACGTTCTCGATGGGCCGCGACAGCTGACGCATGTCGCCGGGCAATTCCATCGCCGACAGCGCGTGCGCCGGCGTGGCCATTACGACGGCGTCGAAGGCCTGCACGGATGCGGCGCCGTCCTGGCCGGTATCAACCATCCAGCGCGCTCCCTCGCGATGCAGCAGGCGCACCGGGCATCCCAGCCGCACCGCTCCATCCAGCGAGGCTTCGAGGGCATCGGTCAGCGTCTGCATGCCGTCGATAAAAGAGATCAGCCGCGAGCGCGTTGGAGACGGCGCCGCTGCCTGTGCCGCGGCCGCGGCCGGTACCGCGGCCTGTGCCGCGGCCTGTGCCGCGGCCTGTGCCGGTGTCGCAGCCGTCTCCTCGAGCGCCGCGGAACGTCCGTCGGCGCGCGCGGTCGCCGCGGCGCGACGGGCGTCGCGCCGCTGTAGCATCAGCCCTTTGGAGAGTGAGCCGTAGCGCTCCTCCAACGACTGCACGCGGGGGAACGCGTGTGCCATCGAGAGGCGCTCAGGATCTCCCGCGAAGATGCCGGAGATGAACGGATCCACGGCGTAGTCGAGCACCTCGGGCCCCATGCGGCGGCGTACGAAGGACGCCACCGATTCATCACCTGTGGCCGTCCGGCGCTTCACCAACGGCTCCATCAGCACGCGCAGTTTGGCGCGTAACGAGAACAGCCGCGTCCCCAGCATCGCGGGCGGCGTGAGGGGGAAGGGCACCAATTTCCGCTGTCGCACGAGATAGCGGCGATTCGCGTCCGGGTTTGCTTCGACGACGTCACCCTGCAGATCGAGCTGCGCCAAGAGTGCGTCCACCGGCGCCGACGTCACAAACGAGTTGGGGCCGTGCTCCGCGAGGAACCCGTCCGTGTGCGTGGTGCGAATGACGCCGCCGGAGTGATCACTCGCCTCGAAGACCGTCACGTCAATACCGCGACGGCGAAGCTCGTGCGCGGCCACGAGGCCGGTGATCCCGGCCCCGACGACGGCCACGGTACGTCGTCGGGTACCTCCGTTCGGCTCGGTCATTCGACGAGGCAACTCGGCGAAACGGGACGCCTCACGTGCGGGCTTCGTCAGCCGAGGCCCAGTCGCGCGGCGCGAGCATGGCGATGAGTCGCGCTTGGAACGAGTCCGGCTGATAGCGCGGGGCGTACTGCCACATCGCCAACGGCGGGAGGCTCATCAGCACACTTTCAACGCGCGCATGCGTTTGCAGTCCGAAGATGGTCCCGCGATCATGCACCAGATTGAACTCGACGTAGCGGCCACGACGGACCAACTGGAAATCGCGTTCCGCGGCGCTGAACGGCTCGTCGCGGCGGAGCGCGACAATGGGCTCGTACGCGTGACGGACTGACCGCGCCACGTCCGTCACGAACGCCGTGATCTGCTCGTGATTGAGGCCGTTCTCCTCCGACGGACGCAGGTGGTCGAAGAAGATGCCGCCAACACCACGGGCCTCATTGTCGCGGTGGACATTGACGAAGTATTCGTCGCACCACTGCTTGAACTGCGCATGAAACGAATCATGGTGCCGGTCGCACATCGTGCGCAGCGCGCGATGGAACGTGCGCGCATCGTCCTCGTGCGGGTAAAAGGGCGTCAGGTCGGAGCCGCCGCCGTACCAGCAATCCGTGAGCTGGCCGGACTCGTCGGTCAGCTCGAAATAGCGCACGTTCAGGTGAATCGTCGGGACCTTCGGGCTACGCGGATGCACGACGAGGCTCACGCCCGTGGCAAAGAATTGGGTCGCGCCGGCCGCCGCGCCGTGGCCCCCGAGACGCCGCGCGGCGAGTTCGGGCAGCTCGCCCATCACCGCGGACCGATTGATGCCGGCTTTCTCGAACGTCCGGCCGTCCGTCATCACGCGCGCCACACCGCCACCGCCGCCTGGCCGCTCCCATCGATCTTCGATGAACGTGCCGCCACCATCAAGCCGACCGAAAAACGAGGTCAGCTCATCGTGCAGGCCGGCAATCCAGCGAATGGCTTCCGCCCGACGTGACTCGGTCGTGCGGGCCGGGGTAGGACGTCCGATGAAAGACACAGCAGCAGTCATGCAGGCCTCGGAGAAAAGGGCGTGGCGTCGGTCGAGACGCCTGCAGCGGCGAGATGTTCTTCAGTCCAGCGCCATTCTTTGACGGCATCAACGAACGCGCGAGCGTGCGCGGGCGCGACATCCGGGAGGATGCCGTGACCGAGGTTGGCCACATGACCGATTGGCCCGAACCCGGCGATCATCTCGTGGGTCCGTCGACGAATCTCCGCGGGCGATGCGTACAACGCGCAGGGGTCCAGATTCCCCTGCATGGCCACGTTCAATCCGGCACACAACGCGCGGGCACTGCGCGGCGACGAATGCCAGTCCACGCCAACCGCCTCGGCCTGCGTCGCTTCAGCGATATCGCGCAGCGCCCATCCCGCGCCCGGCGCGAAGACGATCAGCGGCACGCCCGTGGGGCGAACGCGCGCCGCGATGCGCGCGAGATACGGCAGCGAGTACGCACGGAACTCCTCCGGGCCAAGCGAGCCGGCCCACGACTCAAAGAGCTGCACCACCTGCGCCCCCGCCGCAATTTGTGCCAGCAGGAAATCACCGACGGCGGTCGCGAGCTTATCCAGCAGCGCATGGGCCATCGTCGGCTGTTCGAACAACATCCGCTTGGCCAGCGCGAACTGCTTGGTGCCTTTGCCTTCCACCATATAGGCCGCCAGCGTCCACGGCGCCCCCGCAAACCCGATGAGCGGCACGCGGTCGTTGATCTCACGGCGGGCCAGACGGATCGCGTCCAGCATGTAGCCCAGGCTTTCGTTCGGATCCACCGGCTGCAACCGATCGAGATCGGCCATCGCGCGCAACGGACTCGTGAACTGCGGCCCGATCCCTTCATCAAGCGTCAGGTGCATACCCATCGCCTCGGGCACCACCAAAATGTCGCTGAAGATGATGGCCGCATCGACTCCGACCAGATCGAGCGGCTGCAGCGTCACTTCGACGGCGAGTTCCGGCGTCCGGCACATCGTGAGGAAATCGGACTTCGCGCGCACCGCGCGATACTCCGGCAAATAGCGGCCGGCTTGCCGCATCATCCATACGGGCGGGCGCTCGACGGGCTCACGACGGAGGGCCCGGAGCAGCAAATCGTTGTCGGGCTGGCGCCCAGCTGGAGAAGAGGTCACGAAAACTGTTCAGGAGAAATGGCCATCCACTCGACGGCCGGTGTGCGCGTGGAGGTGCCGTCAGCCCGAATTCCCTCGCGGGACGGGGTGTCGCGCACCACAGGAGTTTCGAGCGCAATGGCCTCGGGCGCGTGCGTGCGGCCGCGTCCGCCCTGACGCACACCGCGCGGCGGACGAGCGGGCGCCGGCACCGACGGCGCAAACATTTCCAGCAGCATCATCGCCTGCGCGTCGAGCGGCTCTCCGCGTTGCACGGCGCGGCGCAGCGCCGACATCGGACCCGCCAGGAGTTTCGCGACGATGCGAGACGCGGTCCGTTCCGCGACCTGCGAATCACCGGCCGCAAACTCGACCTCACGGCGTGCGACGCCTTCCAGCGCCTCACGCAACGGCCGAATGGCGTCGCGTGCCGGCATCGTCGCGAGCCAATCCATGAACGACGAGATCTCATCGGCACAGATCATTTCGGCCCGCGGCACGGCGTCCCGGCGCATCGCCTCCGCATCGAGCAACGGCTGATGCAGGGTGTCCAGATCCACCAACGTCACGCCGGGCTGCAGGGCGCACCGTGGATCGATGTTGCGGGGGACGCCCAGATCCAACAGCAGCAGTGCATAGCCACTGGAGGCACACGCTTCCCGCGCCCGCGCGAGCGCGTCGGCGCGAATGACCGCCTCCTCGCTCGCCGTCGCGATCACGACCACGTCCGCCATGGCCGTTTCAACGTGCACGGACTCCATCGGGGCCGCACGGCCACCGACAAACGCGGCCAGCTCCGCCGCCCGCTCGAACGTCCGATTCAGCACGACGATGTCGCGTGCGCCGAGCTTGTGTAACTGCTTCGCCGCGCGCATTCCCGTCTTGCCAGCGCCGACCACGACGCAGCGCGCATTGGTCAAGTTGCCGAAGCGCTGCGACGCGGTGATGGCGGCTTCCGCACCCACCGAGTTCCGACCGGACGACAACGACGTTTCCGTTTGCACGCGCTTGCCGGCCCGCAGCGCCGTTTCGAAGAGACGGTGCAGGACCGCGCCGGCGGCGAGTCCGTGCGAGGCCCGCTTGTACGCGGCGCGCAGCTGGCCGAGAATCTGTCCGTCGCCCAATACCTGCGACTCAAGTCCAGAGGCGATACGGACAATGTGCCGCGCCGCCTCGATGCCGAACCGGCGATGCGACGCTTGCAGCAGCAACTCACCGTCCGCGCGGGTGCGCATCCACCGACGCGCCAGCGTCTTCATGGCCCCCTCGACCACCTTCATGTCTTCGCTGTCCACCCACGCATACAACTCGGTGCGATTGCAGGTGGCGATGACGGCGGCTTCCGTCACTACTTCGTTGCGTGCCGTGCGATACAGCTGCGTCAAACGCTCATCGGACAGATGAAAGCGCTCGCGCGTAGCGACGTCGGCAAGTCGAAAGTCGATCGCGATGGAAATCAGCATCGGGCAATGGGCTCGGACTGGGGGCTCATGCGGAGGCGAAACCGGTTAAGTGCGCGAGATTCTTGAAAAAAATCCGCACGTGCGCGAACAGTCTCGCACGCACCAGCTGCTTGTGCATATAACCGTCAAAGGTCAGCTCCTGCACATCGCGATCTCGGCAGATCGCTACGAAGCGCTCTCGCCGATCATCGTTACGGTACCAGAAGCTTTGCATGATGTCGAGAACGGCGAACACCGAACCGTGCGCTCGCATGAACCGCTTGCGGGCCGAAGCCAACGCCTTGGCGTTGCCCGTAGCCAGGGCCTCTTCCACCGCTTCGGCGGCCAAGCGACCACCGGTCATCGCGTAGAAAATCCCCTCGCCGCTCGCCGGCGCCACCACGCCCGCGGCATCACCGGCGACGATGACGTCGCGGCCATTGTCCCACTGCGGCAACGGCTTCAGCGGAATCGGGGCCCCTTCACGTCGGATGGTCTCCGCACGATCAAGCCCGGTCGTTGCCCGAAGCTGCGCGACGGCGTCGCGTAATCCGAAGCCCCGCTGCAGGGAGCCCGTGCCGATGCTCGTCGTCGCGCCGTGGGGAAAGACCCACGCGTAGAAGTCCGGCGAAAGCGGCGACTGGTAATACACATCGCACCGATGCGCGCCGAACCCGTCACCCTCGAGCTCGGGCGACTTGATGATCTCGTGGTAGGCGAACACGTGCTTCCCCTCGTCCGCGCGCGGAATGCACTGGCGCGCCACGGGGGACAACGCGCCGTCGGCCCCAATCAGCATGCGCGTGCGAATCTGCCGCGCTTCCCCCTGACGGGAGCGGCCATCCGTGTACGTGATGGTGCTGATGTTATCGTCGCCACGCTCGTACTTCGTGAACGTGCCAGTGCGGCGTTCGGCACCCGCCGAGACGGCCCGCACGCGCAGCCATTCGTCGAACACATCCCGGTCCACCATGCCGACGAAGCCATTGCCGACCGGGATATCGACCGTGCGGGACTTCGGCGAAATGATGCGGGCCGTATCGATGTGCGCGACCAGCAACGACTCGGGAACATCAAAGTCGACGAGGAGCTGTGGCGGAACAGCGCCACCGCAGGGCTTCACGCGCCACGCGCGGTCCAGCAGCAGTACGCGTCGGCCACGCAGCGCCAACTCGTGCGCCGCCGTCGCGCCGGCGGGACCCGCGCCAATGACCACCGCGTCGTAAATCGTCGCGGTCTCGTCATCACTCACGTAATTCACGTGCAGCGGCCGCATGATCATACAGCCTCCATCGGCTGAGGCGCGGTCACAAGCGTCTGCGAAAGGACTTGGGTCATCATGACAGCACCGTCACAAGCAACTCGCCACGCTGTTGCAGCACGGTGTGCGCGCGCTCGCTTGATGCACTGCGCAGCGCCAATCCAGCGGCGAGGGCGAAGAGCACGGCCTCCAATCCGAAGACGGTCAGGTAGCCACGCACCGGCGACTGCAGCGCAGCCCGCGCCAGATCGACTCCAACCGCTCCGGCCATCGTCCCGACGGCGTACGCCACGGCTTGCGCGGCGCCGAAGACACCAAGGCGAATCCCCGCGCGCCCATCGGTGCGATCGCCCGTCAGCGCCATCATGGACCCGATCGCGCCAATGGCAAAGACGCCGTTCGCGATCCCTAGCATCGGCACCACCATCCGGAAGACGCGGACGTCGCCGATCGCCGGGGTCAGCGTCAGCGCCACATAGCTCACCGCGGAGGCGGCACACCCAATGGCGGCCCAATGCCGCAGCTGCCCCGTGCGCGTCGCGAGGAGCGCCGTGATCACCATCCCCAGCAGCACGCCACCATGATGGGTGCTCGACATCTTCGTGCTCTCGGCGGGCGTCATGCCGAATGCGACACCGCCAAACGGCTCGAGAATCAAGTCTTGTGCGCTGTACGCCAGCATGGCCAGAAACACGAACCCCGCGAACATGCGCGCGGCGGGTTCCTCCCACACCGTGCGGAGCGCCGCGCCGAAGGACGGAGCCGGCGTGGTCGTCGACGCCGCTCCCGGCATGCGCGTGGCGCGCTCGGCCTTCGGTTCGAGGCCGAGTGTGGCCAGCACGGAGACCAACAGACCGACGGCGCCGATGCCTGTGGCAATCAGGATCAGACGCGCGAACGAGAAGGGCTCAAGGAGCGCACCCGAGATCGCGGCGGTGATAATGATCCCGACAATCATCAGGATCCATGTGATGGCCGCGGCGCCGGCGCGCTGTGAAGGACGCGCGCGCTCGCTGATGAGGGCCAGCAACGGCGTGCCCGACGCGCTGACGCCCGCCCCCAGCGCGATGCTGGCGATGGACGCGAGCACGACCCCGAGCGCGAGATGGTCGCGCATGATCGGGAGACTGGCCGCGACGGCGACACCGGACACGGCGCAGAGCAGCATGCCGCCAACCATCCACGGCGTGCGTGCACCGCTCCGATCGCTCGCGTGACCGATGCGTGGACGCAGCACGAGTTGCACGCCAAAGTGCAGGGCCACGAGCAGTCCCGGAATCGAGGCCGGCAGCCCGAGCTCGACGACGATGACGCGGTTGATCGTCGTCGTCAGGAGCACGACCACCGCGCCAATCGCGGCTTGCACGCACCCCAGACGCACGAGCTGCCACCAGCTCATCGGAAGGCCTCCAGCATCGGCGTTGAGCGCACGGCGAATGCCGCGATCATCATGCCGGAGACATAGAACGGCACGCCCAGCGCCGAAAGCCACAGGGCGCGCTCACGCGGCGCTGCCATGAATCGGCGCATCATGACGGCTTGGACAATCGTCAGGCTGCCGATGGCCAACGCATGCCACGGGCGATCCCAGGTGACGAGCAATCCAATCACGACGACCTGCGCCAGCAGCATCACGGCGGAGGCCACGCGGGCCGCGCCGAGTTCGCCCAGCAGCACGGGGAGCGAACGCACCCCCATGCGACGGTCGCCCTCGATGGCCTTGAAATCATTCAACGTCATGATGCCGTGCGCGCCGACGCTATACACCGCCGCGAGCAGCAGAATCGGGAGCACCGGCACCCGATTGCCCAGCATGATGCCGGCGCCCGTCACCCACGCCAGGCCTTCATATGTAATGCCGACCGCGAGATTGCCGAGCCAGCCGTTCTGCTTGAACCGCAGTGGCGGCGCGCTATAGCCCCATGAGAAGAGCAGGGCGATGGCCACTGCGCTCACGCCGAAGGCGCCAAGCGGTACGGCGGCCAGCAGCGAGAGGGCGGTCCAGAAGATCGCGATGGCGAGCCCCCACTGGCCGGGGATCCGTCCGGATGGAATCGGGCGGTTGGGTTCGTTAATCGCATCGACATGACGGTCGAACCAGTCGTTGACGGCTTGGCTCGACGCGCACACCAGTGGACCCGTAATCAGGATGCCCAGCGCCAGCACGGCATACCGCCCATCGAGGGGCACACCGGCGGAAATCGTTCCGCAGGTGAACGCCCACATCGGCGGGAACCAGGTGACCGGCTTGAGGAGGGTCAAGACCGAACGGAGGTCTGGCCGGGCCGGAGAGGGGCGTACAACGGAGCTGACGCGCATAGGCGTCTAGTTTAGTTTACAGTTCCAAAATGCAACAGAGCCGATTTCAACAATCGGCTCTGCTTTTTACGGAAATTTCGGGATTTTTGGCCTAGCTGAGCGGTTGATCGTCCCGATCGCCCGTTGGAGAGGCCAACCGGTGTCGCCGCAGCTTGACATACAGGCTCTGCCGGCTGACCCCAAGCACTTCGGCCGCTGAGGTGCGGTTGTCGTTGGTCAGCTCCAGCGCAGCTTCAATAAAGTGCCGTTCCACCAGATCGATGGTGTCGCGGACCAGGTCGCGCAACGAGACGCGCCCGACCAGCGAGGTCAGCTCTTCCACCGCCCGGGTCAGGTCGCGCGCGCCCTGGGGGCCCACCGCAAGCCGGCGGCCGATGTCGCGCAGCGTGAAGCCGATGCACGGCTCCTCGCCATCCGGCACCCAGACGGCCGAGACCTCGACCTCGGTTTGATTGCCGTGCGAGCCTCGAGCGGACGTGCCGATCAGCCGGACCGCGCCGTTCTTTTTCAGCATCGAGAGGAAGACCGGAAAGTCGGCCCCAGGACGCCCGATGTAATTGGAGATGAGGGTGCCGCGGATCTGCTCGAGGCTGGCGAGTTCGGCGATATCGACGAAGGCCCGATTGGCCGTGAGGATATGCCCGTCGAGATCGGTCACGGCGAACCCGTCCGGCGACCGTTCCAACAGATCCAGGACTCGCGCCGGGGAGCTGGCGTCGCCATCGACCGACAGGTTCGCGGCATCGACCGCGGAGAAGCGCACGAGCAGCAACGTCGCCGACTCCTGCCGAAAGCAGGACGCCGAGACGTGGAACGAGCGCCGGCCGTCTGCCTGCGACACGGTGACGTCACCCGCCCGCCCCGCGCTGCGGGCGGTGCCGAGCAACTCGGTGACGGTGCGCCCGCCGGCCGCATCGAGGCCAAAGGGGAACGGCCGACCAATGAGCTGTTCCGCCGATTCACCAAAAATCAGCGCGGCGGCGCCATTGGCGTCCAGCACTTTGAGGCTGGCCCCGTCGACGACCAGAATTCCGTCGCTGGCGAGCTGGAAGAGCAAGCGATAGCGCGTCTCGACGTGTCGCATGCGCCAGTAGTCGCGTTCCAGCGACTGCTGGGCCTCCACGAGACGCTGCTGCAGGGCGGAGACATGGCGCATGTCACGGCCGACTGCGACAATGCTGCCCCCTCGGCCGACGCGAAGCGCCGTGTACGAGAACGGGACGTCGATGCCGCTGGTGAGCGCATGGTTGACCTGACGGCGCTTGGAGACGCCGCCACTGGCGGCTTCTCGCAGCATCGTGTCCACCTTGCTACGCGTCTCGATCGTGACGGTGTCGATCCACGGCCGACCAACCCACTCGTCGGTGGCGCCGAGCTGCGAATCAGCGGTCGGCACCGTCATGTCACGCACCACGCCGTCGCTATCAAGGACCAGCGCGATGTCGCCCCCTAAGGAGAGGAGGGCGGCCGCCGTGCCGGGTTCGAGATCATCGAAGGTCAAATCAGTCGAGTCGAAGAGTTTCACGGAACTGGCCATGATCGTCGATCTCCTCTTGTCGGGCGCTCGCACGCGTCGATTCCGCAGCGGAGAACAAAAGTGCGCGCGCGACGCGAGGTGCCTCACGTGCATCGGCGGCGGCGGCATCGGCACCCACGCGTTCGACGATCGACGGGTCGTCGATAAAGACCTTGCCGCCGACGAGAATGCGCACGTGCGGATTGCGCGATCCGGCGCGCAGGCGACCGATCTCCCGCTTCAGGGCGGAGAGGCGATTCTCGCACCCCACCGAGAAGCCGATCACGTCGTACCACTCCGTACGGGCCATGGCATGGAGATCCTGCTCCGTCCACGGGGCGCCCACCAGTACCCGCCAGCCGTCCCGCAGTAGGAACTCGCCAACCATAATAATCCCCAAGGTGTGCTGCTCGCCGGGGACACAGGTCAGCAACACGTTCCCGACGGTCTCGGTTCGGGCCGCGTCGGCCAGAAAGACCTGCGACAAGTCACGGAGCACACGCTGCATCCGGCCCATCGCCAACGTCACTTCCACGAAATCGCACGCGTCGGCATCCCAGAGCTGGCCAAGCCGGTGCGCCGTCGGTGCCAGCAAGTCCAGATAGACGGCGTCAACCGGCGTACCGCGCTCGACGAGGTCGCGCACGAACTCGCTGGGCTGCGTGTCGTCCAACCCGCGGACGAGCTCGAGGAACGCGCTCACGTCCGCATCCGACAGCTCGCGGGCCACGGCGGCACTCACCGAAGGCGGAACGGGGCCGGCCCGATGGGACAGCAGCAGGCGAGGCACGATCTCATTCTGGATCGTGCGCTCGAGCCGCTCCATCCGGCGTGCGGCGAGAGGGAGTTCCATCTTTTGTTGGGCAGGGCCAGTCCCACTCGGACCGGGGAGGTGAGAGCCTGCCGTTGCGGACGTGACAGACGTGCCGAACATTGCCGATGTGTCTCCTGGACGCAAGAACGAAAGCGAACAAAGGCAGTATGGACAGGACATTCTTGATTGTCAATAAACATTGACGTCAACTTTTCTTGACAAGTTGCGTCCCCGACCATACCATCGATCTATCTGGGTACCGATCCCCCGGACCTGAAAGGTCGATAACCGTGGCAATAACTCCAGTGCAGGCCGAGCCCACCTCGTCCTCACGCAAAAAACAGTCAGCGGGCGCCGAGGTCTCGGCCCCCGTTCGAGCGGGCTTGTATACGCCTGAGGAACGTCAGCGGCGAGACGCCACCCGGTGGACTCTGGTCCAAGGGATTCTCGCCCCGCTACAGTTTCTCGTCATGGCCGTGTCGGTCGCGCTCGTCATTCGCTATCTCCAGACCGGCAACGGGCTCTTCGCGGCCAACGTCTCCGTGATCGTGAAAACCGTGGTGCTCTACACCATCATGGTTACCGGCGCGATTTGGGAGAACGTGGTCTTCGGGCAGTATCTGTTTGCCCCGGCCTTCTTCTGGGAAGACGTGGTCAGCTTCGGCGTGATCGCGTTGCATACGGCCTACATCTACGGGCTCGTCGCGCACTGGGCGCCGCGCACGCTCATGGTCTTGGCGCTCGTGGCCTACGCCACCTACGCGGTCAATGCCGTGCAGTTCATTCTGAAGCTGCGGGCGGCGCGCTTGCAGGAGCAGCGCGCGGCGCAGGTGACCGCATGACGGCCATCCTGCCCACGTCGAGTGTCCTCGATGGCTGCGCCATGCCCGAGTTGACGACCATCACTCGTGGTTCCAGCAAGCCGGTCATTCGCGAGCGCGGTCAGCGTGAGGTGTTCTGCGGACTCACCGGCATCGTCTGGCTGCATCGCAAGATGCAGGACGCGTTCTTCCTCGTGGTCGGCTCGCGGACCTGTGCGCACCTCGTCCAGAGCGCGGCCGGGGTCATGATCTTCGCGGAGCCGCGTTTCGCGACGGCCATCCTGGGCGAACGGGATCTGGCCGGCCTCGCCGATGCCAACGAGGAGCTCGACCGCTGCGTCACGCAGCTGCTCGAGCGGCGCCCCGATGTCACGACGCTCTTCCTCGTCGGGTCGTGCCCGTCCGAAGTCATCAAGCTGGATTTGCAACGAGCGGCGGAGCGCCTCAATCAGCGGTTCCTGCCGGCGGTGCGCATCCTGAACTACTCCGGCAGCGGGATTGAGACCACGTTCACGCAGGGCGAAGACGCCTGCTTGCGCAGTCTCGTCCCGCATCTCCCGGCGGTCGAGACCACGACGCCAAGCCTGCTGGTGGTCGGTACGCTGGCCGATGTGGTCGAAGATCAGATGTCGCGGTTGTTCGCGGCCATCGGTATCGGTCCGGTGCATTTCTTCCCGCCGCGCCGCGCCCGCGAACTCCCGCCCATCGGACCGGGGACGAAGCTGCTCCTCGCCCAGCCGTTTCTCAGCGATACGGCGCGCGCACTCGTGGCGCGTGGCGCGACGCTGCTCCCGGCGCTGTATCCGTTCGGGGCCAACGGTACCATCGCGTGGCTCCGCGCCGCCGCGACCGCGTGGGGCATTGCCGATGACGTCGTCGATCGCGTGACGGCCGTCCCCGCCGAGCGCGCCCGCGCGGCCGTCGCACACTATCGCCGCCGCCTTGAAGGCAAACGGATGTTCTTCTTCCCCGACTCGCAATTGGAAATCCCGCTCGCGCGGTTCCTGCACGAAGAGTGCGGAATGGAACTGCTCGAAGTCGGGACGCCATATCTCGACCGGTTGATGATGGATGCCGAGTTGGAACGGATGCCGGCGAGCGTCCAGCTCTCCGAAGGGCAGGACGTGGAACGTCAGCTGGATCGCTGTCGCGCCGCACGTCCCGACCTGACGGTCTGCGGGCTCGGACTCGCCAATCCGCTGGAAGCGGAAGGGCTCCGCACGAAGTGGTCCATCGAACTCGTGTTCTCACCGATTCACGGCTTCGAACAAGCCGGGGATCTGGCCGAACTCTTTGCGCGACCGTTGGATCGCGCTGAACGTTTGCGCGTCTAAGAGAGATCTCGCATGCAACTCACGCTCTGGACCTACGAAGGCCCGCCGCACGTCGGAGCCATGCGCATCGCCACCTCCATGGAGGGCGTGCACTATGTGCTGCACGCCCCACAGGGGGACACCTACGCCGATCTGCTCTTCACGATGATCGAACGGCGCGATAAGCGACCGCCGGTCACCTACACCACGTTTCAGGCGCGCGATCTCGGCGGCGATACGGCGGAGTTGGTCAAGCAGTCCGTCCGCGATGCGTACGAACGGTTCAAACCCGATGCGATGTTGGTCGGCGAGTCGTGCACAGCTGAACTCATTCAGGACCAACCGGGATCATTGGCGCAGGGCATGAATCTGCCCATCCCGGTGGTTCCGCTCGAGCTGCCCGCGTACTCGAAGAAGGAAAACTGGGGCGCCAGCGAGACGTTCTACCACTTGGTCCGTGCGCTGCTGTTGCCCGCCGTGCCGACACCCGGCACGACGTATCCGCGCCCCGACCGCACCGGACGTCGACCGCGCGCCAATCTGCTCGGCGCCACCGCGCTCGGCTTTCGCAATCGCGATGACGCACGCGAGATCACGCGCTTGCTCGGCGACTGCGGCGTCGATGTCCATGTCGTCGCGCCGCTCGGTGCCACGGTCGCGGATATTCGGCGCATGCCGGAGGCCGATTTCAATATCGTGATGTATCCCGAAGTGGCGGAGACGACCGCGCGCTGGTTGCAGAAGTCCTTCGGCATGCCGATGGTGCGCACCGTGCCCATCGGCGTCCTCGCGACGCGCGAATTCCTGCAGGAAGTCGGCGCCGTGGCCGGGGTCGATGTGTCCCCCGTGCTGGAACGCGAGCGCGCCGGCGAAGCGCAGGCCAGCGCGAGTCGCTCGCTGCTGCCGTGGTATTCGCGCTCGGTCGACTCCACGTATCTCACCGGCAAGCGCGTCTTCGTGTTCGGCGACGCTACGCACGTGCTGGCGGCGGCGCGCATGGCGAAGGACGAACTTGGATTCAATGTGGTGGGCATCGGGACGTACGCGCGCGAGTACGCGCGGCCCATTCGCGAGGCGGCGGCCGCCATGGGCATTGAGGCGCTGATCAGCGATGACTACCTCGAGGTCGAACGCCGCGTCGGCGAACTCGCCCCCGAGTTGGTACTCGGCACGCAAATGGAGCGCCATATCGCCAAGCGGCTGGGCGTTCCCTGCGCCGTGATCTCGGCGCCCATTCACGTGCAAGACGTGCCGGCGCGGCATTCGCCGCAAATGGGCTTCGAAGGCGCCAACGTGATTTTCGACACGTGGGTGCATCCGCTCATGATGGGGCTGGAAGAGCACCTGCTGAACATGTTCCGCGACGATTTCGAATTCGCTGACGGCGCGTCGCCTTCCCACTTACATGCCTCCCCCACGGCCAGTGCGCCGGGCGCCGCCGTGCGTGCCGAGACCGTTGGCGTGGTCGTGATACCGACCCCGGAGGCCGTGGCGGATGATTCACTCCCCGACGCACCCGAGGCGGCCAGCGCGGTAGCGATCACCGAAGAAGAGAACGAAGAGGTCGAAGGGGCGGTCGCGACGGTTGCTCCTACGGTGGCGGTGTGGCTTGCCCCCGCGGAAGCGGAGCTCCGGAAGATTCCGTTCTTCGTGCGAGGCAAGGCGCGACGGAACACCGAGCGGTATGCGTTGGCGCAGGGCATCGCGCACATCAGCGTAGAAACGCTCTACGACGCGAAGGCGCACTATGGCCGCTAAGGGCGGCGCGGCGGCGGTACCCATTCGCCTCACCATCGTGACGCTGGACGCCCATTTGGCGGATGCGTTCGAGCACGCGCGTGCGGGGTTGGCGCGTGATCTGCCCGGTCTCACGCTGGCCATGCATGTCGCGGCGGATTTCAGCAGCGATCCGATGGCAGCGGAACGTGCGCGCCGCGATATCGCCGAGTCGAACATCATCGTCTGCACGCAGCTGTTCCAGGAAGAGTACGCGAATGCGGTGCTCCCGGCGGTCCTCGCGCGTCGTCCCGACGCCGACGCCGTGTTGTGCGCGTTGTGCACGCCGGAGCTCGTGAAGTGCACGCGGTTGGGGAAGTTCGACATGAGCGGTGGCGAGTCGCGCTCGCCGTTCTCGCCGCTGTCGTTGCTGAAGAAGCTGCGCGGCTCGCGCGGCGACGGAAAATCGAGCGGCGAGCGGCAGATGACCGCGCTGCGCACGTTGCCGTCGTTGCTCAAGTTTGTCCCGGGTACCGCGCAGGATGTGCGTGCGTACCTGTTGCTGCTCCAGTACTGGCTCGCGGGATCGGCCGAGAACATCGAGCAGATGATTCGCTATGCGATTGATCGCTACGCGACTGGACCGCGCAAGGCGCTTCGCGGCGCACTCGCGCCGGCCGCGCCGCAGGTGTATCCGGAGGTCGGCCTGTGGCATCCCGACCTCCCCGGATATGGCATCACCGATACACTCAGCGCGCTGCCGAGTGCGAAACCGAAGTTGGTCTCGTCTCGTAGCGCGGACGCGGGCACGGTGGGCGTGCTCGTCGGCCGGTCGTACCTGCTGGCTGGCAACGTAGCGCATTACGCGGCAGTGATTCGGGCCTTGGAGTCTCGGGGTTTGCGCGTAGTCGCTGCGTTCGCGTCCGCGCTCGATGCGCGTCCGGCGATTGCCAAGTATTTCGCCGATGCATCGGGGCGGTCGACGGTGGACGCGATGATTAACCTGACCGGTTTTTCCCTCGTCGGTGGTCCGGCCTACAACGATGCCGTGGCCGCTCAAGAGGTGCTGACGAAGTTGGATGTGCCGTACGCGACGTTGCAGACGCTGGAATTTCAAACCATCGACGAGTGGCGCAGCGATGCACGCGGCCTCAACCCGTTGCAGGCAACGCTCCAGATCGCGATCCCGGAACTCGATGGCGCGGTGGTCCCGACGGTCTTCGGTGGCAAGGGGAACCCACAGGAGGGCAAGGCGGCGGCGTCGGTGCCCATCACGGAGCGCGTCGAGCGCGCCGCGGAGCGCATCGCGCGCATGGTGCGGCTGCGCCGGAGTGAGCGCGCGTCGCGCAAGCTCGCGATCATCCTGTTCAACTTCCCGCCCAACGCAGGCAACACCGGCAGCGCGGCCTACCTCGCGGTGTTTCCGTCGCTGCAGCGGGTCCTCGCGTCGCTGAAGGAACAGGGGTACACGGTTGACCTCCCCGCGGGTGCGGACGACCTGCGCGAACGACTCACGCAGGGTAACCGCGAGCGCTTTGGCGCACCGGCCAACGTGCACGCGCGTATTCCCGTGGCCGATCACGTCCGCCGTGAACCGTATCTGCGCGAGATCGAGAAGACGTGGGGGCCGGCGCCGGGACGACAGCTGAGCGATGGCCAGACGATCCACGTCATGGGACTGCAGCTCGGCAATATTTTCGTGGGCGTGCAACCGTCGTTCGGATGGGAGGGCGATCCGATGCGATTGCTCTTTGAAGGCGGCTTTGCGCCCACGCATGCCTTCAGCGCGTTCTATCGCTGGGTGCACGAAGATTTCGCCGCCGACGCGATCTTGCACTTCGGCACACACGGCGCGTTGGAGTTCATGCCCGGGAAGCAGTCGGGACTCGATGCCACGTGCTGGCCCGACCGCCTGATTGCGGACACACCCAACGTCTACCTCTACGCGTCGAACAACTCGTCTGAAGGCACGCTGGCCAAGCGGCGCGGGAACGCCACGCTCGTGTCCTATCTCACGCCCCCCATCAGCAACGCGGGGCTCTACCGCGGTTTGGTGGATCTCAAGGCGTCGCTTGATCGGTGGCGCGCCCTCGATGCCGGCACGGCGGCCGAGTCGAACGCCCTTCGCGTGCTCGTGCAGCAGCAGGCCGTGGCCGTGGAACTCGCGCAGGCGGAGCCGGAGTGGACGGCGGACGAAGCCGATGCGCGCATTGCGATGCTGCGCGAACGACTGCTGGAGCTCGAATACAGTCTCATCCCCATGGGATTGCACGTGGTGGGCGAGGCGATGGCGCCCGAAGCCCGCACCGACATCCTCATCGAGATCGCGAAGCTCGGGCGTCCGGAACAGGAACTGCCGTCCATCAATGACACGGTGCAGGCGGGGATCAGCGACGTCAGCGCCGACTCGGACGCGGCGCGCGCCGTGGCCACCGTTGTCCGCGACAGCGTGCAGGCGCTGGTGAAGACGGGTGATGTGGGTGAGGCCGAGCGCGCGGCGCGGACCAGCGCACGTACGCACGGTGTCCGCATGGCCGACGGTAAGGCGTTCAGCCAGCATCTGACCTCGCTCGCGACGTTCGACGCCGCGCTGCGCGAGGATCACGAAATCCCCGGTATTCTGCGCGCGCTCGACGGTCGTTACGTCATGCCGGCGCCCGGCGGCGATCTGCTGCGGAACCCCGCGGTCCTGCCCACCGGGCGGAACATCTACGGCTTCGATCCGTATCGCGTCCCGAGTGCGACGGCCATGCTCGAAGGGCGTGTGCGGGCCGAGCAACTCCTGGCCCGCGCGGTGGCGGATAGCGGCGTCCTACCCGAGACGATCGCCGTCGTGCTCTGGGGCACGGACAACATGAAGAGCGAAGGCGCGCCGCTGGCGCAGGTGATGGCGCTGATGGGCGCCGTGCCGCGCTTTGACAGCGTGGGTCGTCTCACCGGCGCGCGGCTCCTGCCGTTGGAGCAGTTGGGGCGTCCGCGGATCGATGTCGTGATCACGTTGTCGGGCATTTTCCGCGATCTGCTGCCGTTGCAGGTGCGTCTGCTGGCTGAGGCCGCGCTCATTTGCGCGCAGGCCGACGAAGATCCGGAGCAGAATTTCATCCGAAAGCATGTGCTCGCGACCATGGCGGAGACGGGGTGTGATCTCGCGACGGCGGCGCTCCGCGTGTTCTCCAATGCGGACGGCGCCTACGGCTCGAACGTCAACCTGCTCATCGATACCGGCAAGTGGCAGTCGGAGGACGAACTGGCCGACATGTTCGTGCAACGGAAAGGATTCGCCTACGGCACGGATGGGAAGCCGTCCTCGCAGCCGGCGCTGATGAAGCGGGCGCTGGGTGGTGCATCGCTCTCGTTCCAAGGGCTCGACTCCGTCGACCTTGGGGCCACCGACATCGACCAGTACGTCGAGTCGCTTGGGGGCATGACGCGCGTGATTGCCCAGCAACGGGGCAGTGCGCCGGCCGTGCTGGTGGGCGACTACAACGGCGCGAAGGGGAAAGTGCGCTCGTTGGCGGAACAGGTGGAGCTCGAGTCGCGGACCAAGATCCTCAATCCGCGTTGGTACGAGAGCCAGTTGGATTTCGGCTACGAGGGCGTGCGGAACATCGCCGGGCACATGACCACGACGTTCGGCTGGTCGGCCACCGGTGGTGCGAACACGGTGCCGCAATGGGTCTACGCGGAAGTGTCGAAGACCTTTGTCCTCGATGATGAGATGCGCGCGCGGATGGCGCGCCTGAATCCGGACGCGGCGTCCGGGTTGGCGCAGCGACTGCTGGAGGCGACCGATCGCGGGTATTGGGCGCCAGATGAAGCAACACTGGACGCGCTGCGCGAGGCAGCCGCGGAACTGGAAGATCGACTGGAAGGAGTGCAGGCCGCATGATGGCGCAGGGGTGGGACCAACTGCCGGCGACGGCGTGGAGATGATCGCGTGACCGCAATAAAGCTTCCAATTCTTGATGCCATCGGCGATGGCGACGGCAGTCTGCAGGTGCACCTCGATGAGACGCAGAAGATCGATGGCGCCCTGGTGATCGCCGTGTACGGCAAGGGAGGCATCGGGAAGTCCACGACGTCCTCCAATCTCTCGGCCGCGTTCTCGCGGCTGGGCAAGCGTGTGCTCCAGATCGGCTGCGATCCGAAGCACGACTCGACGTTCACGCTGACCAAAAAGATGGTGCCGACGGTCATCGACGTACTCGAGTCGGTGGATTTCCACGCTGAGGAGCTGCGCCCCGAAGACTTCATGTTCGAGGGATACAACGGCGTCCAGTGCATTGAGGCCGGCGGACCGCCGGCCGGCACCGGCTGCGGCGGCTATGTCACCGGCCAGACCGTCAAGCTCCTCAAGGAGCACCACCTGCTCGAAGAAACCGACGTCGTGATCTTTGACGTGCTCGGTGACGTGGTGTGCGGCGGATTCGCCGCGCCGCTGCAGCACGCGCACTACTGCCTCATCGTCACGGCCAACGACTTCGACTCGATTTTCGCCATGAACCGCATCATCGCGGCGATTCAGGCCAAGTCCAAGAACTACAAGGTGCGCTTAGGGGGCGTCATTGCGAATCGCTCCAAAGACACCAACGAGATTGATCGGTTCAATGCGGCGGTGGGGCTCAAAACCATGGCGCATTTCCAGGACGTCGACGCCATCCGTCGGAGCCGGCTGAAGAAGTGCACCATCTTCGAGATGGATGACGCCCCGGATGTCAAAGCCGTGCAGGATGAATACATGGCGCTCGCTCGGCGTATGCTGGACGATGTCGTGCCGTTGCCGGCGTCCCCGCTGAAAGATCGCGAGATCTTTGATCTCCTCGGGTTCGACTGAGCGTCAACGATGACTGATACCACAAGCACCTCGGCGGCCACGTCCGGCGCGTCATTCATCGCCGCGGAGGGTGGCGATGGATCCGCGTCGGCCGCGTCGTATCTCGAGCGACGGGCCTGGATTGGCGAGTACTTCGACCGGACGGCGTCCGCCGCTTGGAAAGTGCTGACCTCGGATGCGCCGGTCTCTCGCATTCGCGCCACGGTGCGTGCTGGGCGTGACACGATGCGCCACACGTTGCTGGCCTCGCTCCCGTCGTCGCTAAACGGTGCCCGGGTGCTCGATGCCGGGTGCGGCACCGGCGTGCTGGCCATGGATCTGGCGCGACGTGGGGCGTCGGTGCTCGCCATCGACCTGTCGCCCACCCTCGTCGATCATGCGCGCGAGAAGGCAGAGGCCGAAGGGCTGTCGATCGATTTTCGTTCGGGGGACATGCTGGACCCCGCGCTCGGAATGTTCGATTATGTCATCGCGATGGATTCTCTCATTCATTACGAGATGCGGGAGATTCTGGCGGCCCTGTCGCAGTTGGCGCCGCGGGTGAGCACGCAGATGGCCATTACGGTGGCCCCGCGGACGCCCGTGCTGGCCACGCTGATGGCGGTGGGGCGGTTGTTCCCGCGCAAGGATCGTGCACCGGCCATTGTGCCTGTCTCGGAGTCGGCGTTGCGGCGCGGGTTTGCCACCACGCCGGCCTTGGCTCGTTGGCCGCTGACGGGCACGACGCGGGTCGAGCGTGGATTCTATCGCTCGCAGGCCTACGTGTTGCAGCATCAGGGATAGTACACACTCGCGCGAGGAGGCTGGGGATGAGTGGTTTGGGTTTGGCAATCGCCGGCGCCGTCGGCATGCTCGCGGTGGTCTGGTTCGTCATGCGGCGTCGGGTCGAAGTGCCCTGCACGATCGAGCTGGAGTCGACGCATGATCATTTCCATGCGCATGTCCATCTCGATGGCGTGGAAGTCGATCCCGGCGATGCGGTGCTTGTGCACGGGGCCCCGTCGCGCATTGCGTTTGGGACACAGCAGCAGATCCAGTCGCACGCGACGGTGGAGCGCGCCAGTTGGTTGCGCCGCCAGTTCGTCAAGCTGACTGGTGGCACGGAACTCTACGAACTGTACGATGTCGGCTTCGAAGGCTGAGGAACGCACCCATGTATGAAGCAACCACGGAACTACCGACGCGCGCGTACGATTCGGTCAACGAAACGACCAAGTCTGCGCAGCGTGATGCCATGCTCGCGCCGCGGTTCTATACCACGGATTTCGCCGCGGTTGACGCGCTCAAGATCACGCCGGACAACCGGCAGATGTGGGATGACATCCTCGCCGAATTCCGCCGTGATCCCAACAAGGATCACTTCAAGCGGAATGCGGATTTCGATGCCGATTTCTCGACCATGGATCCGAGCCTGCGTGAGCAGTTCATCGACTTCCTGGTCTCATCGGTCACGGCGGAATTCAGCGGCTGCATCTTGTACGCCGAGATCAAGAAGCGGATTAAAAACCCCGATGTGCGCGAGCTCTTCGGCTTCATGAGCCGCGATGAGGGGCGTCACGCCGGCTTCATCAATCACACGCTGAACGACTTCGACGTGGCCGTGGATCTGAGCTTTCTCACGAAAGCGAAGAAGTACACGTTCTTCCAGCCGAAGTTCATCTACTACGCCACGTATCTATCAGAGAAGATCGGATACGCGCGCTATATCACGATCTATCGCAACTTCGAGCAGAAGCCGGACAAGCGGTTCCATCCCATCTTCAAATGGTTTGAGAACTGGTGTCTCGATGAATTCCGCCACGGCGAAGCGTTTGCCGTGTTGATGCGCTCGAACCCCGAATTTCTCGAGGGCCGGAACCGGCTCTGGATCCGGTTCTTCCTGCTCGCGGTATTCTGCACGATGTACGTGCGCGATCATGCGCGTGCACCGTTCTTTGCCCAGATGGGCATGGATGTTGAAGACTTCGACCGGCGCGTGATCGCGCTCACGAACCTCATCAGCCGCCAGGTGTTTCCGCACACCATCAACACCGACGATCCCGAGTTCTGGGCGTTGCTCGACACCATGTGGAAGAACACCGACGCCATGCGCAAGGCGGAAGAGCAGGGCGGGCTGTTCTCGAAGGTGAAGGTCCTCGCGCTCAAGGCCGCCAATGTCGTGACCTTCGTGCGCCTCTATCTTCGCCCGCCGCACAAACAGGCGCTGCCGGCGGACGTCCGCATGCAGCCGACCTGGTAAGGCCGATGTCCCAGCCCCAAGGCACCCCCTCTCGGTCATTACGCGTGTGGCGGACGCTCGGCACGCGCTTCTTGCCGTTTGCCGACGTCGCGACGGCCGAGCTGCCGTTGAGCCGGTTGCTGCGGTTGTCGATGTTCCAGCTGTCCGTGGGCATGGTGCAGACGTTGTTCGTCGGCACGTTGAACCGCGTCATGATTCTCGAGCTGCGCGTCCCCGCGTCGCTGGTGGCGATCATGCTGGCGATTCCGCTGTTGGCCGCGCCGTTTCGCGCCCTCATCGGGTTCAAGTCCGACACATACCGCAGTATCCTCGGATGGAAGCGCGTGCCGTTCCTGTGGGGCGGCACGATGCTGCAATTCGCAGGACTCAGCATGATGCCGTTCGCCCTGCTGGTGCTCTCGGACGGTCCGCGCGTCGGTCCGGCGTGGTTAGGTCATGCGGGGACCGCACTGGCATTCCTGCTGGTCGGAACGGGTGCGCACACCACGCAGACCGCAGGGTTGGCGCTGGCGACCGATATTGTCTCGGAAGACAAGCGTCCGCGTGTGGTTGCGCTCATGTATCTGATGATGCTGCTCGGGACCCTCATCAGCGCCTTGTGCCTGGAATGGTTGCTGCGCGATTTCAGCTCGCTGCGACTGATCCAGGTGATTCAAGGAACGGCGGTGTTCACCATCGTCACGAACGTCGTGTCGCTGTGGAAGCAGGAAGCTCGCGTCCGCGGTGTAGTTGAATATGCGAAGGGCGAACGCCGTCCCATGTTCCGCGAGGCGTGGCGGACATTCGCGGGCGGCGGTCGCGCAGTGCGACTCCTGGTGGCGTCGGGGCTGGGCTTCTTCGCCTTCAATCTGCAGGATGTCTTGCTCGAACCGTATGGTGGCGAGATCCTCGGTCTGTCGGTCTCGCAGACCACGCTGCTGACGGGCATCATGGCGATCGGCGCGGTGGCCGCCTTCGGTCTTTCGGCCGTCTTGCTGCGACGGCAGCGCGATCCCATTCGCCTCGCCGCACTCGGTGTGCTCATCGGTATCGTCGGCTTCGCGATGATCGTGTTTGCCAGTCCGCTCGATGCGCCGATGATGTTCCGGCTTGGCACGGCCACGATCGGATTCGGCGAAGGCTTCTTCGGTGTAGGGACGCTCTCGTACGCCATGCGATTGCGTGATCCGACCCAGCATGGCATCGCGCTGGGCGCGTGGGGCGCCGTGTTTGCCACGGCCGAAGGGCTGTCGTTTGCGCTGTCCGGCGTCGCGAAAGATTGGTTGTCGCACCTGGTGGCGCGCGGTGCGCTTGGCCCCGTGCTGAGCGTCCCGTCTGTTCCATACTCAGCCGTGTACGTGGTTGAGATTCTGGTCCTCTTCGCCACGTTGGTGGCCTTGGGACCGCTGGTCGTCCGTCGAGTCGAGCGCGCGTCACTCGAGTCGGCGCCGAGTTCGTTCGGACTTGCAGACATTCCTGCCTGACACTTTCACCCTCGCTGCGGAGCGGCCGTATGATGGAGAAAATTGATGGTGCCCAGATCGCGCTCTATGCCTTCTGGCTCTTCTTCGCCGGTTTGATCATTTTCTTGCGCCGGGAAGACAAGCGCGAGGGATACCCGTTGGAGTCGCCGCAGGGACCGCGCGAAGGGTGGCCGCCGGTACCAGAAAAGAAGACCTACATTCATCGCCCGACTGAGGGAGGAACGCACTGATGTCTGAGATCAAAGCGGTTCCCGCCGACCGGTACAACGGATCGCCGCTGATTCCTACTGGCAACCCGATGATCGATGGCGTCGGCCCAGCCTCATGGGCGCAGCGGTCGGATACGCCCGACCGCACGTACCACGGTGCGGTCAAAATCGTGCCGATGCGACTCGACCCGACGTTCTTCGTTGCCAAGGGCGATCCGGATCCGCGTGGCCTGCCCGTGGTGGCTGCCGACAAGGCGGTCGCTGGTACGGTCGAGGATATCTGGGTTGATCGTGCCGAGCCGCAGGTTCGGTATTACGAAGTGCGCTTGGCCGATGGCTCGCGCACGGTCATGCTGCCTGCCGGCTTTGTGCAGTGGCCCAATTTCGGTCTCTGGGGCAACGACAAGCTGATCGTCAAGTCAATCACGTCCGCGCAGTTCGCCAACGTCCCGGCCATTGCGGGCACTGAGCAGATCACGCTGCTCGAAGAAGATCGCGTGATGGCGTACTACGCGGGTGGTCACCTCTACGCCACCGCGGCGCGGAGCGAACCAATCATATGAGTCAGGCCAACGAGGTGGGGACGCCTGCCTATATCAGGGGCGTTCCCCATCCGTTACCTGCGGGCGAGCGTCTCCTGTGGGAAGGCGCACCCTCCGCGAGAGCGGTCGCTACCCACGTATTCCATTGGCGGCTCATGGCGCTCTACTTCGCCGTGATTCTTGGCTGGTGGGCCGTGTCAACGACCGCGGCGTTCGGCAGTCGCGAGTTCGCCGTCGGCTTTGCGATCGCGGCGGGATTGTGCAGTATCGTTATGGTGCTCGTCTTCGTGCTCGCGCACTTGGTGTGCTCGACCACGTGGTACGCCATCACCGATAAACGGGTTGTCATGCGTATCGGCATGGTCTTCACCATGTCCATCAACATCCCGTTTGCGATCCTGTCGTCAGTCGACATCGGTTCGTTTAAAGACGGCACTGGTCAACTGCTGCTGACGCTGGTGCCCGGTCAACGCATCGCCTACATCGCGCTCTGGCCGCACTGCCGGGTCTTCTCCATCAATCACCCGCAGCCAGTGCTGCGTGGTTTGGTCACCCCTGGTCCGGTCGCAGAAATCTTGGCAAGCGCGGTAAATCAGTATGCGACGGTGAACGCGGAGAACGTCACCAGCGCCCCTGCCGCACGTGAGGCGGGCGTCGATGCCCTGATGCTGACACAGCCGGTTCGCACATGACCGGCCCCATTCATTTCGAGCCGGAACCGGGAGCACGACCAGGCGCCGAGCCAACCATGAACGTGCCACGTCCGGCACTGATCATGGCCGGCGTGCTGGTGGTGTTCGTCCTCGGCCTCGCCATCTCGGCGCGCGTATTCGGAATCGGCGGCGACCGAGAGAAGGCGACGACCGTGCTCTTTCAGCGGGACTTGCAGTTCACCGATGCGCCTGATGGCGGCATCATTGTGACCGATGCATCGACGAAGAAGGAGTCGACGCGTCTCTCGCCGAATACCAACGGGTTCCTCCGTGGTGCGCTGCGCGCGCTGACACGCTCGCGTCAATCGGCGGGCATCGGTCGTGATATTCCCTTCCGGCTCGTGCGCTACACCGACGGGCGCTTGGTGTTATTGGATCCTGCCACCAAGCAGCACATCACGATCACGAGCTTCGGCCCGACTCAAGTCGAGTCCTTCGACATCTTGCTGCGCTGAACGCTGGCCCGGTGTGAGTTGCTGCGCGATGGCCCCCGCTGGTCATTCGCGCCCACTGGGCCCCTTCAGTCACCGACGCGTCCATCCCGTCTGTCGATAATCTCGTCGGGAATACCACGTCCGACGCCGTGCTCCGGCGTCGTCGCATGACGTAGGCTCATCCGACGCGGCCTGCGCGGGCTCTTTGCCTCCGCTCCTCGTGCGATGACGCGCGACCAATCATTGATGGGCACTCACTCGCGGTGAAGCGCGGGGGCCATGCGAAAAGCCCCGCGATGCCTGAGCATCACGGGGCGGGGGCCACGCGTCGGGTCAGTGACCCTGTGCGCAGCGATCTTTTCGCGACCAGGCGTTCGGCGCCAACGGCTCGCCGAACGCCTGATGAGTTAGGGCAGGCCAGCTCCAGAGGAGGAAGCCGCCGCGCCGCTTACGGCTTTCGCTGCAGCGGGGGCCTTGACGGTCGTGTCGACAACGGGCGTCAAGCTCGGAAACGGCTTGCCATCCCATTCCGGACGTCCCCAGAGGGCTGGGTAGTCGCGGACCATCTTGGCGCCGAACAGCGGCCTGTAGTTGCCGTTGTGGCACGTCACGCACTGCGCCTTCGGTGCGTCACCCATGGATCCGAGCCGCACGGCCGGGAAGACCGTTTGCAGCGGTGCCAGGTAGTTCGTGTTCAGGTCTCGCACCATCAGGATGCCGTGCATCGCGGTCACGCGTGCTGGCGGGGCCTGTGTCCAACTGGCGAACTGCCGCGTGTTGTGGCAGTAGGTGCAGTTGACACCGAGGGAGCGCGACTGACTGATCATCAGGGCGTGGGTCCACTCGGTCTGCTTCACGGAGCTCCGATTGGCCTTGGAGGGCGCGACCGTATGCGAGACGACGCGCGCGCCATCGCGGTCGAGGTAGTGCCGCAGGTAGTCGTTCTGGCTGGAATAGAACCAGAGGCCGTTGGGGAGCGGTTTGCCGAGGTGGCACGTGTAGCAGGTGACGCCCGTCTGCTTGACATGCGCCGAATACTGGCCGTTGATCTGCCGCGTCATCTGGAGCATGCGGCGTGCGACGACCTTGGTATACAGCGGCTTGCCGTTGTTCAGTGTATCGGCGGCGAAGTCGGCGACGTTGTGGCAGTAGGCGCAGTTACCGGTTCCGGCCACCCACGTGCTCATCGCGAGCATGGTGCGGGTGAACTCCGACACCGAGATGTCGTTGAGCACCTGCACGTTTTTCCACGGCAGCGGGCCCGGCGGTGACGCGCCGGCCGGCGGCAGCGTTGCCGGCAGTTTGACCTGAGCGAACTTCTTCTTCAGGTCCCCACGGTCGTAGTTCTGCTCCATCGCGACGCCGCGATATCCAACCTGCACCGTGTCGGTGTTGTGATCACCGCAGGCGGTGAGCGCCAGCAGCAACGCTGGCGCACACACACTGGCGGCTCGGGCAAAACGGTTCACGGAATCCTCCGTGCAGAGGCGGGAACGACGGCGGTCGAATCAGTTTTCTGCTTGGTGGTGTCAACCGGCAGGATGACCGTGCTGGAGTCGATCACCATCGGTGCCGCCACAGGGGCTGCGTACGACGGGAACGAATCGGGCGCTGTACCCTGGTAGCGTCCACGCAAGAGCTGCTGCTGTTCCGGGGTGAGCGTATTGGCGGCCGGGTAGTTGGACACCAACCCGTGCTTCACGCCCCACAGATACCAGTTATCAACGACCGTACCCGTGAGCAGAATGCCAATGCCGCCGGTGAAGGTCGTGAGCACGGCAAACCACCACGCCCAGCGGTGAATCGATTCCATCGTCGCATTGAAGCCCATCGTCCAGCGCCAGAAGAGCATGGAGCGTTCGGCCGCGGTGCCACGATCGGTGATCTGTTCGATTTCGCGTTCACCACCGAGGCGAGCCACGGCCAGAATGGTGGCGGCGTGCATCGCGAACAGCACCGCGCTGCCATACAGGAACACGATGGAGAGCGCGTGGAACGGGTTGTAGTACAGGTTGCCGTAGCGAATCGAGAACGCCGACGTCCAGTCCAAGTGCGGGAAGATGCCGAAGGGCACCATCTCGCTCCAGCTGCCCACCAAGAGCGGCTGAATGAAGAACGTCGAGTACAGGAAGATCGCCGAGGCAAAGGCCCAGGGGAGATGCGTGCCCATCTTGAGGGCGCGCGCACGACGATACGTGCGCAGCCACCAGAGGGCGATAGACATCGTCAGGAAGAAGCCGGCCATGAGGTACCAGCCACCCTGCGCGAGCGGCGGCAGATGCAGACCGTATTGCGGTGGCGGCGGTTCGAGCGCGAGCCACGGTAACTGGCGCGCGAACTCGATGACATTCCAGTTCACCGACGCCCACATGTTCAGGCCGACGATCTCGAAGGCAATGAATCCGCAGAGGAGCGAGAGGATTCCGAGCGTACCGAGATAGATCGGACCGATCTGTGCGTCGCCGATCTTACCGGCGAGTCCGAAGAACCACCCCGATCCCAGACGATTCTCGGCTCCTTCGATGGGAATGCCGGGGTCGGGGGCGGTGCGGATCTGCACGCGTGTAAAGAGGTTCTGATATTCGAGCATAATGGCCCGCGCCTCAGCGCCAGATCGGGAGATTAAGCCACCAGCCCCACCACTCGGGCCAGCCCTTCGTCCAGAAGGGACCGGAGATCACGATGCAGATCGCGCTCCAAATGGCCGCCCCGACTGCGAGAAAGAGGCCCAGCCGATGGATGCCGATCGCGCCGATCGAGTAGCCGACCAGGTCGCGGAAGAAAACGTTTTCGGTTTCGCTGACACCGACCGGCTCTCCCTTCGGGGGATTCGTCACCGAGAGAATGAGCGAGCCGTGCATGGCGAGTGCGAGACAGTTCGTGAAGAAGAACGTCACGCCAATCATGTGCGCCGGATTGTAGTGAAAGTGGAGGTACTGGTACCCCACGTTCGACACCCAATCGAGGTGCGAGAAAATGCCGTAGGGGAATCCATGTCCCCACGCGCCCATCAAGACCGGTCGAATCACCACGAGCGTGGTGTAGGCCAGAACGGCGCCGCCATACGCCCACGGAATGTGCATCCCCATGCCGAGCTTCCGGCTGATTTCGGCCTGGCGAAGCGCCCAGCTCCCGAAGGCACCCAACGCACACAGGGTGATGATCTGCCACAGACCGCCCTCACGCATCGGCGCGAACATCAGGCCGTACTTGAGGTCAGGCGGGGCAATGGAGATTTGCCAGAGGTTCCACGTCGGTCCCATCGCGGCGCCCCAGACGCACAGAATCGTGCCGAGGGAGGCGAAGAAGATCGTCGTGACACCAAAAAATCCCACGTAGAACGGACCGAACCAGAAATCGAACAGATCTCCGCCGATCAGTGTGCCTCCGCGGACACGATACTTTTTTTCGAAGCTCAGCATCGCCATGGGCGATTTCTCCGGACGAGCAGACGAGAACAGGGCTGGCGTCGGCCGGGGATGGCGTCGCACCGACACGTGCGATGCGCCATCCCGGCGACGACGCGCGACGAATTACCGACCTGGCGGGAGCGGCGACATTTCTGCCGCGGCCGCCGGAGCCGACGCCCCGACGGGCGCCTGCGCTGCTGACAACGTCCCGTTCTCAATCCACGAGTAACGCTGCGAGCTGAGCAGGATGAAATGAATGACGAACGCGAGCAGCCCCACGAAGCCACCAACGGCAATCATGACGCGACGCGGGTCATACATCAGCCAAATACGATGCATGATGACTCCTCAGCGGGGGGCGGCGACGGCAGCGGCGGAGTGCGTCGCGTACTTCGCCTTGAGTGTGCCCGGCCAGTTGAACTGGCTGAAAGCCCACATGTGCATGAACAGCACGGCACCGGCGATGAACGAGCCGATCCCGCCCATGATCAAATGCGGATCAAGCCCGATCCAAATGCGATACATAGAATGCTCCTAGAGCGTGAAGAGGGGGAAGAAGGTTCTGATTGGTATCAGAACCAGGGACGCCAGCTCCACGCCAGCAGGTGCGCCATCACCGCACCCAGCACCCACACGCCCGTTCCCGCGATCCAGTACTTGTTGAAGCGGATCGCTTCTGCCTCGGTCATGCCCTTGTCATCGTACATCGACATCGAAACCTCCGGAGAACTTTCGGAGCTACCGCGCACATCCCGCGCGGCGGGGATGCCAACCCCATATCGGGGTGGCGAAATACGCCTGTGAACCGCGATGTAAACTGAACCTTACAGTGTAAGGCGTCAAGAATTATTTACGGTTTTCGTCAAACTTTCTCCACATTTCCGTCCGTTGTTCCCCGACATACGGGTTTCCCACGCCAAATTCCCTGTGCGCATTCCAGATACCGGTAGAATCCCCCCCGATTGGCCGGGTCGGCAGCACTCCGCGTTCTATGCGGCCGCCGGCTTTCGATGGCATGTCCAACGCGCGGGGGACGGACCATTGGTGCTGTTCCTGCACGGGACGGGCGGTTCCACGCACTCGTGGGCCGCGTGTACTGAGGCACTGACCAGTTCCTGCACCGTCGTATCGATCGATCTGCCCGGACACGGCTTCACGCAGCGCGACGTCGGTGCGCCCGACGGTCCAGCGCTCTTCTCGCTGCACCGCATGGCGCAGGCGGTGGGAGATCTCCTCGATCGGCTCGGTGCCCGCCCGGTGCTCGTCGTTGGACACTCCGCCGGCGTCCCGATCCTGCTGCAGATGGTCCTCGATGGGCGGATCGCGCCGTCACGCGTCCTCGGGGTGAATCCGGCGCTGGTGCCGCCGCCGGCGCTCTATCTGGCGCTGCTGGCGCCGCTCCTCGGCGCCATTGTTGAACGGGAGGTCATCGCCCAGGGAGGCGCGTGGCTCGCGCAGGCGACGCGCATTGTTGAGGTGATGCTCGCGAGCTCTGGCACGCGGCTCTCGCCCGACGCGCTCGCACGCTACCGGTGGCTGTGCACGCAGCCGGAGCACGTCCATGCCGCACTCACGATGATGTCGCGGTGGGACCTCCCGGCGCTCCTGCGCGACACGCTCGCCCTGCGGACACCGCTTGAGGTGCTCGCGGGAAGCCGCGATCGATGGGTCCCTGCTGGCGCCCTGCGGCGCGTCGTCGACCGAATACCGCACGCCACCTGGCGTGAGATCGAGGCGGGGCATCTGATCCCGGACGAGCGACCGGGCGACGTCGTGCAGGCGGTGCGTCGGGCGTTGGCCGAGACCGCGTAACGGCTCCCCCGCGACACATCCACGGCGATGGCCCCCCAAACACACGAGGCGAAACAGATGATCTGTTTCGCCTCGTGTGTTTGGGTTGGACGGGAAGCGTGACGCCGGTCGTTAACTCGTCGCGCCAACCAAGCCGCGGCGGCTCGCCAGGACGTGATCGCGCGAGACTTCCGATTGGCCCGCGTCGCGGGCGTCTTTCTCCGCCAGGTCGCGTAGGCGCTTGGCCGCGGAAATGCGGATAAGCACCGGATACTGATCGACGATTTCATCCAGCGCACTCTTCGCGTCATCGTCCCACGGCAGCTCCTTGTGCAGCCGCGAGGGGGTCGCGTCGATCTTGTCCATGTCCGTGCCCAAGGGCAGGATATGAAACAGCATATCGAACAGCGCGTTGCACACTTCCTGAATGAGATACGTCGCACCCGAGTAGCCCATGAACGGCGTGCCCGTGTGCCGTCGGATGATGGCCCCGGGGAAGCTGGCGGGGATATACAGCGACCGCGCCCCCAGTTCGGCGAGATACATGCGCTCGTTGTAGCTGCCGAACATGATGAGCGGCGGCGTCGCCTTAAGGGCTTCTCGCACCGCCGCGTTATCGGGCTTCACGCCGGGCCGTCGCGAGAACGCAAAGGAGCAGGGAAGGCCCATCTCCGTCTCGAGGAAATGCCGCACGCCGCGCGCGTAGGTCTCGTTCGCCACGATCGCAAAGCTGGCCGTGCCGAAGAAGTCTTGCGTGACGCTGCGCCAGAGATCCCACAACGGCTTGATGGTCGTGTGCTTTTCTTTCTCGATGAACGGCTCGGGGTCGAGACCGAGCATCTCGCCCAGCGTGCGCAGGAATTTCGTCGTGCTGTGCAGGCCGATGGGGGCCTGCAGGTACGGACGGTCCAGCGCCTCGCAGAGCATGCGGCCGAACTCGCGATACATGCACACATTCACGTCGGCATCCACGAGGCGCGGGACTTCCTCGAGATGGCTGCCCAACGGGAACACCATGTTCACTTCGGCGCCGATCCCTTCCACCAAGCGGCGAATTTCCGCTAGATCACTCGGGGAATTGAAGTAGCCGTAAATCGTGCCCACGATGTTGACACGCGGCTTGGCGCCGGGCGCGCGCTCTTTCGGCTTGGGCGCCACGCCCTTCTTCAATCCGTACTCCGTCCACAGCCAGTACAGCGCGCGCTCGGCGGCCTGCCACTGATCTTCGTCGATGGTGCGCGGCAGAAAGCGCTGAATGTTGGTCCCTTCCGGCGTCACGCCACCGCCGATCATCTCCGCGATGCTGCCGGTGACGACCACCGCCGGCAACTCGGGGTCCAGCGTCTTG
Organism: Candidatus Kuenenia stuttgartensis; assembly: GCA_943330235.2. GTDB lineage: Bacteria > Gemmatimonadota > Gemmatimonadetes > Gemmatimonadales > Gemmatimonadaceae > Gemmatimonas > Gemmatimonas stuttgartiensis_A. Next base: position 62,761 of record CALQGY020000004.1, read on the forward strand.
TGCGCGCGACGCATCGCGCCTTCGGTGCCGTTGCGACCGAGTTCGTCTTCACCGAGGCCCGTGACGACAATGGGCAGTTCATGCGGCGGCAGGGCATCGGTGTAATGCAGCACCGAGGTGACGGGCAGGTTCTCGCAGCCGACCGGTCCATCAATAACGACTTGCAGCCCCTTGATGGCCGTGAACACATACACGGCGCCCCAGTAACCACCTGCGCGATCGTGATCGAGCACCAGCATCAGACCATCTCCTCGGACTTCCGCGCCCGCGCCAGTTTGGCGAGGTGGCGCTTATAGTGATCGCGGAATTCCGGGTGATCTTGTGGCACCTCTTCCCAGACGCCCGAGGCGAAGCCCGTGCCGACGCCGTCGAAGAAGGCGCTCATGGTATCGAAGCGCGCCTTGTTGCCGAGGGCGGCGTTGACCACGGTCGCGAGCGAGCCCGCACCGGCCGGGCCCATGAGGGGGCGCGCCGAAATGAGATTGGTGAAATACAGCGACGGCGTGGAGAGCTCTTTGGCTTTCTGCACGACCGGTGTGGTGCCGATTGCGAGATCGGGTTTGAACTCATGCAGGGCGGCGAGGTCCTGTTCGAGTGAGGCGCGGTACTGCACATGAATGCCGCGCGCGGCCAACCATTCGCGATCGACTTCGCTGTACGGTGTGCGCGGGCACGCGGTGCCCACGTAGCGCACATCGGCACCGCTTTCCACGAGCAATCGCGCCACGAGCAGCTCCGACCCTTCATACCCGGACAACGTGATGCGCCCCTGAATGGGCTTCGCGCCGAGCGCGCCCTTGATGGCGGGCAGGAACTTGTTCTTGGCCGCATCAATTTTCTCGCGCGCGACGCCGGCCATCTGTCCGATAGACTCGAGCCACGCTTCGGTGCCGTCGTAGCCAACCGGGGCTGAGCCCACGATGGGACGACCGGCCGCCTGGAATTCGCGGTACGACGCCGTGTAGAACGGATGAATGGCCGCGACGCCGACGCAGTCGAGCGCCGCATACAACTCACGCCATTCGCGCGTGGGCACGACGGGGCCGGCGGCCAGGCCAAGCGGCTCCAGCATCATGCCGATGCCAACGGGATCAACGGGGAACATCTCACCCACCAACGTGACGGTGGGGCGCTCGCTCTTGCCGCCGCGCGGCGCCGACACGGGGCCCTGTTCGGCCTCGGTGCGCGCGTACCGGAGCATGGCACCGGCCAGCACATCTTTCGCTTCCGCATGCGTGGGCACGCCAAAGCCCGGCACATCAATGCCGATGATGCGCACGCCGTTGATCTCCTTGGGGAGCAACTGCAGCGGCACACCGGAGGCCGTCGGGACGCACAGGTTCGTGATGACGATCGCGTCGTAGAGCGCCGGATCGGCCATTTTGAAGACGGCGTCGCGAATGTCTTCGAACAGTTGGCCGGTGACGAGGCTTTCTGAATTGAACGGGACGTAGCCAACGGTGCGTCGCGCGCCGTAGAAGTGCGACGTAAAGGTCAGGCCATACACGCAGCACGCCGATCCGGAGAGGATGGTGGCGGTGCGGCGCATGCGCAGTCCTACGCGCAGCGACCCAAAGGCGGGGCACATGCTCTGCGGCTGATCGTGCGGTCCCTTGGGGTAGTCCGCGGCGTAGCGGTCGAGTGTCTCGCTCTTGCCGGCCGCCTTGGCGGCGGCCAGCATCTCGTCGGCGCCGGCGTGGCAGCCCAGTCCATCGCTGGTAGTCGCGGCGGCATTGATGCTGCCGGCATCAATGATCGGCAGTGCGCGCGAGGTGGGTTGGTCGGCGTCGTTCGCGGTAGGGGTGCTCCCCGCCGCGTCGTAGACGACTTCGCCCGACGGCTGCGTTGGATGATTGGCGTTCATGGCCGTCTCGGCGTCAAACGGTGTCGTAGACGACTTCGAGCGACGGCTTCGTCACGTCTTCGCGTCCGACGAGATCGAACATCGTGGCCGGTTCGAGCACCACGTTGCCACCCACTTGGCTGGCGGCAAATAGTCCGAGCAGTTGGTCCTGCGTGAGCGGCTTCGGGCGCACCGGCGGCGCATCGGCCACGGCCTGCGCGAGTTCGCCGAACAGCGGCCCCCACTGACCGCCGGGGAATCCGATGATCTCGTAGTTGGCGCTCTTGCGACGAATATCTTCGTGCGCGGGCACCTTGGCGAGAATCGGAATGCCAGCCGCGGCCGCAAAGGCTTCGGCCTCTCCGGTGCCGTCATCTTTGTTGATGAGGATGCCCGCGACGCCCACGTTGCCGCCCAATTTGCGGAAGTATTCCACGGCCGAGCAGACGTTGTTCGCGACGTAGAGCGACTGGAGGTCGTTGGATCCGACCACGATGACTTTCTGACACATGTCGCGGGCGATGGGCAAGCCAAAGCCGCCGCAGACCACGTCGCCCAGGAAGTCGAGGAGGACGAAATCGAATCCCCATTCGTGGAAGCCGAGCTTCTCGAGGATTTCGAAGCCATGAATGATGCCGCGGCCACCACACCCGCGACCGACTTCCGGGCCGCCCAGTTCCATCGCGAAGACGCCATCGCGCTTGAAGCAGACGTCGCTGATGGAGACCTGCTGCCCGGCCAGCTTGAGGCGCGAGGACACTTCGATGATGGTGGGGCAGGCGCGTCCACCGAAGAGCAACGACGTCGTGTCGCTCTTCGGATCGCAGCCGATGAGCAGGACCTTCTTGCCCTGCTGCGCCATCATGTACGACAGATTCGCCAGCGAGAAGCTCTTGCCGATGCCGCCTTTCCCGTAGATCGCGATGATCTGCGTCTCCTTGGTGACGGGGCCGGTGTGCACTTCGTCTGGTGCGGTCGCGGCTTCGTCGCGCACGCGCGAGTGCAGCTGATGGAGGGCGCCGTTCTCGGAAGTCATGCCGTTGTCGCTCATGCAGCGGGTCTCCAGTCGAGGATCATCTTGACACAATGGGGATCGCCGAACGCCGTTTCGTACGCAGCAGCGGCGTGTGCAGCGGGTTCACGATGCGTGATCAGTCCGTTGAGATCGAGGCGCCCCTCGTTCGCGAACGTGGCAATGGCCTGTAGGTCACGCTCCTTCCACTGCGCCGCGATACGGAATCGCGCTTCGCGCAGGAAGGCGGGGGGGAACGTGAAGTGCACAGGTTCACTGTAGAAACCGGCCAGGCAGATCTCTCCGCCGGGCGCGAGTCGGGCGATGAGCGTGTCGAGCAGGCCGTCGGCGCCGCTGACATCGCAGATGGTGCGATAATTGCGCCGCGGATCTTCGTCCGGATGCATGACGGGATAGCCGCGCGCGCCATCCATGCGAATGGGATTCGTCTCCCAGACGGTGGGCGTCGGCGCGCCGTACATCACGACCAGGCGGGCGATGAGTCGACCCAGCGCTCCGTGCCCCACGATGAGTTCGGGCATCTGGAGGTCAGTCTCGCTTGGCGTGTCGCCCAACGCGTGATGCGCCGTCGCGGCGAGGGCGAAAAGCGTGCCCCGTTCGCCGAGATCGGCGCGCAGGGGGACCGTCTTGGCGCCCGCGACCACCACGCGGGCCGCCTGTCCACCGAACAGGCCGTGCGCGTCGGTGAACCCTCGCGACCCGGCGACATACACCAGCTGTCCGACGGTCCGACCCGATGCCGCGCCGGCCTCAATGATTTCACCGACCCCCTCGTACCCGGGCACCAACGGATACGCGAGGCCGGGGAACGGGGGCATGCGACCCGAATACAGCAACTTCTCGGTGCCGGTGCTGATGCCGGACCAGCGCATAGCGACCAGCACATCCGTTTCGGAGGCCGGAACGAGCTCCAGCGTGCGTACGGACAGCTGCTGGGGTTGTTCGAAGACGACGGCGAGCGTATTCACGAGTGTAACGTGTAGTTGACACCACAGGGTGTCAATATTTTATGAGAAGATCGATCGGGATTTGCCGGCGACCGACTGCGCCGCGCGTCGGAGCGCTAGGCGTCCGCGATGATCAGCCCCGTTTGGATCGGGAAACGCGTGGCGATCTCGCGGCTTCGGCGAAACCCGGCGGTCTTGAGCATCTGATGCAGCTCCGAGGCCCGCCGCGCCCGACCTTTGCCCATCGCCATCAGGTAGAAGGAGAAGTAGGCATCCCCGACCGTTTCGGCACCGCGGGCACCGGCCATGGCTTCGGCGATGACCAGCACGCCGCCCGGTGGCAGTGCCGCCCGGACACGCTTGAGCAGATTGAGGACGGACGCGTCATCGTGATCGAGGAGCACCCGCACCAAGGAGCAGACGTCCGCGCCGGTGGGGAGCGGCTCGGCGTGGAAATTGCCACCCGCGCACTGCGCCCGCGCGCCCATGCCGGCGTGCGCCAAGCGCGCGGTCGCGCGCTCCGCGACGGCCGGCAAGTCGAACAGGCGCAGCTGAAGATGCTGATGCCGAGCGCCCACGAGCGAGAGAAACGCCCCCTCGCCGCCGCCCACGTCAAGCAGGCAGCGATGCTTGCTGAAATCGTAGGCGTCCAGCACTTCCGCGGCGACCGGCGGGAGCGTGGCGGCCATGATTTCCGAATAGGCGGCGACGCGCGTCGGGTCGATGGCCTGCGGGCGCTGCGCGTCGGCGTACGACCAGTATTGCGAGAGTTCGGTCTGCGATTCCGCGCCTTGGCGAAGGAGCGCGACCGGATCGTGCAGGTCATGGTAGGCCATGCGGTGATGCCGCACCAACGCGAGCACGCCGGTATTGCCCACCAACGGCGCGCCCAGCGGACCGATCGCATAGCGCCCGTGCCGCCGACGGACCATCAGGCGCAGGGAGACCGCGGCATTGAGCAGTCGTTCCGTGTTCGCGCGCGTGAGGGAGGCGTGGGCCGCGATCTCATCGACCGTCCGGGCGCTGCCGGCCAGGTACTCGAAGAGCTCGAGCTCGACGCAGGCCAGGAGGGTCTGCGTGTAGACGAACCCTGAGACGATGTCGAAGAGGGCACGCGACCGCCGCATGGTAATGGGGCGCGTGAGGGGGAAGCGGGCGCTCCACCGCTGGAAAGCATCGGTGGCGACCAGCGCGTTCCAGCGGTCGCGGATGCGTTCGAACCACGCCGGAGCCGGCGCGGTCGGGGGGAACGCGGGCACAGCCGCCGCTGGCGGCGCTGCCGAGAGGGCCTGGTCACGATGATTCACCGCGCGAGGATACCCACGGGGCGCGAAAGTGTCAAGAAATGTGTACACTTCGATTGTAAACACCTTGCCATGTCCACTGCGCGCTTCTAACGTGGCCCGACCACTACCCGTGCTCGGCACTCCTTATTTCTCGTGACTCCCGCCGTCTCCATGCGACCCGTCTTTCCGTTTAGCGCCATCGTAGGCCAGGACGAGATGAAACTGGCCCTCATGTTGGTGTCGGTCGATCCGACCATCGGTGGTGTCATGGTGTTCGGCGATCGCGGTACCGGCAAGTCAACGGCGGTGCGGGCGCTGGCGGGGTTGCTGCCTCCTATGAAGGTGGTGGTTGGCTGCCGGTATGGGTGCGACCCCGCGTCGCAGAACGCGCGGTGCGACGAGTGCCGAGCTCGGGCCGAGGGGGGGCACGTCGTCAAGACGGCCAGCGCCCAGGTGCCAATGGTGGATTTGCCGCTGGGCGCCACCGAAGACCGTCTGGTCGGCGCGCTCGATCTGGAGCGGGCGCTGACCACCGGGGAAAAGGCGTTCGAGCCGGGGTTGCTGGCCCGCGCGCATCGCGGATTCTTGTACGTCGACGAAGTGAACTTGCTCGAAGACCATCTGGTCGACTTGCTGCTGGATGCGGCGGCGACCGGCGAGAACGTGGTCGAGCGGGAGGGCGTCAGCGTGCGCCATCCGTCCAAGTTCGTCCTGGTGGGTAGCGGCAACCCCGAAGAGGGGGAACTCCGGCCGCAATTACTGGACCGCTTCGGGCTGGCGGTGGATGTGCGGACGCCGGAGTCGATTGCGACACGCATCGAGGTGGTGCGGCGGCGCGATGCGTTCGATCGCGATGCCACGGCGTTCCTCGCGCTCTGGACCAAGGCCGAAGCGAAGGTGCGCCGTGGTATCGAGAAGGGACGCCAGCGGCTCGAGGGGCTCTCGGTCTCCGACGCGGTGCTGGAGCGGGCGGCCACCTTATGCGCCTTGTTGGGCACCGATGGGCTTCGCGGGGAGCTCACCCTGTTGCGCACGTCGCGGGCGCTCGCCGCGTACGAGGGGGCCGAGGAGGTGACGTTGGAGCACCTGCGCCGCATCGCGGCCATGGCGCTGCGCCATCGGTTGCGCCGGAACGTCCTCGACGATGCGGACTCGACCACGCGTGTGGAGCGAGCCATCGCCGACGTGTGGGGAGCCGCGACGCCGTCTGCGTGACCGTCTCATGAGTACTGCCCTGGTCCCACCCGCATTGGTGCCCGCGAATGCGTCCGCGAATGCGTCCGCGAGTACACCAGCGAATGCGCTCGCCGATGCGTCGCTGGTGGCGTCGTTGTTGGCCATCGACGGCACGGGATTCGGCGGCGTCGTGCTGGATCACCCCATGCATGATACGGCGCGTCGTTTTGTGGACGCGCTGCACGCGCTGCTCCCGGTCGGTGCGCCGCAGCGTCGAGTACCGATTGGCGTCAGTGCCGATCGCTTGATCGGCGGCGTCGATCTGGCCGCGACGCTAAGCCTTGGGCGTCTCGTGTCGGAACGCGGTGTGCTGGCGGCGGCGGATGGCGGCCTGGTGGTGTTGCCGATGGCCGAGCGAGCCTCGCTCTCGGTGCGCACCACTGTCTGCAACGTGCTGGATTCCGGCGTGTTGCATGTGGCGCGTGACGGCGTGTCGGCAAAGCACGCGGCGCGGGTCACCGTGATTTTTCTCGATGAGTCGGTGGATGATGAAGCCCTGCACCCGGCGCTGATCGATCGGGCCGCCTTTCGCCTCGCTCTTGAGCCTCGCGATGTCAGCGCGTTCATTGCCGATCTGGAGGCGCACACGACGAACGTGCGGGACGCACGACGTCGGTTGCAGTCGGTGACGCTTGAAGACACGTGGCTGACGGCGCTCTGTCAGACGGCCGAATTGTTTGGCGTCGCGTCGGTACGGGCGACGATGTTTGCCGTGCGGTGCGCGCGGGCGCATGCGGCGCTCTGCGGGCGACTGCTGGTGAATGCGCAGGACGCCGAGACGGCGGCGCGTCTGGTGTTGGCGCCCCGCGCTACGCGCATTCCCGAGCCGCCGCCGTCCGAGGACGATGCGGAATCAACGCCGCCGGACGCCCCGCCTGAGCCGCCTCCATCTGAGAACGAGCCGGAGACGGAGCCGCCCACGGACGAGGACACCGACCCCTCGAGTCCCGAGGTGCCGGAGGACGAGTCCGATACGTCGCAGTCGCCGCCGGACAGCAATGAACTGTTGCGTGCCGCCGTCGCGGCGGCGCTGCCGCCGGGACTCCTGGCGCAGCTGCTGGAGCGTAGCGACAGCGGCACCATGTCCGGCCGCGTTGGTGCGGAGCAGCAGAACATGCTGCGTGGTCGTCCGCGCGGTGCACGCAGTGGCGTGCCGCGCGGCGGTGCGCGATTGCACCTGTTGGAAACCTTACGGGCGGCGGCACCGTGGCAGCGTGTGCGTGGGCGTGATCCCGGTACGCCGGCCCCCACCGCTGGTTCGCCGCGTGTGGCAGTGCGGCGCGAAGACTTTCGGGTGCGTCGGTTCATTGAGCGCACCGGCACGACGGTGCACTTCATTGTCGATGCCTCGGGATCGGCGGCGGTCTATCGACTGGGTGAAGCCAAGGGCGCGGTTGAACTGCTACTGGCGGAGAGTTATGCGCGCCGGGATCGCGTCAGTTTGATGGCGTTTCGTGGGAAGGGCACGGAAATACTGCTGCCGCCGACGCGCGCCCTCGCGCGCGCCAAGCGTGTGCTGGCGGCACTCCCCGGCGGTGGCGGCACGCCGATGGCGATCGCCATCGACGCCGCGGCGCAGCAGGGACTTGCGACGCGTCGGTCGGGCAGCGCGCCACTGGTGGTGATTCTCAGCGATGGGCGGGCGAACATCGCGCGTGATGGCACCCCGGGGCGGGCCGGCGCGGAGCGCGATGCGATGCTGGCGGCACGCGCCTTCGCGCAATTCGGAATTCCCTCGATGTTCGTGGACACCTCGCCGCGTGGTGAACCGATCGCGAAGCGAATCGCCGAAGCGATGCGTGCACGATATGTCTTCCTACCAACGGCGGACGCGAAGGCGCTGGGCGGTCTCGTGCGCACCGTGCGGGATCTCACATGAGGGATCGCGCATGAGGGATCGCGCATGAGCGCATTGCCGCCGGTGGCGGCGCCTCGCGCAGCGGTGCCGCCCGCTATGGTGCATCCGGCGATCGCGCTCTTACGCGCCCGACGGGTTGCCTCGCTGTCCGGCATCGACATTGCCACACGCGAGACCACCGCGCGCGTCTTCATGCGCTCGGTATTTGTGGTGGTGCTGTTTTGGTGGGCGGCCACGGGCATCATCTTCGCGCTCGAGCGCGGGGCGGCCACGCGCTCCATCGGTCTGGTGCTCGCGTCCGTACTCGCGGTGTGGGCGGCGTGGCTGCTGTATGCGGAGCGGAGTCTCGAATCCCCGTCGGCGGTGCGTCGTGGGTTTCTCGGCGCGGCCTTCTTGTGGACGTGGGTCCAAGTGTTGTTCTACGGCGGCTGGCTGGTGGGGCCCGCCTCGCTCGCCGTGCCCATCCCCGCGGAAGCGCCGTCGTGGTCGCTTGCCACACGCGCGGTGCTTTCGATGTTCTGGTATCAGTTGGTGATGGTGTTCGTGCTGGTGGTCGCGGCCGTGCTGGTGGGGCGTCAACCCAATCGCATCGGCTGGTGGGCCCTCGCCACATTCTGGTGCAGTCACCAGGCCGCGAGCATCAACATCTTCTTGGGCGTCGAGAATCCGGGGCGCGGATTCTTTCCCGAAGGCGTCACGTTTCTCGAGTCCTATTTTGGTCCGCAGCGGAACTCGTGGTTCCTGCTGATCAGCGTCGCGGCGATGCTGGCGTTCACGCTACGCGTCGCGATACATGCCATTCGCGATGCGACGCCCATGCGACGGCAGGCGATGATGCTGCTCGCCGTACTCGGCACATTGGGTGTGGTCGAATTGGCCGTGCTGGGTGCGCCCGTGAACCTTGCGCTTTGGGACTGGTTTCTCGCGCTGCGCGGCTACTGAACCACGCCTTACTCGTGGCGGAGCGCTTCGATCGGATCGAGGCGTGAGGCACGTCTGGCCGGCATCAGGCCGAACACAATGCCGATGCCGACGGAGACGCAGACGGCAATACCGGTGAGCGCAATCGGCACCGGCGCGTCGATATCGAGCGCGAGAGACGCGATGCGGCCGAATCCAAGGCCCACCACGATGCCGATCGCGCCGCCGATACCGGTAAGCGTCGCCGCCTCGACGAGGAATTGTTGCAGGATGTCGCGGCGCGTGGCGCCGAGGGCTTTCCGAATGCCGATCTCACGGGTGCGACTGGTGACGGAGACCGTCATGATGGCCATTACGCCGATACCGCCCACCAGCAGGGCAACGGCCGACAATACGATCATCACCAGGAAGAAGACGCCCGTGATGCTGTTGAAGGTGTCGAGCACCTGATCCTGCGTCACCAGATCGAATGTGTTGCCGTCGCTGGGCCGCAGGCCGCGCATTTCACGCAGCGCCATCGTCACGGCGCCTTGAGCGTCCGCGACGGAGTATCCGTCACGCGGCTTCACGGGAATCCACAGCGCGTTGGTGCGATCGATCTGGAACTGGTGATCCATCATGCGGTACGGCAGCACGGCTCCGACCTCTTGGCCGGGTGGTGCAAAAATGTTGCCGGGCTCAATCCAGATCCCAATGACCTGCACGGGGCGACCCCCCACGCGCACCCATCGTCCGAGCATGGTCTCCTGTCCGAAGATCCGCAGCGCGGTCTTTTCTTGCAGCACGACGACGGCCGCACCTGTGGTGAGCTCATTGCGCGTGAACCACCGGCCGCTGGACAGCTCGCCGCCCTGAATCAGCGTGAACCCATCGTCCGCGCCGAAGACCGCCATGGACTGCGAGCGCACACCTCCGGCATCGATGCGCGCGAGCGTTTGCGCCCACAGCGACGCGTAGCTGACTTCGGGTAACCGCCGAATGCGTTCGGCCTCGCGCTCCGTCAGATCGGGGCGGATGCGCACATCCTTGGGGAGGTTGTCCGGGTTGAGCGGTGTTTGCGA